>NZ_RYYB01000005.1:0-149274 GCF_004378925.1 Campylobacter sp. CH186 | reverse complement strand
AAGGTTGTTAAACTCTTTTTGGATTGCAATCATTCTTTTAAAGTATTTTAAAAACTCAACAAAAATTATAACAATACAATTATTTTAAATTATTTTAATACGAATAAAAAGAAGTGAAGAGGATTAAAGATTAATACATTTGGTTGCGAAGGGGAGATTTGAACTCCCGACCTTCGGGTTATGAGCCCGACGAGCTAACCACTGCTCTACTTCGCGGCATATAAGATATTTGAAATATAAAATAAGAAGTGGATGGGGTAAAGGGATTCGAACCCCTGAATGACAGGACCAAAACCTGTTGCCTTACCGCTTGGCGATACCCCAATAAATATTTTTTTAAAAGTATGATTATAATGAATTTTAATTTATTTGTCAAGCAATTTAAGTTATAATTTTAAAAATTTTAAGGAAATAAAGATGAAATTTGTTAGTGTAGAACAAGCAATTAAGGATTTACAAGCAGGAAAAATGCTTGTTATGGTAGATGCAGAAGATAGAGAAAATGAAGGCGATTTAATCTTTCCTGCACAATTTAGCACCCAAGAAAAAGTAAATTTCATGATAAAAGAAGCTCGTGGTGTGGTTTGTGTAGCCTTAGATGAAGCTTTAGCAAAAAAATTTGAACTTCCTTTAATGGTGCCTAAAAATACTTCAAACCACGAAACTGCTTTTACTATAACCGTAGATGCAAAAGATACTACAACGGGAGTTAGCGCCTATGAAAGAAATATGACTATACAAATTTTTGCCGATGATAATGCTAAAGCGAGTGATTTTGTAAGACCAGGGCATATCAATCCTTTAATCGCAAAAAAAGGTGGGGTTTTAGAACGCACAGGTCATACAGAAGGCACGGTTGATCTTTGTAAATTAGCAGGATTAAAAGGTGCTTGTGTGATTTGTGAAATTGTAAAAGATAATGGAGATATGGCAAGAAGAGAAGATCTAGAAATTTTTTGCCAAAAACATGATTTAAATATGATAGCCGTAAGCGATCTTATAGAATATCGCCTAAAACATGAAAGTCTTATTAAGCTTGAAGAAAAAAGTCAAAGTGTTTTAGCAGGCTTTAAAGCAGAAAAATTTATCTTTAGTGATCATAATCAAACCCAACACATAGCTTTTTGCTTTAAAGATATCAAAAAATGCGAAAATGTTAAATTTCATATCAGTGGTAGTGATTTTGAGCTTTTAACTTCAGATAAATTTTCAAAACTTTTAGAGCAAATCAAATTTCTTAGTGAAAATGGTGGCGTTATAGTTTTCATGCAAGGAGAAAAATCCAGTACCACTCAATACAAAAACTATGGTATAGGAGCACAGATTTTAAGATATTTTGGTATAGAAGAAATTAAACTTTTATCTCAAAGTTGTGATAAAGACTATATAGGCTTAGAAGGTTTTGGTTTAAACCTTAAAGCTTGTAATTTTAACTAAAAAGGAAAAAAATGACTTTAAAAGAACAAATTTTAAACGATATCAAAGAGGCAATGAAACAAAAAGATGATTTTAAAAGGGATAGTTTAAGAACTCTAAATGCAGCTTTTAAGCAAATAGAAGTGGATGAAAGAATAGAATTAGATAATGAAAGAATTTATAAAATCATTGCAAGTGAAATCAAAAAACGCAAAGACGCAATCGAACTTTATCTTAAGGCAAATCGTGAAGATTTAGCACAAAAAGAACAAAATGAAATAAGTCTTTTTGAAATTTATCTGCCTAAACAACTAAGTGATGAGGAGTTAACTTTAGTCTTAAAACAACTTATAGAAGAATTGGGTGTAAGTTCACTAAAAGAACAAGGTTTGGTAATGAAAGAAGCTAAAATAAAATTAGGTGCGAGTGTTGATGGCAAAAGACTTAATTTAGCACTTAAAGAGCTTTTACAATAATTTTTTGGAGTGTTATTATGAAAGAGTTAAGCGGTTCAGCAATGATTTGCGAGGCTTTAAAAGAAGAAAATGTTAAAATTGTTTTTGGTTATCCTGGAGGTGCTGCACTTAATATTTATGATGAAATTTACAATCAAAAATATTTTAAACATATTTTAGTGCGTCATGAACAAGCGGCCTTGCATGCTGCTGATGCTTACGCAAGAATGAGCGGAGAAGTGGGCGTAGCTATAGTTACAAGCGGACCAGGTTTTACAAATACTATTACAGGTCTAGCTACGGCTTATAGTGATTCTATCCCTTTGGTGTTGATTTCAGGGCAGGTAGCAAATTCTCTTATTGGTACAGATGCTTTTCAAGAAATTGATGCAGTAGGTATTTCAAGACCTTGCGTGAAGCATAATTATTTAGTTACTTGCATAGAAGAGTTTCCACGCATTTTAAAAGAGGCTTTTTATATAGCAAGAAGTGGTAGACCTGGGCCTGTGCATATAGATGTGCCAAAAGATGTAAGTGCAACTTTGGGACTTTGGGAATATCCTAAAGAAATTTCTATGAAAACTTATAAACCCGTTTATAAGGGTAACTCAAAGCAAATTAAAAAATTTGCAGAGCTTTTAAAAGAAGCAAAAAGACCTTTATTTTACTTGGGTGGAGGTTGTATCAGTTCTAATGCAAGTGAGCAAATCAGAGAGCTTATAAAATTTACAAAAATTCCAGCAGTTGAAACCTTAATGGCACTTGGAACTTTAAGAAGTGATGATGTTTTTAATCTTAAAATGGCAGGTATGCATGGAAGCTATGCTGCTAATATGGCTTTAAGTGAGTGTGATTTGCTTGTGAGTGTAGGAGCAAGATTTGATGATAGGATTACAGGAAAAACAAGTGAATTTGCTAAACATGCGACTATAGTTCATGTTGATATTGATCCTAGTTCTATTTCAAAGATTATCAATGCACATTATCCTATAGTAGGAGATATTAAAGAAGTTCTTAAAGAGCTTTTAGAAGAGCTTAAAAAGGAAAATTTTAATACAACTTTTAAAGAATGGCGCGAAACTTTAAAGCGTTATAATGAACTTTATCCGCTTTCTTATGAAGATAGCAATGAGATTTTAAAACCGCAATGGGTGATTGAAGAATGTGCGAAAATGGCTCCAGATGCAAGGATTATTACTGATGTGGGTCAGCATCAAATGTGGGTAGCACAGTTTTATCCTTTTAATTATCCAAGACAACTTGCAACAAGTGGAGGGCAAGGAACTATGGGATATTCTTTACCTGCTGCTTTGGGTGCAAAGCTTGCTGTGGGTGAAGAAGTGGTGATTAATTTTGTAGGCGATGGATCGGTTTTGATGAATATCCAAGAGCTTATGACTGCTCATGAGTATGGTATAAAAACTATAAATATTATTTTAAACAATGCCTTTTTAGGTATGGTAAGACAATGGCAAAGTATGTTTTATAAAGAGCATTTTTCACAAACAGATTTAAATACTCAGCCTGATTTTATCAAAATTGCTCAAGGTTTTGGTTGCGAAGGTTATGAAATTTCAAACAAAGAAGAATTCATTCAAGCTTTTAGCCAAGCTTTAAAAAGCGATAAAACCTCTATTTTAAATGTAAAAATTGATCGTTTTGAAGATGTTTTACCTATGGTACCTGCAGGAGGTGCGATTTATAATATGATTTTACCAAAGGCAAAGGATAGACAATGAGAAGGGTTTTATCGGTAATTGTTTTAAATGAGCATGGGGTTTTATCTCGTATAGTAGGACTTTTTTCAGGAAGAGGTTATAATATTGACTCGCTTACAGTAGCACCTTTGGAAAATAAAGAATTTTCGCGTATTAATATAGTCACTTCAGGAAATGAAAGAACTTTTGAGCAGATAGTCAAACAACTTCATAAGCTTATTCCTACTTATAAAGTGATAGAAAGTGAGGAATTTATTGACAAAGAAATGGCTTTGGTGAAAATTCCTTTAAATGAAAATTTAGGTGGACTTGATGCCGTTTTGAAAGCTTATAATGGTACTATTGCAAATAGCAATGAGAATTTTTTGTTTTTAATGGTTGCTGATGATGCAAATCGCATTGATAATTTTTTAAAAACAATTAAAAAATACAATCCTAGTGATATAGTTCGCAGTGGATCTGTTTTGATGGAGATTAAATGAAATTAAGTGAAATAGCAGAATTTTTAAGCTTGGAATATAAAGGCGAGGATATAGAAATCAGTGCTTTAAATTCTTTATTGAAAGCAAATTTTACAGAGCTTACTTATTGTGATGGTGAGAAAAATACCAAAGATATACCTCACACAGGAGCTGCTGCTATTTTAGTATCTAAAGAATATGAAAATTTAGTACCTAAAGATACTAAAGCTTTGATTACTCAAAGTCCACATTTGAGTTTTGCTTTTTTAAGCAAGCTTTTTGCTAAACCTTTGATAAGCACAGCTAAAGAAAAAGTACAAAATATTGCAAAAAGCGCAAGAATCATGCCTAATGTTTATATAGGTGATAATGTAAATATCGGTGAAAATGTAATCATTATGGCAGGAGCTTATATAGGCGATAATGTCAGCATTGGTGATGAGAGTATTATCCATCCTAATGTAGTTATTTATAATGACACTAAAATCGGTAAAAAATGTCATTTGCTTGCCAATTGTGTAATAGGAAGCGATGGCTTTGGTTATGCGCACAATAAAAACGGCGAACATTATAAAATTTATCATAATGGCAATGTGATTTTAGAAGATTTTGTAGAAGTAGGGGCTTGTACAACTATAGATAGAGCAGTTTTTGATAGCACTATTATCAAAGCAGGTACTAAGGTAGACAATCTAGTTCAAATCGGACATAATTGCAATATAGGTCAAAATTGTATCATTGTGGCGCAAACTGGAATTTCAGGTTCAAGTGAGTTAGGACGCAATGTTATTATGGGTGGTCAAAGTGCAACGAGTGGACATTTAAAAATAGGCGATTTTAGCACCATAGCTGCAAGAGGCGGTGTGAGTAAAAATTTAGAAGGCGGGCGTGTTTATGGTGGTTTTCCTATCATGCTTCAAAAAGATTGGCTAAAACTTCAAGCTAAAATAGCAATAAATTTTAAAGAAAAATCACAAGATTAACATCGCATCGCCATAAGAGTAAAAGCGATATTTTTCTTTTATGGCGAGTTCATAAAGTTTTAAACACTGTTCTCTACCGATAAAAGCTGAAACTAGCATGATAAGAGTAGATTTTGGTAAATGAAAATTGGTTAAAAGATGATTTTGTCTTATAGGTGGATTTTGCGGGTGTAAAAAAAGATCACAAAAACCGCTTTTTGTTTTAGTTCTTGCATAATATTCTATGGTTCTTGTTACCGTTGTTCCTACGCCTAAAATAGCTTGTTTAGAATCTATAATTTCACATGCTTGCTGCGGAATATTAAAAAATTCACTATGCATTTTATGCTCTTGTATATTTTCACATTCCACGCTTTTAAAGGTTCCAGCTCCTACATGTAAGGTTAAATGATAAATTTCGTGTTTTTTTCTTAAATTTTCAAGCATAGTCTCACTAAAATGTAAACTTGCAGTCGGAGCAGCCACTGCGCCTAAATTTTTTGCAAAGATACTTTGATAATCTTTCAAATCGCTTTTTTCATTTTCCCTTTTAATATAAGGAGGCAAGGGTATATGTCCTATCTTGTCAAGCAGGTTGTAAAGATTTGAGGTGTCTAAGGTTTTATCATTTTGAAAAAATTGAACCTTTCGAAGACCATCATCTAAAAGTTCTACAACGCGCGCTTTTAAATCCTCTTTAAAATATAAGATTTCATCTTTTTTAACCCGCCCTTTAATTTGAGCTAGAAAAAGCGGATTGTGAGAATTTAAAAAAGGTTGATGTAAGAAAAGCTCTATTTTTCCTCCGCTTGCTTTATTGCCATAAATTCTTGCTTTAATAACTTTGGTATCATTGAAAAAAATCGCGCAGTCGGGTAAAAAGTCTTTTAAATTTTTAAAAGTAGTGTGAAAAATTTCTTTGTTTTTGCGATCAAAAACCAAAAGCCTAGCATCTTCTTTTGGATTTGCAGGATAGTTGGCTATGAGTTCATTAGCTAGAGTGTAATCATAGCTTGAAAGAAGTAAGTCTTTATTCATCACTTTCTTTATCTTTTGGGGCAGGATTTACCTTTTGAACAATTAAAATAGAAAGTCCATAAAGTCCGCAAAGTGGTCCTGCCATTAAAAATTGAGATAAAACATCAGGTGGAGTCATAAAGGCTGAAAAAACAAAAATAACTAAAACAGCTATGCGAAAATGGCGTTTTAAAAAACTATCATCTATAAGTCCGATTTTAGCAAAGAAAAAGGCAATTACAGGCATTTCAAAAGCTAAGCCAAAAGCCACAACAACTTTCGTAAAAAAATCTACATAAGTTCCTATGGTAATCACAGGGTTAAAATCTTCATTTAAACCAAAATTAATCAAAAATTTAAAAGCCAAAGGCACTACAACAAAATAGCAAAAACAAGCCCCCAAGGCAAACATAATGCTTGCAAAGCTAACAAAAGGCACCACAAGGCGTTTTTCATTATCATAAAGTCCTGGAGCTACAAATTTCCAAAATTGCCAAAAAATCACAGGTAGAGAAAAGATAAAGGCTGCAAAAAAACTAACCTTCATTGCGGTAAATAAGGCTTCTTGTACTTCAATTACATTCACATGTTTGGCTACTTCGGGTAAAACAGCTATAAGTGGAGCTTTTAAAATATCTAAGATATAGCTTCGTAGAGCAAAACATACAATAAACATAACTACAATGCAAGCAATGCTTATAAAAAGGCGTTTTCTAAGTTCTATTAAATGAGGTCTTAATTCTTCAAACATTTATTTTTCCGTTTTATCTTGTGTTTCTAATTTGCTAAGATTTGGTTTTTCTTCTGTATTTAAATTTTGTCCGCTAAGGTTATTTTTTACGTTATTATCTCTGCTATCAAAGGTTAAATCTACTTTTGTTTTATCTAAAATATCTCTTTTAAGGTCATCAAATTCTTCAAAACTGAGTTTTTTGCGTATATTTTCATTAGTGCTTGAAAATTCATCTTTGTATTTCTTAGCTTCTTCTTTTAAGTCACTGATGCGTATTTCTTTTTCTATGCTTGATTTTGCATCATCTATGTTGCGTTTTACAGCCTTTAGAATTTTTGCTATTTGTACTATAGCTTCTGGAAGTTTATCAGGCCCTAAGACTAAAATCGCTACAACTAAAATAACTATAATTTCACCAAAACTCATTAATCATTACTCTTTGATTTGATATTTTAAATAAATATTTTACTTAAAAAACTTAAATTTAAGATGAGAGATATAAAGCAAGTTCATCACTAATGAGAAAATTAGGATTAAAATATCTCTTATTCTTGTAAAAAAGTTTTTTTTCTTTTAATAATATATTTATTTTTTCTTTTTGCCATTGATTGAGTTTTGTTTCATCAATCCCTACTACACTTCTAAGTCCTAAAAATAGGTGTTCTAAATTCAAGTCTTTAGAACTTAGTTGCTCTATAGATCTAAAAGTGGGATTTTCTATGTAATCTTTTAAGTTTTTTGTTGTATAAAAACGCTTATTTTCATAAAATCCTACCGCACTTAATCCACAAGCTAGGTAGTTTTTTCCTTGCCAATAAGCAAGATTATGTTTACAAATTTGGGCTTTGGTTTTTGAAAAATTGCTGATTTCATATTGAAAAAAGTCAAGTTCTAAGAGTTGTTTGATAAAAAATTTCATTAAATTAGGAGCATTTTTTTTGAAATGTTCTTTTTTGGCAAAGGCTGTGTTTGATTCTATGGTTAAATTGTAAGCACTAAGGTGTGTGATTAAATCCTTGATTTTTTTTAAGTGCAAGAGTTCAAATTCGAGCATTTTTTTATTGTCTAATTTTGTATCATAAATAAGATCTAAATTGATATTTTTAAAACCTACTTTATTTGCGTTTTCTAATGCTTTGATAATCATTTCTTGATTGTGAATTCTTCCAAGAAAGTGAAGTTTTTTAGGATGAAAACTTTGAGCTCCAAAAGAAATGCGATTAACTCCTAGATTTTTCATATTTTTAAGCCAATTTAATGTTGCTGAGTTGGGATTAGCTTCGCATGAAATTTCTACATTTTTATCTAGTAAGGGATATAAAATTTTAAAAATATCTTCATAATTATACGCATCGACACAACTTGGTGTTCCTCCGCCTATGAATAAGGTTTTAATTTGATTTGATTGAATGTTAAATTGTTTTAATTGAAAAACAATATCTTCTTTTAAAGCCTGAAAATAAGCTTTTTCATAATCATTTTTTTTCAAACTTGTAAAAGCGCAATAATTACATTTGCTTTCACAAAATGGAATATGGATATAAAAATACATAAAAACCCTAAAATATTTTATTAAATTTTTAATGTATTTTAATAAAAATTTGATTTGATTTAGGTTAAAATTATATTCTTGAGATTTAAGGAAAAATATTGTGGAAAACGAGAAAAATTATAGACCAAATGTTGCAGCTATTGTTTTATCAAGTTCTTATCCTTTTGAGTGTAAGATTTTTATAGCTAAAAGAAGTGATATGGATAATATTTGGCAATTTCCACAAGGAGGTATTGATAAAGGTGAAAGTGTCAAAAACGCTTTATTTAGAGAACTAAAAGAAGAAATAGGCACTGATGAGGTTGAAATCATTGCTGAGTATCCAGAATGGTTGAGTTATGATTTTCCGAGTAAAATTGTTAAAAAAATGTATCCTTATGATGGACAGATTCAAAAATATTTTTTAGTGCGTTTAAAGCACGGTGCTACAATCAATATCAATACCAAGCATCCTGAATTTGATGATTATCAATTTGTGAGTGTTAAACAAATTTTTGAAATGATTAATCATTTCAAAAAAAATATTTATGTTAGAGTGATCAAATATTTTGAAGAGAAAGGTTATATCTAAAATGCTTATAGTTCAAAAATATGGTGGAACAAGCGTTGGAACACTTGAGCGTATCGAAGCAGTAGCCAATAGGGTTATCCAAAGTGTGCAACAGGGTAATCAACTTGTTGTTGTAGTATCTGCAATGAGTGGGGTGACAAATACTCTTATCGAGCAAGCTGAATATTTTAGTAAAACTCCTAATGGTAAAGATATGGATATGCTTTTAAGCAGTGGAGAGCGTGTAACAAGCGCTTTACTTTCGATCGCTTTAAATGAAAAGGGTTATCCTGCTATATCATTTTCTGGGAGAAAAGCGGGAATTATTACAGATAGTGTTTTTACAAAGGCAAGAATTCATCATATTGATACAAAAGCGATAAAATCAGAACTTCAAAATGGTAAAATAGTTGTTATAGCAGGTTTTCAAGGTGTAGATGAGGAAGGTAATGTAACTACCTTAGGGCGTGGTGGAAGCGACTTAAGTGCTGTGGCGGTAGCAGGTGCCTTAAATGCGGATTTGTGTGAAATTTATACCGATGTTGATGGGGTTTATACAACAGATCCAAGAATTGAACCAAAGGCAAAGAAATTGGATAAAATTTCTTATGAAGAAATGCTTGAACTTGCAAGTTTGGGTGCAAAAGTTTTGCAAAATCGCTCTGTAGAGCTTGCAAAAAAATTAAATGTTAACTTAGTAACTAGAAGTAGTTTTAACAATAACGAAGGAACAATGATAACAAAGGAAGATGGAATGGAACAAGCTTTAGTAAGTGGTATTGCTTTGGATAAAAATCAAGCAAGAGTGACTTTAAGAAATGTAGAAGATAAGCCTGGAATCGCAGCTGAAATTTTTTCTGTTTTAGCAAATGAAAATATTAATGTAGATATGATTATACAAAATGTTGGAGTTGATGGCGCTACAAATTTGGGTTTTACGGTTCCTCAAAATGAACTTGAATTAGCTAAAAATGCTATGCAAAAAATTTTAAGCTCAAAAACAACTATAGAAAGTGATAGTGCTGTAGTAAAAGTTTCTATAGTCGGCGTAGGCATGAAATCACATTCAGGAGTGGCAAGTAAAGCTTTTAAAGCTTTAGCTGATGAGGGGATTAATATCGGTATGATTTCTACTAGTGAAATAAAAATTTCAATGATAGTTCATGAAAAATACGGAGAACTTGCAGTTAGAGCACTACATGAGTGCTACGGACTTGATAAATAAATGAGTGATTTTTTAAGTTTTACTCTTGAAAATATTCGCAATGGCGGAGCTTTTATGGCATGGTTGGAGTCGCGTCGTTTAGAATGGGCTCCTTTGATGGCTGCAAGACTTAAATATCTTTTAGAGGGACGCACTTTTGTCTTAATGTGCGATGAACAAAGATCTTGGTATGAAGAGTATTTTTTAAAAAATATAAATTCAAAAGCCGCTCGTCCCATGCTTCCTTTTGTGTCGTTAAATTCTTTATGCAAGAAGAAAGTACAAAGTTCAGAAGATATAGCTTTACTTAATGACTTGCTTGACATTTCTTTTCCTAATGGTTATGTGTATTTTTACATAGGAAGTGCTTCTGATAATAAATCTTTAATCGCTAAATCAAGAGATGATAGTTTATTGTGGCTTTTTGATGAGCAGTTACAAGATAGTTTTTATTTAAATTCTAAAGATAAAGACTTGGATATCAAGCTTATTAGTTTATATCAACTTTTTGATGTAAGTTTGGATGCAATATTATTTTCCAAGGTGCAATTAGGATAAATATTTTGTTTATTAGTAAGATTATTATCAGTGAAGATTTTTTAGGTATTAAAGAAGAAATGATTAATAATTTTGGTATTAAAAAATTAAGATTTTTTATGCCACAAAATGAATTTTTACTTGATGATGCAAGAGCAGTTGAAAAAGAAAGCTATATCGCAGAAACCGAAGAAAAAATTATTGTTTTAATGGCGGATTCTTATAGGATAGAAGCACAAAATTTTTTACTTAAACTTCTCGAAGAACCTCCAAAAAATATTAAATTTCTTATTGTGGTACCTTCTAAAAATTTACTTTTACCTACTATAAAATCACGTCTTATTTGTGAAAAAAGAAAAGTTGAAAAGGAAGTTAAAAAACTTGATTTAGATCTTAATAGAATGGATTTAAGAATGCTTTTTGATTTTTTGCAAAAAAATGAAAATTTGGATAAAAATGAACTTATGGATCAAATCGCATTACTTGCTAAAGAATGTGTGAAATATAAAGATTTTAATGCTGAAGAATTAGAGTTTTTTTATGAAGGCTATGAGCTTGCAAAATTAAATTCTAAAAGCGGGGTGCTTTTAGCTACTCTTTTACTAAATTATTATACAAAGAAATAAAATGAAATTTTTTAAAATCAATCCAAATACCGATTTTAATTTGCTTTGTTCTTTCATAAATCCCCATAAAATGGGACAAAAGATTATGAGTGAAAAAACAAAAATTCATTTTATTTTTATCAAAGATATTTCCACTCCTGCAGCAAATATTTTAAAACAAGATGCTTTAAGAGTAGGAGCTGAACTTATTACTCATAAAGAAGTAATTACTGCAAAAATCACTCATTCAAATGCACTTTTAATGGCAAGTAAAGAACAAATTCAAAAGCTTATTGCTAAAGAAAAGCTTCAAGATTTTGGACTTAAAAATTTGGCTCTTTTTTTGCAAAAAGATTTTTTAAAACCAAAAAAAGCTGAGCTTATGGTAGTGATTAATGTCAATGAAGACAGTTTTAATGCAAAAAGTCGTGTGAGTGAAGAAGACTTTGA
Organism: Campylobacter sp. CH186; assembly: GCF_004378925.1. Classification (NCBI taxonomy): domain Bacteria; kingdom Pseudomonadati; phylum Campylobacterota; class Epsilonproteobacteria; order Campylobacterales; family Campylobacteraceae; genus Campylobacter; species Campylobacter sp. CH186. The sequence goes on along the minus strand of NZ_RYYB01000005.1, from coordinate 137,614 downwards.
AAAAAGGCTTAATGACTTTCTTGCTTTAAAGCCTGAATATATCGATATAGGTGCGGTAAGTTCAAGACCTGGGAGTGAGTATTGTGGCAAGGAAGAGGAATTTAAAAGACTGAAAAAAGTACTTGACTTAATTTATGAGAAAAATTATCATGAAAAAGCGATTTTTAGTTTAGATAGTTTTGATGAATATTGTCTAGAATATGCTTTAAATAAGGGTTTTAAACTCATTAATGATATTACAAGTTTAAGAAATCTTAATCTAGCCAAACTTGCAAGTAAATATGAGGCAAAATATTGCTTAATGCACATGCAAAACAATCCAAATAACATGCAAGATAATCCTTTTTATGAAGATTTACTTGATGAGATGACTTTATTTTTTAAAGAAAAACTTGAACTTTTAGAAAGTTTTGGAGTAAAAGAAAGTATTTTAGATGTAGGTATTGGTTTTGGAAAGAGTGCGGGGCATAATATGATTTTAATCAAACACTTAGAGCATTTTTTGCAATTTAACAAGCCTTTGCTTATAGGTGCGAGTCGCAAAAGTGTGATTAATGCGTATTTTCAAAGCGAGATTAAAGATCGTTTAGCAGGAACTTTGTATTTGCATTTAAAGGCTTTTGAAAATGGTGCTAGTATTATAAGAGTGCATGATTTATATGAGCACAAACAACTTTTTGCTTTAGCGCAGGCAATGGATAATATAGGAGTTTAGATGAAAAAAGAAGAGTATTTAGAAAAAGTTGCTTTAGCCAATTTGTGGATGAGGGCATATTATGAAAAAGATGAACCCTTGGCTAGCGATGAAGAATACGATGCTTTAATCAGAGAATTAAGAGCTTTTGAAGAACAAAATAAAGATGAAATTTCAAAAGACTCTCCAACGCAAAAAATAGCTCCTACTATACAAAGCGAGTTTAAAAAAATAGCTCATTTAAAGCGTATGTGGTCGATGGAAGATGTGTTTGATGAGAGTGAGCTTAGGGCTTGGGCAAAACGCACAAAATGTGAAAAAAACTTTTTTATAGAGCCTAAATTTGATGGAGCGAGTTTAAATTTGCTTTATGAAAATGGTAAATTAGTAAGCGGTGCCACTAGGGGCGATGGCGAAGTGGGTGAGGATATAACGCTTAATGTTTTTGAGATAGAAAATATACCTAAAAATATAGCCTATAAAGAAAGGATGGAAATTCGTGGAGAAGTGGTGATTTTAAAAGATGATTTTGAGAAAATCAACGAAAAAAGAGCTCTTTTAAATCAAAGTTTATTTGCCAATCCACGCAATGCTGCAAGTGGGAGTTTAAGGCAGCTTGATACAAGCATCACCAAAGAAAGGAATTTGAAATTTTATCCTTGGGGAGTAGGGGAAAATACCTTAAATTTTACCAAACATAGCGAGGTGATGCAATTTATCAGAGAGCTCGGTTTTTTAAAAGATGATTTTGTAAGACTTTGTGTTAATTTAGACGAGGTTTTAAAAGCTTATGATGAGCTTTTAGCTTTAAGAGAAAAAAAGCCTATGATGATGGATGGTATGGTGGTAAGAATTGATGATCTTGCACTTTGTGAAGAATTAGGCTATACGGTAAAATTTCCAAAATTTATGGCAGCTTTTAAATTTCCTGCACTTGAAAAAACCACGCGTTTAATAGGTGTAAATTTACAAGTGGGAAGAAGTGGAGTGATCACTCCTGTGGCGGTTTTAGAACCTGTAAATTTAGATGGGGTTGTAGTAAAATCAGCCACACTCCATAATTTTGATGAGATTGCAAGACTTGATGTTAAAATCAATGATTTTGTAAGCGTGATAAGAAGTGGCGATGTTATCCCTAAAATCACTAAGGTTTTTAAAGATCGTAGAGAAGGTTTAGAGATGGAAATTTCACGCCCTAAGCTTTGTCCTACTTGCCAAAGTGAGCTTTTAGATGAAGGAACTTTAATAAAATGTCAAAATATAGACTGTGAAGATAGACTTGTAAATTCTATCATTCATTTTGTTTCTAAAAAATGTCTTAATATCGACGGACTGGGAGAAAATATAGTAGAGCTTTTATACAAGCACAAAAAAATCACTACACTTGAGAGTATTTTTCATTTAAAATTTAGTGATTTTGAAGGTTTGGAAGGCTTTAAGGAAAAGAAAATTAACAATCTTTTAAATGCCATAGAACAAGCAAGAGAATGTGAGCTTTTTCGTTTTATCACAGCTTTAGGAATAGAGCATATTGGCGAGGTTGCGGCTAAAAAATTAAGTTTAAGTTTTGGTAAAGAGTGGCACAAGCAAAGCTTTGAAGCTTATGCCAATTTAGAAGGTTTTGGAGAGCAAATGGCTTTAAGTCTTTGCGAATTTACGCGTGTTAATCGTACAAGAATTGATGAGTTTTACAAGCTTTTAAATTTGAAAATAGAAAAACTTGAAATCAAAAGCGATGGTGTGATTTTTGGTAAAACTTTTGTAATTACAGGCACTCTTTCACGCCCAAGAGATGAGTTTAAGGCTTTGATAGAAAAGCTTGGGGGTAAGGTAAGCGGCTCAGTTTCTAAAAAGACTGACTATGTGCTTTTTGGAGAAGAGGCAGGTTCTAAGCTTAGTAAGGCTAAAGAGCTTGAAGTAAAATGTATAGATGAAAGTGCTTTTAATGAGCTTGTTAAAGAATAGTTCTTATATTTTAACGCTTTTAAGCCTTTTTGGCTTTTTGCTAACTTGGCAAAGGAGTGCTTTTTCTTTATTTTTTTTAATTCCTATTTTTTTAACACTTTTTTGGGAATTCTTTTTATTTTTAAAGCTTAGAAAAAATATTATAAAAGAAGCTACTTTGATTAAGGGGAGTTTGTTTTATCGTATTAGTATGGGGGATTTTTATCTTTATATTTTTAGTTTTTTCTTGGCGATTTTTGGACTTATTTCTTTATTTTTAAATTTTTTAAATCTTGAAAAAATTGATTTTGTTTTTATATTTATAATTTTGCCTTTATTGATGATATTTTTAAAAAAAGAATTACATTTGCAATTTGTAGATAATGCTTATAATGATTTTAGAATAGTTGTTATCGCTAGTTTTTTTACTGCTTTATTTTATGCATTTTATGGGCTTTTTTTTACTTACAATGAACTTTTAAATTTAGAACTTTTTTCTAGGAAAATCATCGCTTATAAAAGTTCTTCTTTTGTTTATTTTGATTTTTTATCTGAATTATTGTATTTTGTTTCAAATTTAAAATTTTTTATTTTTTCTTATTTTGGATATTTGGGATTTAGGGTTTTAAATTTTATTTTTGATTTTTTTAATTTTTTTATGTTTTGTTCTCTTTTAGCTTTTGTTTTTAATTTTGTTTTGAAAATAAAGATAAAAATAATTGTTTTATTTTTGTGTTTTATCATGGTTTTAGGAAGTTATTTTTTAAAAGAGCAAAGAAATAATGCCTTAAAATCCGAACAAGAACAAATACTTTTATGGATGAATAATTTTGATTTTTTAAAAGATCATAATTTAAGTTTAATTCAAAAAGAAAAAGATCTTTTTGAAAAAGATCTTAAAGATCTTAGAGAAATTTTTAAAAAAAATGCTTTTGAAATAGGCATTTGGTGGTTTTCTAAAGAAAAAGAAGACTTAGAAAAAAGAATAAATGAGAGTTTAAAATGAGATTTGATTTTTTTGTTTCAAAGCGTTTAAATATCAGTAGAAATAAAGCCTTAGAGCTTATAGAAAATGAAGAGGTTTTGCTTAATGGTAAAAGTTTTAAAGCTTCTTTTGATGTGAAAAATTTTTTAGAAAATTTAAAAAAAACGCAAGATTTAAATCCTGAAGATATACTTTTAACCAATGAGTTAAAATTGGATCTTTTAAGTGAAATTTATGTTTCAAGAGCAGCTTTGAAATTAAAAAATTTTTTAGAAGAAAATAATATTGAAATAAAACATAAAAATTGTCTTGATATAGGATCTAGCACGGGCGGTTTTGTGCAAATTTTACTTGAAAATCAGGCTTTAAAAATCACTGCTCTTGATGTGGGTAGTAATCAACTCCATCCAAGTTTAAGAGTAAATGAAAAAATTATTTTATATGAAAATACAGATCTTAGAGCCTTTAAAAGTGAAGAAAAATTTGAACTTATTACTTGTGATGTGAGTTTTATTTCTCTTATTAATTTACTTTATTATATCGATAATTTGGCTTTAAAGGAAATTATTTTACTTTTTAAACCTCAGTTTGAAGTGGGAAAAAATATCAAAAGAGATAAAAAGGGTGTTTTAAAAGATGACAAGGCAATCTTAAAAACAAGAATGGATTTTGAAAAAGCATGTGCTAAGTTAGGTTGGCTTTTAAAAAATACGCAAAAATCAAGCATTAAAGGAAAGGAAGGCAATATTGAATATTTTTACTACTATATCAAAAATTAATATTACCTCTTTGGCTATAGGTTGTTTTGATGGCGTGCATTTAGGACATCTAAAACTTGTAAAATGTTTAGATGAGAATGGGGCTTTATTAGTTATTAATAAATTTAAGGGTCAATTTCTTTGCTCAAATCGTCAAAAAGAAGAAATTTCAGGAAAAAAAGTTATAGAAGTGGATTTTGAAAGTATAAAATCTTTAGATGGTAAAGATTTTTTAAGTTTTTTGAAAAAAGAATTTGTCAATTTAAAATTTATAGTAGTGGGATATGATTTTTCTTTTGGGAAAAATAGGGCTTATAGTGCTAAAGATATTGAGTCTTTAAGTGGGATAAAAACTATAATAGTTGATGAATTTAGCATAGGTGGAATAGGTGTTCATGCAAGTTTAATTAAGGATTTTTTATCAAAAGCAAATTTGCAAAGAGCAAAAGAATTTTTAGGAAGAGATTATAGCATCAAAGGGAAGATGATTAAAGGACAAGGTTTGGGTTCTAAGGAACTTTTTGCGACTATAAATTTAGATTGTAAAGGCTATTTTTTGCCTCAAAATGGTGTTTATGCTACTTTGTTAAAAAGCCAAAAAAATATTTATAAAAGTGTGAGTTTTTTAGGTGTAAGATCAAGCGATGAAAATTTTGCTATAGAAAGTCATATTTTAGAAGAATTGGGTGAAAATTTCACACAAGGGGAGTTTTTTGAACTCGAGTTTATATTTTTTCTAAGAGAGAATCAAAAATTTCAGGATCTAAAAAAACTTAAAAATCAAATTACCAAAGACATAGAACAAGCTAGAGAATTATTAAGGAAAAATGATGAAAGATGAACTTTTTAAACAAAGCCCTAAAAAACAATTTGAATTTGATAAAAGCGTGGCTAGTGTTTTTGATGATATGATCAATCGTTCTGTACCATTTTATAGAGAAAATTTAGAACTTTGTGCTAATTTATTGGCTAAAATTTTACCTACAAGTGCAAGTGTTTGTGATTTAGGCTGCTCAAGTGTTAATTTTTTGATTTTTTTGGCAAATCTAAGAAAGGATTTTAAACTTTTTGGCGTGGATAATTCTGCTTCTATGCTTGAAGTTGCAAAGTCAAAAACTAAAGCTTATGGACTTGATATAAGTTTTTTTGAAGCTAATTTATGTGAGTTTGATTTTTTTGTTTGCGATGTTTTTGTGGCAAATTATACCATGCAGTTTATTCGCCCTCCTAAAAGACAAGAATTGCTTGATAAAATTTATAAAAATTTAAACTCTAAAGGCATTTTGATTATGAGTGAAAAAATCCTTTATGAAGATGCTTTTTTGTCTAAAAATATCATAGAACTTTATGCTGATTATAAAGAAAAACAAGGCTATTCTAAGTTTGAAATTGCAACTAAAAGAGAAGCTTTAGAAAATGTTTTAATTCCTTATAGTCAAAAAGAAAATTTAAATATGCTAGAAAAGGCAGGTTTTAAGAAAATAGAAAGTATTTTTAAATGGGCGAATTTTGAAACTTTCATAGCTTTTAAGGATTAGAAATATTTTCATCTTCCCATTCATCTTTTGGAAAACCTACCTTATATGCATTAACACAATCTTGACTGATGATAGCTTTGTGTCTGCATTCTAAACTTCTTTTTTTTGCTTCTTCAGGATGATTTTGATAATATTCTACACTTTTGGTTTGTTCGCATGCTGCAAAAAATATACCAATAAGGCTTAAAAAAAGAGTTATTTTCATGGTAATTTTTCCTGTGTTATATTGATATCATCGCTAAAGATAGAACTTTGATTGTTTTCTGTTGTTTTGGAAGGATAAATTTCAGAAGGTGTTTCTGTTATAGGTGGTATTATAATACTTTTATTATTTTCTGAACTTTGGTTAATATCTTTTGTGGTTTTTTCTTTTTCTAAATCATTTTGTTTTAAAGTTTCTAATATTTGATTATCAGATTTTTTTGGTATGTTTGGACTGTATTTACTCTCTTCATTTGTTGGCTTAATACCAACTTTTAATGCATTAATACAATCTTCGCTAATAGTTCCGCTTTCTTTGCATTCTTTCGCTTTTTCTTTTGCTTCTCTAAGATGATTTTTGTAGTAATTTTCTGTTTTGTTATCGCAAGCTGTTATATTGATAACTATTAAAATCGTAAGTAAAATACTTATTCTTCGCATTTATCAATCTCCTAAAATTTTTAACATCTTAGCAAACTTGTATAAAGCAACGATAAATTATTTTTCTTCATTGTAAGAAAAAATAGGTAAAGACCATTGATATTTGATAGCTAAAAGCCTTGCAAAAACTCCTATAAAAAGAGTTAAAAGTGTGCAAACTAGGGCATTAAGCTCAAGCCAAATTATTAGAGAATAATAGATTGCTCCTGCAATTATGGCAATTCCTGCATAAATTTCTTTTTGAAACACCAAGGGGATTCTCATACATAAAATATCTCTTAAAATTCCACCAAAAACACCGGTAATTACAGCAGCAGCAACGGCTATGATAAACCCATGGTTTTGATCTATAGCTATTTGAGCTCCAAGTATGCTAAAAACAACAAGTCCTATAGCATCAAGAGTTAGAAATAAAGTTTCAAGTTTGGTTACTACGCGTGGAATTTTTGTGGCTACAAGGGCGCAAAAACAGATTAAAATAATATATTCAGGATGTTTAACCCAAGTTAAAGGATAATGTCCTAAAAGCACATCTCGTATGCTTCCACCTCCAATTGCTGTTACGAGAGCAATAAAAATAACTCCAAAAAGATCCATTTTATGGCGTCCTGCAGCTAAAGCCCCTGTCATTCCTTCTGCGGAAATACCTATGATATAAAGAGTGGTTATCGTAAGAGCATTTATCTCCATAATTTATACCTTAAAATTTATCACAATTTATTTGATACTGTTTAATATTTTCATCATTTACTTCATGGTTTGGTACTTGATAACATTCTTTAAATTTCGGAGTTTTAATAATTTTTACATAAAAACTTGGTATAGCAATACGGTTTTTAATGTATTGTGGTTCTTTATCGTAAAGTACTAAATTTAAAACTTCGATACTTTGAAATTTTAAAGCTAAACTTCTTTCTCTTTGTTCGATTTCACTCCAAATTTTATTATTTATTTGAGCAATTTGTGGGGTAATATTGCTCATTAAAAATACTGAATTTTGAGCAGCTTTACTAAAGCTAAAAGAAGCATTGGGTGCAGTGTGTCCTCGCGTGTAGCCGCTGTTTTTATAATCACTCCAAGTAGTGCGGTATTTTTTAGGAATATTTGTATCATCTTCAAAGCGCGGCCGTTTTTTAATTTGCTTATCTTTCAAATTTGAAGCTTCTATTTTATAAGCAACGGCTTTTGTACCTTTGAGTTTATAATCATAGCAATTTAGATAAAAAAACTTATCTAAGATTTGCGAACAGTTTATATTGTTAAAATAAGAAGAAAAATTAGCACTAGGCTTGTAAGGTTCTAAGGCAAAAATATTAAGAGATATAGCTAGTGAAAAGATGAAAATTTTCATTTAAGTTCCTTATCTTTACTTTTGCAAAGATGATTTAAAAAACATTCTTTACATAAAGGTTTTTTAGCTTTACAGGTATAACGTCCAAAAAGAACCATGGCTTGATGAAGATAGTTAAGATTGTCTTTAAATATGCCTGTTAAATCTTCTTCCGTAGCTTCTGGAGTTTTTGCTTTGCTAAGTCCTAAGCGGTGAGAAACTCTAAAAACATGAGTATCTACAGCCATGAAATTTGCTCCGCACCATTCTATTAAAACTACATGAGCGGTTTTTTGTCCTACGCCTGCTAATGATTTTAAATTTTGTTCATCAAGGGGAATTTTTCCGTTAAAATTTTCACAAACTGCTTTTGCCATTTTTATAAGATTTTGTGCTTTATTATTAAAAAATGAACAAGTTTGTATATAGGTTTTAAGGCTTGATAAATTTGCATTTGCAAGGGATTTGATATCAGGATAAGCCTTAAAAAGATCAGGAGTGATGAGATTGACTCTTTTATCAGTGCATTGGGCTGAAAGCATCACACAGACTAAAAGCTCGTATAGGTTTGAAAATTTAAGCTCTGTTACAGGCTTGTCAAAATGTTTTAAAAAAAGTTCTTTGATTTCTAAATTTCTTTTCATTTTTTAATTTTAGTTAATTAGCTTTAAACCAAGTTTAGATATAATTGATTTTATATACATTTTATTAAAAAGGAAACCTAATGAAAAAATTTTCTTTAGTCACAGCAGCTTTGATTGCAGGTGTAGCTTTAAATGTAAATGCAGCTACGGTAGCCACCGTTAATGGCAAGAGCATTAGTGATACAGAAGTAAGTGAATTTTTCGCCCCTATGCTTAGAGGACAGGATTTTAAAACTTTGCCAGATAATCAAAAAAAAGCTCTTATTCAGCAATATATTATGCAAGATTTAATTTTGCAAGATGCTAAAAAACAAAATTTAGAAAAAGATCCTTTATACACAAAAGAACTTGATCGTGCAAAAGATGCAATACTTGTTAATGTTTATCAAGAGAAAATTTTAAATACTATTAAAATTGATGCGGCTAAAGTTAAAGCTTTTTATGATCAAAATAAAGACAAATATGTAAAACCTGCAAGAGTGCAAGCAAAACATATCTTAGTAGCGACAGAAAAGGAGGCTAAGGATATTATTAACGAACTTAAAGGTTTAAAAGGTAAAGAACTAGATGCTAAATTTAGCGAGCTTGCTAAAGAGAAATCAATTGATCCAGGTTCAAAAAACCAAGGTGGTGAGCTTGGTTGGTTTGATCAATCAACTATGGTAAAGCCTTTTACAGATGCTGCTTTCGCACTTAAAAATGGTACTATTACTACAACTCCGGTAAAAACGAATTTTGGTTATCATGTAATCTTAAAAGAAAATTCGCAGGCTAAAGGTCAAATCAAATTTGATGAAGTAAAACAAGGTATTGAAAACGGACTTAAATTTGAAGAATTTAAAAAAGTTATCAATCAAAAAGGCCAAGATCTTTTAAATAGTGCTAAAGTGGAATATAAATAATGGGTGTTTTAGACATTGTAAAAGCAGGGGTGATTAGCGGAGATGAGCTTAATAAAGTTTATGATTATGCCAAAGCAGAAGGTTTTGCTATCCCTGCTGTTAATGTTGTAGGAACTGATTCTATTAATGCAGTTTTAGAAGCTGCAAAAAAAGTTAACTCTCCAGTTATTATCCAGTTTTCAAATGGCGGGGCAAAATTTTATGCAGGGAAAAATTGTCCTAATGGAGAAGTTTTAGGTGCAATTAGTGGGGCTAAACATGTGCATTTACTTGCTAAAGCTTATGGTGTACCTGTGATTTTACACACTGATCATGCTGCAAGAAAACTTTTGCCTTGGATTGATGGGCTTATTGAGGCAAATGCACAATATAAAAAAACCCATGGACAAGCTTTATTTAGTTCTCATATGCTTGATCTTAGCGAAGAAAGTTTAGAAGAAAATCTTAGCACTTGTGAAGTTTATCTTCAAAAACTTAATGTTTTAGGTGTCGCGCTTGAAATAGAACTAGGTTGTACAGGTGGCGAAGAAGATGGAGTGGATAATACAGGTATTGATAATTCCAAGCTTTATACCCAACCAGAAGATGTAGCACTTGCATATGAAAGACTTGGAAAAATTAGTGATAAATTTTCAATCGCAGCAAGCTTTGGAAATGTACATGGAGTTTACAAGCCAGGAAATGTTAGTTTACAACCTGAAATTTTAAAAAATTCGCAAAAATTTGTAAAAGATAAATTTGCTTTAAATAGCGATAAGCCTATAAATTTTGTATTTCATGGCGGTAGCGGTAGTGAGCTAAAAGATATTAAAGATGCAGTAAGTTATGGCGTAATTAAGATGAATATTGACACAGATACTCAGTGGGCCTTTTGGGATGGGGTGCGTGAATATGAACTTAAAAATAGGGTTTATTTGCAAGAACAAATTGGAAATCCAGAAGGTGATGACAAGCCAAATAAAAAATACTATGATCCGCGTGTTTGGTTAAGAAGTGGTGAAGAAAGCATGATAAAGCGTCTTGAAGTCGCTTTTGAAGATTTAAACTGTATAAACAAAAACTAAGCATTTTAAAGGCTTAGTTTTATTTTGTTTTAAAAATTTTTATCAAATTAAGTAGCAATCTTTAAAATAAAATTTTTAATGAGGTATTGGTTTCATGGATATTAAATCAGATGAAATTTCAGAACTTGTTTTGCCTGAAGGCAAAGATGCAAGAGGTTCTTTGGTTTATTTTAAAATTATTTTTATTCCAGCTTTTCTTTATATTTTGATTTTATTGGGTTATTTTAATGTAATTGACTTTAAGGTTGAATTACATACGGTTATTATGACAGGTGTGATTTTTTTTACAGCATTGATTTTTGCTAGACATAGTGCTGAGTATGCGTATAGTATTTTTGAACAACAAAAAGATGAATTTAAACAGGCTTTAAAAAGATATATTATGAGGCATTTTCTTGCCATAGGTAAAGACACAAAATCAAATGCCAATTTTGATGACTTTGCTTATACATATATTAAAGGTGCAAGAAATGAGAATTTTGCTAGTATAGGTTCGGCAATTTTTCCAATGATGGGAATTTTAGGGACTTTTATCAGCATAGCTTTTTCAATGCCAAATTTTAGCTCTAGTGATACAGCCGCTTTAGAACAAGAAATTGCAGATTTGTTAAGTGGAGTAGGAACTGCTTTTTATGTTTCAATTTATGGAATTTTTCTTGCATTATGGTGGATGTTTTTTGAAAAATATGGTAAAAGTAAAATAGATCGTTTACTAAATCGTCAAAAAAACGCTACAAGTGGATTTTTTTGGACAAAAGAAGAGCTTGATCAAAGATATTTAACCGAGAGTTTGCAACATTTTGAAAAAATTGGAGCAATTTTTAAACAAGTTAGTAATGATGATTTTTTTGCAGAGCTTGATCATGCTATTGATAGAAAATTTGGTATTTTCCAAGATATGCTAAATGTAGAAGAAAAGGCTATTAGATTAAGTAGTGAACACATCAAACAAACCATGGGTGAGCTTAGTAAAGCACAAAGAGATCAACGCGATCTTGGAAAGCTTTATAGTGAAATGTTAAATGGTATAGGTTTGCTCAATCAAAATTTAAAAGAAATCAATACAAGAATGTCAGAACAATATAATCGCTTGCTCGATATCAGTAGTGATAAAATTCATCATCTTGATAAGACGCTAAGTGCATTCGATGAAAAAGTAGAGCGTTTTGGTAAAAATTTTGAACTTTATGAAAAAGCAATGTTGGAAAGTCAAGAAAAGGTTTTTGAGGGATTTAAAGCAAGCTTGTTTGAAGGTATGCATAAATTTAAAGAAGTATACGAAGAAGAAAAAAGTATCGATGCTAAAATCAAAATGATGGATGAGCTTAAAAAAGAAATGAAAGCACTTGATGAAGAAACAAGTCAAATGATGAGCAAGCTTTCTGGGGGTGAAAATCAGAATAAAGAAAATGAAACCAAACAAATAGAAGATTTTTCAGAGTCTAAGACTGAAGAAAATCAAGATGAAATTCAAGCAGAAATATCTAAGCAAGAAAGCAATGATGAGTTAAAAAATGAAGATAAAGAAAATAAATGAAAAATGAGTCAAAAGAAGATAGCAATTTTTGGATAGCTTATGCTGATTTAATGGCAGGATTGATGTTTGTTTTTATTTTGCTAATAGGTGCTATTGTTGTAAAATATGTTTTAACTCAAAGTGATTTAAAAGAAATCAAAGATAATCTCAATAAACAAGAGGCGCGCTTAGAGGAGAGCAAAGAAGAGCTTAGAAATAAAGAAGCCATAGTGTTTAAACTAAGTTCTGATTTAAACAATGCTTCTAGTGCTTTAAATCTTGCTAATTCTCAAAAAGCAGAATTAGAGGCTAATATTACAAATTACAAGCAGTTAAGTAAAGATTTGAACTCAACTTTAGATAATAAAGATAAGCAAATTTTGATTTTACTAGGTCAACTAGAGAAAAAAGATGAAGAGCTTAAAAATTTACAAGAAGATTTTCAAAAAGCTAAAGAAAAGGTACAAAATCTTGGTTTGATTCGTGAAAATTTAAGCAAGGAATTGCAAAGCAAACTTGATAATAATATCACTATAGATGAAAAGACAGGATCTATTTCTTTGCCTGCTGAAGTACTTTTTGATAAAGATTCTTATATGTTAAAAAATGAGGCAAAGGCAAGTTTGAGAAAAATCTTAAGCGAATATTTTGATGCTATTCTTGAAGATCCAAAAATTTTTTCTAACATTGAAAATATCATTATTGAAGGACATACTGATAGTGATGGATCTTATATTTATAATTTAGATTTGTCGCAAAAAAGAGCTTATGAGGTGATGAATTTTATCTATACTTTTTATAAGGGTGATAAGCTTCAAAAGCTTTTAATGGCAAGTGGACGTTCTTTTTCAGATCCTGTGTTTGTCAACGGAGTTGAAGATAAGGATAAGAGTCGTCGCATAGAAATAAAATTTAGCATTAAAAATGATAATGCTTTAAAGGATGTAGAAAAATTCTTTGAATTTCATTAAAACAATTAGTCCTATACAAAAAATCAATTTTAACGGATTTGAATTTTATATTAAAAGAGATGATTTATTAGGAGAAATTAATGGAAATAAAGCTAGGAAACTTGCTTTTTATATCCATCAAAGATATCCTAAAAATCAATCTTTTGTAAGTTATGGAGGAAGCCAAAGTAATGCTTTGGCGGCATTAAGTATTTTTGCTAAACAAAGATCATATAAGCTTGTTTTTGCTTGTGAAAAAATTTCTACTTTTCTTAAGAATAATCCTTGTGGAAACTATGCTTTAGCTTTAGAAAATGGTGTTGATTTTGTAGAAAATATCCATTCTTTATCCTTAAAGCAATTTGCTTTTTCTTTGTGTAAAAAAGATGATATTTTTATAGAACAAGGCATAGCTAATTTAGAAGCTCAATATGGCTATATGGAACTTGCTCAAGAAATTCAAATGCAAAGTCAAAGTTTAAAGCTTGATTTTGATATTTTTTTACCTTCGGGTACAGGCACTTCGGCAGCTTTTTTGGCAAAGTATTCTAAATTTAAAGTATTTACTTGCGCTTGTGTAGGTGATATTAAATATCTTAAAAAACAAATTTTAACATTAGATCCAAGCTATGATTTTTCAAATTTAGAATTTTTAACAAGTGATAAAAAATATCACTTTGCTAGACCGTATAAAGAATTTTATGAGCTTTATATGGATTTAAAGTTAAAGTGCAATATAGAATTTGATTTGTTGTATGATATTTTAGGATTAAGTATAGCATTAAAACAAGAGTGGAAAAAACCATTGCTTTATATACATCAAGGTGGAATTTTAGGAAATCTCACTATGTTAGAGAGATATAAATTTAAAAAATTAGTTTAAAATTCCATAGATAAAAATGATTAAAATAATCAAAGGTACTATATATTTTACATAATAAAACCAAATTCCAAACCATGAACTTTTAAGTGTATTGTTATTGCTAAGTTCTTTTAGACTTTCTTGTTTGCCTAAAATCCAACCTACATAAATGCAGCAAAAAAATGCAGTTAAAACAAACAAAATATTTCCACTAATGAAATCAAAACTATCAAAAATGTTTTTTCCTTTTATGATAACAATGTCACGCCAAGGCCCATAAGTTAGAATACAAGGAAGATTGCCAAGTATGAAGATAAACCCTAGAGTTAGGTTAATAGAAAGATTTTTAGAATATTTAAATTTTTCTTCTAATACGCTAATAATAACTTGATAAATTGGCAAGCTTGTGGTTAAAGCTGCAATCAAGAGTAAGACAAAAAATAAAATACACACAATGGTGCCAAAATGGATATGAGAAAATGCTATAGGTAAAGTTTCAAAAACCAAAGAAGGCCCGCTATCTGGAGCAAGTCCCGCTGAGAAAAGTGCTGGAAAAATCATAAAACCAGCCAAAACAGCTATGATAGTATTTAAAACCCCTGTATAAATAGCGGTTTTTGCCATATTTTCATTTTTATTAAGATGAGATGAAAGTGTTATCATTACCCCAAAACCTAAGGATAAAGCAAAAAAGACTTGTCCTAAAACATCGATTAAAAGTTTTGGTGATAAAATTTTACTAAAATCAGGTTCAAGATAAAATTTAACTCCAGCCATAGCTCCATCAAGGGTTAAATTGCGTCCCACAACAATAATAAGACAGATAAATAATAAAGGCATTAAAAATTTTACGGATTTTTCTATACCATCTATAATGCCTCTTTTTAAAATAATATAATTAATAATTACAAAAACAGTGGTAAAAATACCAACTCCTAAAGGATTGAAGGCTATTTTGTCGTTAAAAAACTGATGAGTAAATTCTTTGCTTACTACATTGGCAAGGCTAAAATTCCCTAGGGTTAATTCCCAAATATAAACTAAAACCCATCCTCCAAGTACCATGTAGTAAGCCATTATGCCAAAGCTTCCTAAAAGTCCCATATATCCAATACTTTGCCATTTTTGTTTAAAAGCATCTACGCTATTTGTCATCGCTTTTCTGCCTATGACATTTTCAACTAAAATAACAGGAATGCCTATGATAATCATAGCTATACAAAAAACTAATACATAAGCACCGCCACCATTTTCTCCTACAAGATAAGGAAAACGCCAAGTTGCTCCAAACCCTATGGTTGCTCCAGCAACTGTTAGAATATAAGTTAGTGTGCTGCTCCATGTTTGTCTTTGCATGATTATCCTTTCAAAAAAGAATTATTTTACCTAAAAATAACTTTAAAAACTTATAAGCTATCCATATAGCTTATATCGTAAGTATTTTTTAAGCGTTTGTGTATCGTTTCGTGCCAATTTTGAGATATGAAAGAGTTTAATTTTCTAATTTATCTAATAAATTCGGATTTTGTCTAAGAGCTTGATGTAGGGAGTAAAAAAGTTGATCGAGTTCAAATACACTAAGTGAAGTAGAATTTTTTTCTAAAATTTTAATGTTTTCATGCTTTCGTATTTGTCCAACTTGTAAAACTTTATAATACCATCCACTCAAACCCGTTTTAAAAATTTCATGTGTAAAATTTGAATTATTGTGAATTTTAGAAATTTTTACACAAGGTTTTCTAGGTTCGCTTACTTGCAGTATTGCATTTGAAATTTGATGTATATCACCTATGCAAACATTTTGTTCACAAAGCCCATCGATGCTCACATTTTCATCCATTGAGCCAAAATTTAGCTTTTTATTAAGAAATCTTTCCCATATATAATAAGTTTTGACAAGAGTTGGCAAAAATAAGCCTTATGGTAGCCTCCATGATGAATTTTATCAGCTATTTGATCATCTAAAATACCTAGAAAATTAATTTGTGTTTCTTCTAGATAAGTATCTTTAATAAATACGTTTTGGAAATTTTTATAGTTTTTAATTTTACCTATTTGCAAACTTTGAATTTTCATGGTTCTAGTTTTTTTAATAAATCATCAGCACTGATAAAACCCGTGATTTTTAATTTTTCTTTTCCATTTTCAAAGAAAATTAAAACAGGTGGGCCAAAAACATTAAATTCTTTCATGGTTTTAATTTGCTCATTATTATTTTCGCTTACATCAACTTTGATAAGTTTGTAATTTTGCATTTCTTGTATGATTCTTTCATCGCTAAAGGTTAATTCATCTAAAAGTTTGCAATTTTCACACCAAGATGCAGTAAAATCAAGCATTATGGGCTTTGTATTTGTTTGTATTTCTTGCTTTAATTGTTCAAAATTGTTGATATAATCATAGCTTAAAGCATGTTTTGAAGCAGATATAGTATTGAAATTTAAAGGATTTAAGAAATTTTTAGCCCCAAAAAGTCCCCCTAGGAAAATACTTAGAGAATAAGTTAAAATAAGAATTAAAATACTTTTTTTAATTTTAGAAATTATTGTAAAACTTTTTTCAAAAATTCCCATAAAGACACTAAAAAATACTCCTAAAATTCCATAGGCAATTAAAATGTAATTTTCTTCAATAATTCTAGAAAGTATCCAAATAGCCATAGCCAACATAACAAAACCAAAGAAAATTTTTACTTTTTCCATCCAAAAACCAGGTTTAATAAAACCTAATCCTAAGCCTATGAAAAGCAAAGGTATGCCCATGCCAAAACTCATGATAAAAAGCGCACTACCACCTAACAAAGCATCGCCCGTATTGGCTATATAAATTAAAGCACCTGCCAAAGGAGCTGCTACGCAAGGACCTACTATTAAAGCAGATAAAAATCCCATGATGGCTATACCTAAAACTCCTTTCCCTTTTTCGCTTTTTTTATGTATAAAGGTTTGAAATTTTAATGGCAATTCAAAACGAAAAGCTCCAAACATAGCAAAAGCAAAAGCTATGAAAATTAGAGCAAAAAGAATTAAAATAATAGGTTTTTGTAAAATTCCTTGAATACTTGCTCCTAGAAAACTTGCTATAACTCCAGCAATAGCATAGGCTAAAGACATGAAAAAAACATAGATAAAAGAGAGAAAAAAACTATATTTTTTTGAAAATTTAGCATTACTTTTTGCTACGATAAGAGAAGATAAAATCGGAATCATAGGTAAAATACAAGGTGTTAAGGAGAGTAAAAGTCCATAGCCAAAAAAACTTAGCAAAATCCAAAAAAAGTTATCTGTTGCTAAAAAATTTGCTATAGAGCTTTCTTCAGATTCAATTTTAGTTTTTTTATCTGTTTTTTGAGTTTTGTAAGGTTTTGAAATTTCAAAAGCATCTTTTTTAGAAATGAGATCAAAGTACCAAGTTTGAGGATTATAACACAAGCCTTGTTCGGAACAACCTTGAAATTCGAGTTTGATTAAATTTGTGGTATTTTTTGCAAAGCGCTCTAGTAATAAATTTGGCAAAGCTAAATTTAATTTTTGATAATAAACATTTTCATTATCTCTTGTAGAACTTTGAGGTAGATTAATCAAAGAACTTATATCTTTTTCGTTTATATATAATTTAAGTTTATTAGAATAAAGATAAATATCTTTTCCAAGTTCAATATCAATTGAGATAGAGTTATTATAAGAGTTTGATTTTACATTAAAAGCTTCCTTTAAAGACAATATAGAAGCAAAACATAAACAAAAACTTAATAAAATAATACCAAAAATACGCATAAATTTCCTAAAAACTTATTTTTTCCTTTATTTTTAGCTTCAATTATAATTTATTATGGTAAATTTGCTTTAAATACTTTATAAAGGTTTGAAAATGCAAGAAAATAATTCTCCAAAAACGCAAGTGGCTGTTAAAAAGAATGAAATTTATGTTTCTGTTAAAAGAAAGAAAAGTACAATAGAATATGAAAAAGATTTAAAGAATTTGCAAATTGAGCTTTTGAAATTTCAAAATCATGTTAAAGCCAAAGGTTTAAAGGTTCTTATACTTATAGAAGGGCGTGATGCGGCTGGAAAAGGTGGAGCGATTAAACGTTTGATTGAGCATTTAAATCCGCGTGGTTGCCGTGTTGTGGCTCTTGAAAAACCTAGTGATGTGGAAAAAACACAGTGGTATTTTCAGCGTTATATAGCACATTTGCCCTCAGCCGGTGAGATTGTGATTTTTGACAGATCTTGGTATAATCGTGCAGGAGTAGAACCGGTTATGGGTTTTTGTACACCGCAACAACATAAGGATTTTTTAAGAGAGGTGCCTTTGTTTGAAAATATGATTTCAAATAGTGATATTATTTTTTTTAAATTTTATTTTTCAGTATCAAAAGATGAGCAAAAAAAACGTTTTGAAAAACGCCGAAGTGATCCACTTAAACAATATAAATTATCTCCTGTGGATCAAAAATCGCAAGAATTATGGGATAAATATACTTTAGCTAAATACTCTATGCTTTTAGCATCTAATACTCCAACTTGTCCTTGGACTATTATTTCTTCTGATGATAAGAAAAAAGCAAGATTAAATTTATTGCGTTTTATACTTTCTAAGGTAGAATATCCAAATAAAAAAACTGGAGATTTTTCCAAAATTGATGCAAAATTAGTGCGTAGCGGAGAAGAAGAAATACGAAAAATGGAGGCGAATTTGGAAAAACTTGACAGTAAAAAAGCAGATGAAAAAATAAAAGATTTAGATTAAGGAAAAGAATGCAAAAGCTGGTTGAAAATTTAGCACTAAAGTACTATGATAAAGTAGTTGATTTAAGACATCAAATTCATATGCATCCTGAGCTTGAATTTGAAGAAGAAAATACAGCTCGTTTAGTGTGTAAAATTTTAGATGAGTTTGGCATTAAATATCAAAAAAATATTGCAAAAACAGGAATTTTAGCTACTATAGAAGGAAAAAAGAAGAGTCAGAAAAAACCAAAATGCGTTCTTTTAAGAGCGGATATGGATGCTTTGCTTGTACAAGAAAAAACTAATCTAAGTTATGCTTCAAAAATTGATGGTAAGATGCACGCATGTGGACATGATGGACATACAGCAGGACTTTTGGGAGCTGCTTTGATATTAAATGAGCTCAAAGATGAATTTTGTGGCACGATTAAATTTATGTTTCAGCCCGCAGAAGAGGGAAGCGGTGGAGCTAAACCTATGATAGAATCAGGTGTATTGGAAAATCCTTATGTTGATGCGGTTTTTGGTTGTCATTTATGGGGGTCTTTGCTTGAAAATACTGCTCAAATTGTAAGTGGCGAAATGATGGCTGGAACGGATATTTTTGATTTGGAATTTATTGGCAGAGGAGGACATGGAGCTCATCCGCATACTTGTATAGATCCTATAATTATGGCAACGCAATTTGTAAATAATATACAAAGTGTTGTTTCTAGGCGTTTAGCCCCTTATGAAGCAGGGGTGATTACCGTAGGTCAAATTTGTGCAGGAACTACTTATAATGTTATTCCTACAAATGCTTATTTAAAAGGAACTGTGCGTTTTTTAAATGATAAAACACAAGATATTTTAAAAAGTTCTCTAGAAGAAGTGGCTGCTGCTACAGCAAAATCTAATGGTGGAGATTATAAGCTTAAATATACTAAAGAATTTCCTCCATTGATTAATGATGAAAAAGCTGCTTTAATAGCAAGAAAAGCTTTTGCAAAGGTCTTAGGAGAAGAAAATATCATTGTTTCTTCTAAACCTGACATGGGGGCTGAAGATTTTGCTTTTTTAACACGAGAAAGAATGGGAGCTTATGTATTTGTTGGAATTTCAAAGGATTTAAATCATCTAGCTTTGCACCATAGTTCTACTTTTTGTTGGGATGATGAAAATTTAAAAGTTTTAATGCAGGGTGATGTGATGATGGCTTTAGAATTTTTAAATTTATAAAATAGAATTAAAAATTCACAAAAAATTCACAAAAAATGAGTAAAATTTAATCTTGATTTTTCTTTAGGATTTGTTATTATGAAAAAGAAGATTGTTTTAATCATTTTAATTGCAATACTTGGAAGTGTTGGGGCTTATTTTATTTTTTTTAATAATGATGAAAAAATCAGCTATTTAACTCAAAAAATACAAAAAAAAGATATATCTCAAACCATAGAGGCAGTAGGAAAGGTATATGCCAAAGATCAAGTCGATGTGGGTGCTCAAGTTAGCGGACAAATTATAAAACTTTATGTTGATGTGGGAACTCATGTAAAGCAAGGTGATTTGATCGCTCAAATTGACAAAGATAAACAACAAAACGATTTAGATATTACAAAAGCTCAGCTTGAAAGCGCTAAGGCTAATTTAGAGAGTAAAAAAGTTGCTCTTGAGATTGCGAATAAGCAGTATCAAAGAGAGCAAAAACTTTATGCAGCTAAAGCAAGTTCTCTTGAAAATTTAGAAACTCAAAAAAATAATTATTATACTTTAAAAGCTAATGTTGCAGAGCTTAATGCTCAAGTAGTTCAGCTTGAAATCACTCTTAAAAATGCACAAAAAGATTTAGGTTATACAACCATTACTGCTCCTATGGATGGTGTTGTGATTAATGTAGCTGTAGATGAAGGACAAACAGTTAATGCTAATCAAAACACTCCTACTATAGTCCGTATAGCTAATTTAGACGAAATGGAAGTAAGAATGGAAATAGCAGAGGCTGATGTGAGTAAGATAAAAGTAGGAACAGAGCTTGATTTTTCTTTGCTTAATGATCCTCAAAAAACTTATCATGCTACTATTGCAAGTATAGATCCAGCTGATACTGAAGTGAGTGATTCTAGTACAAGCTCAAGCTCATCAAGTTCGAGTTCTTCAAGCTCAAGCTCATCAAATGCTATTTATTATTACGCAAAATTTTATGTAGCCAATAAAGATGATTTTTTGCGTATTGGTATGAGTATACAAAATGAAATTGTCGTAGCGAGTGCAAAGGCTGTTTTAGCAGTGCCAACTTATGCAATTAAAAGCGATCCAAAAGGCTATTATGTTGAAATTTTAGAAAATCAAAAAGCTGTTAAAAAATATGTCAAACTTGGCATTAAAGATTCTATCAACACTCAAATTTTAGAAGGTGTAAATGAAAATGAAGAATTGATAGTAAGCTCAAGTGCTGATGGCTTAGCTCCTAAAATGAAGTTGAGATTTTAATGATTTTTCTTAAAAATATTTGCAAGAATATAGGCGAAAATGCCATTTTAAAAAATGTAAGTTTAAGTATAGAAAAAGGTGAATTTGTTGCCATTATAGGACAAAGTGGAAGTGGTAAAACTTCACTTTTGAATATCATAGGAACATTAGATACACCAAGTAGTGGAACTTATGTTTTTGATGAGTATGAAGTCACTAAACTTAATAACGATGAAAAAGCAAGATTAAGGCGTGAAAAAATAGGCTTTATATTTCAAAGATATAATCTTTTAAGCTTGCTTAGTGCTAAAGAAAATGTCTCTTTACCTGCAGTTTATGCGGGAAAAAATTTACAAGAAAGAAGTCAAAACGCTAAAAAACTTTTAAATGATTTAGAACTAGCTCATAAGTTAGATTCTAAACCGAATGAATTAAGCGGAGGACAGCAACAACGCGTTTCTATAGCAAGAGCTTTAATGAATGGTGGAGAGCTTATTTTGGCTGATGAGCCAACGGGAGCTTTGGATAGTAAAAGCGGTATTATGGTACTTGAAATTTTACAAAAACTTAACGCGCAAGGTCATACTATAGTCTTAGTAACTCACGATCCAAAAATCGCAGCACAAGCTAAAAGGGTTATAGAGATTAAAGATGGAGAAATTTTAAGCGATACTAAAAAGGAAAAAGCTCAAGAAAAACTCACTTTAAAAACAATGTCTAAAGAGAAAAAAACATTTACTTTGCTTAAAAATCAAGCCTTTGAGTGTTTTAAGATAGCTTATTCTTCTATACTTGTGCACAAACTTCGTTCTATTTTAACTATGCTTGGAATCATCATAGGTATTGCTTCTGTAGTTTGTGTTGTAGCTTTAGGATTGGGCTCGCAAGCTAAAGTGCTTGAGTCTATTGCGAGACTTGGGACAAATACTATTGAAATTCGCCCTGGAAAAGGGTTTGGGGATTTGCGTTCGGGTAAAACAAGGCTTAATTTTAGCGATTTAGAAACGCTAAGATCCCTAGAATATTTAGAAGCAGTGGATGCTCATTCAAATACTTCAGGTGTGGCAACTTATACCAATATTTCTTTAAGTGCAAGAGCTGAAGGAGTGGGGGTAAATAATTTTGCTATAGAAGGTTTAAGGATAGATGCGGGAAGAATTTTAAATAATGATGATGTAAAAAATAGTACCAATGTTGCTGTGCTAGATTTTAATGCTAAAAAAAATCTTTTTCCTGATGAAAAAAGTGAAAATATTTTAGGTCGTGTGGTACTTTTTAATTCTCAACCTTTTAAGATCATAGGAGTTTTGCAAAAAGATACAGACAAACCTATAGAAGATAATGTAGTGCGTCTTTATATACCCTATACAACACTGATGAATAAGCTTACAGGAGATAGAAATTTGCGTGAAATTATAGTTAAGGTTAAAGATGATGTGAGTTCAACTTTGGCTGAAAATGCTATTATAAGAATTTTAGAAATTAAACGCGGACAAAAGGATTTTTTTACTTTTAATTCTGACACCTTTAAGCAAGCTATTACAGCAAATAAACGCACTACAACCATACTTACCGCTTGTGTGGCTGTGATTGCTTTGATTGTTGGGGGTATAGGAGTGATGAACATCATGCTTGTTTCTGTAAGTGAAAGAACAAGAGAAATAGGCATACGCATGGCTATAGGAGCTAGAAGAGAAGATATTATGATGCAGTTTTTAATCGAAGCGGTTATGATTTGTACTATAGGGGCGATTTTAGGTGTGATTTTATCGATTTTTGTTATTTTTGCTTTTAATACTTTAAGTACTGATTTTCCTATGATTTTAAATGCCTATTCTGTGCTTTTGGGACTTTTAAGTTCTATGTTTATCGGTGTGGTTTTTGGTTTTTTCCCTGCAAGAAATGCAGCAAATTTAAATCCTATTAGTGCATTATCAAAGGAATAAAATGAAAATAATACTTAGCATTTTTTTAGCATTTTTTTTGAGTGCTTGTGGTGCAAAACTTAGCTTGCCTAAAGAAGTTGATTTAACCCAAGAACAAATGAAAGATTTAAATCTTACTTATGATTGGTATAAATCCTATGATAATGCAAAATTAAATGAATTTCTAAATTTTGTTTTATTGAATAATAGCGATATTAATATTGCTAGAAAAACTTTGCTTTCAGCTTTGTCTAGAGCCGATTTGATTGATTATGATTTATATCCGACTTTAAGTGGAAATTTGGGTTTTGGTGGAGATAAAGATTTAAATTCAGGCAAACAAAGTAAAAATTTCAATCATTCTTTAAATTTAAGCTATGAGCTTGATATTTATGGAAAATTAAGAGATAGTGCAAGTGCGAGTGAATTTAGTGCAAAAGCAAGTGCTTATGATCTTGAAAATTTAAAAATAAGCATGATCAATACAGCTTTAAATGATGTTTTTGAGCTGGCTTATTTTAACGATGTAGATAAATTGCTTCGAGCTTATCTTTCAAATTTAGAACAAATGAAAGAGCTTTATAGTTATAAATACAAGCTTGGAAAAATAGAAGAATTAGATCTTTTAAACATAGAACAAAGCTTATTAAGAGCTAAACAAAATTTATTAAGCAATGATCAAAATCGTAATTTACTCATAAAAAATTTACAAGATTTATTAGCAAAGCAAGAAGGTTTTGCTTACATAGAGTATTTTAAAACTTTATCTTTAAATGATTTTAAAACCTTAAGTCCTGATTTTAATATACCTTTAAAAGCTTTAGCGTACCGTGCAGATGTGAGATCTAAACTCAATAGCTTAAAATCAGCCTTTAAGGATTATTCTTCCATACAAAAATCTATTTTGCCTAGTATTTCTTTAGGTGGAGCATTAAGTGGGAGTGATAAAAAAATTGATGATAGTTTTAAATTTGAAATTTTAAGTGGTAATGTTAAGATTTCTTTACCTTTCTTAGATTATGGTAGAGTAAAGCAAAATATCAAAATTTCTCAATTTACCTATGAGCAACTTTTAATTTCTTATGAGCAAGCCTTCCAAAGTGCGATGAATGAATTTGCATTGAATTATAAAGATTATCAAAGTAACACCTTACTTTTGCAAAATTTGCAAAGTATTAACATTAAACAAGAGCTTATCACTAAGGCGTATTATGAAAAATATATTTTAGGAAAAAGTGAATTAAAAGATTATTTGGATGCAAACAATACTTTAAAATCTACCCAGCAAGAATTTTTAAGAGCTAGATTTAATCTTTTAAAAACCATTAATTCTTACTATCAAATCACAGCTTTAAGTTTTAATGATGAAAGCTTAGAATTTCCTAAGTATTAATTTAATAATCGATGATATTTTTTAAATCCTCGAGTAATTTTTTAGCCATCAGCTCATAGCCTTTTATAGTAAGATGTACATCATTGAGCGAAAGCTTTTGCTCTATCCATTTGTTTTTTCCTCCGCTATCTTGCATAAACTGATGCATATCAAAAATAAGAGTTTTTTCTTCTTTAGCAACTTCATATAATGCTTTGCGTATAGTAAAAAAATCAGGAGCAAGCTTGTAGTTTTTACCTTGTTTTTGAACTACTGTTGGTGGAGAGATTAGCATGATAACAGCGTTTTTATTGTAAGTTTTTAAAATGCTAATCCATTTTTTTAAATTATTTTTGAATTTTTGTTTTTCAAACCCTTTAAAGAGTGCATCATTAGAACCATAGGCAAGAATAATCAAATCATTGTGTAAAAGTCCTAGTTCTTTTTTTACAACTGCTTGATTCCAAGAGAGCCATAAATCACTTTTGGCACCATTGATTGCAATGGTATCTAAGAAAACATTATTATTTTTATTTGTGATGAAATATCCTCCTAGTTCAGCATCCTTTTGTAAAGCTGAAATTTGCAAAGGAAGATCAAGTTCTAGTTCTTTATAAGACCATTTGTTAATTTGTGTAGTTCTTAACTCATAGCTTTGGTTTTTTGCATCTTTGATGCTAAAAGCATTGGTATTTTGCTTGGCTTTAAATAAAAATCCTATCTTGAATTTTTTTTTATCTAAGGTTGTATCAAGGTTGATTTTTGCGCCTTTGATTTTTGCTTTGGCTATTATCCCACCTAGTGGAAAATTATGTCCAGTATTAGCAGGATTTCTTGAGTTTAAAATTTCAAAGTTTTTATAAGAATAAACAAGATTAAGATTTTGTTGATATTTGGGCTGTAGAGGATAGGCAAAACCTATAGAGTTAGATCGGATTAAATATCCTCTTATGACACGCGGAAAGAAATCAGCCGCCATATGAGAATCTCCATAAATTCTAATTCCTATGTTTTGATTTTTTTCTAATTTTTTTTCTAGATTTTTAAGATCTTTTTTTAATACATAACTTGTTAAAGCAGAGTGATTTTTGTTTTGATTGAGCATGGAATCTATTGTGTCATTTGTATTTAAATTTTGTGCATAAGAGCTAGTAAAAATAATAAAAAACAATAAGATAATTTTAAATTTATTTACTAGCATTTTCTTCCTTAAGTTTTATGTGTTCTAATAAAAGTTTAGACATTTCTCTTGCGCCACTTGGAGTAAAATGAACCCCATCATCTGTTCTTACTTTTATACTTCTATTGTTTTCATCTTTTATATAAGCTGAGTATTCATCATTGACACTAAAAAATAGCTTAGTGTTGATAAAAATTTCTTTATTTTTAAGAATTTCATCGCTGTAAATTTTATTGAGCACTTGTATTTTTTTGTTCAAATCTTCTTTTTTTACAGGAGGGATTTCAAACCAAAAAACTTTGGCTTTATGTTTTTTAGCGATTTTAATGATTTCATCTACACGATTTGTATAAATATCTATCCAAGAAGGGGAGCCAAAACGATGGTAATTTCCTCCTTTTTTAATATCCCAAGGATCATTAGCGCCAAGAAGAACAACAAGATATTTAATATTTGAGTTTTTAACAAAAGCTTCATTGGTGGCTTTTGACCAGTCAAAATAGGATTTATAAGAAAGGCCTGTATTTTGTTTACTAAGATCGGTTACCTTAAGATTTAAATTTCTTAAATCTCTATTTAAGGCTATTGCAACACCTTGCATTAAAGAATCTCCGATAAATAAAAACTCATCTCCATTTTGTAGTTCTAATTTGGTATTGTCGATAAAACTAATATTTGCATCTTGGATTAAGGTTGGATTTGTTTCTTTATGAGAAGTGTTTTCATCATTTTCTAAAGTGTTTAGAACTTTATCTATTTTACTTAAGTTTTCATCTGTTGATTTACTTTCTTGATTTGTAGTTTCTTCATTGGTTTGAGGCAAGGGTTCGTTGCTTAAAATTGCACGAATTTGTTCTAATTTAATTTTGAAGCCATTGGCTTCTTTTAAAAGATCATTATGAGGATAGAATGCAAAGTGATATTTTTGTTCTATATAAGAGCTAATACTCTGATTCATAACTACAACAACCAAGCCAAGCACTATAATCAAAATGAAGAAAAATCTAACTACACTCATCTAAAAACTCGAATAAATAAAATCAGGAATTCCATCTGGCATAAAAGCAAAAACCAAAAGTAAAATAAAAGCTATGATAAAAGGTTTTAGCAAAAATGGAGTAAGATTTAAAATCTTAATGCAATATTCTTTAAAATTAATAAATAAAGGATAGATCATAAAAAGAACCCCAAAAGCAACCAACATATAAATATCGTTATAAGATGGAATTTGGAAGAAATTATAATAACAAGCTTTAAAATATTCTATTGCATCTTCTAGATTTTTGCTATAATAAAAGAAAATCCAAGTAAAACATACAAATTGAAAGGTTAAAAATCTTCCTAAAGCTGGAATTTTTTTTAAACTAAATTTGCTTAAAGCTAGCAAATGTATAAAAACTATGCCAATACCATGCAATAAACCCCAAACAATAAAAGCAAGTGTATTGCCATGCCACATACCTGAAAGTATAAAAGCGATGAGTATGTTAACTATAGTGCGTGGCATTCCTTTTCTATTGCCCCCTAAAGGTATATAGATATAATCTCTTATAAAGGCTGAAAGACTGATATGCCATCTAGCCCAAAAATCTTTTAGGTTTTTTGCAAGATAAGGCATGTTAAAGTTAGGTGGAAGGGTAAAACCTAACATTAAAGCAAAAGCACAAACTAAATCAACATATCCGCTAAAATCGCAGTATATTTGAATCGCGTAGGCGTAAATTGCGCTTAAAAGTTGTATGAAATTATAAGATTGTGGAAAGTCTAAAATACTTTTAGCATAAATTCCAAGGTAATTGGCTATTAAAACTTTTTTAACTATACCAAAAACAAGCAAGATGATGATTAAATTTGCATGTTTAAATTCGCGTTTTTGATAGGCCTGTTCAAAGAAAAAAGAACTTCGCATAATAGGCCCTGAAAGTAGTGTTGGAAAAAATGATAAGAAGGTTGCTAAATTTAAAAAACTTTCTAAACGCCGTTTTTGATAAACTTCTACAAGATAAGTAATAGAAGTAAAGGTATAAAAACTAATCCCTATTGGTAATACTAAATCAATATTTAAAAATTCTAAACCGAAAAAATTTAATATCTCATCAACACTTCCTTTGATGCTAGGAAAGTATTTAAAAAAACATAAATTCAAAATAATAAAAGCCATGCAAGTAGCGAAAATATAACGCTTGCGACGCACAAAAATTAGCAAGGCAAAATAGTGTATAAAAAAGGTATATATAAATAAAACCAAGGCGAAATAAGGATTGATTAAAATATAAATAATATAAGAGAAAATTAAAATTAAAATATTTTGTATTTTGTAATCATTTTTAAAAGTCCAATAAATAGCAAAAAAAGCTATCATTAAAATACTAAATTCTAGAGAAAAATAAGTCATACCTTCAATCCAAAGCGAGATTTGCCCATAGTAGGGCAAAGATTATTTTTTTCTGCTTAATGCAATATTTTTGATGTATTGATCAGCTAAATAAAGTCCATTTCCGTGTTCTCCGATTAACTTAATCTTGTCAACTATACCGCGGAAAAGTGCTTCTTCTTCGTGTTGTTCGCTTACATACCATTGTAAGAAATTAAAAGTAGAATAATCTTTATGTGTTAGCATGTGTTCAACTAAAGTATTGATTGATTTTGTGATAAATTGCTCATGTTCATAGGTTTTTTCAAAAACATCAAGCAAGGATTTGAAATTTTGTTCAGGCTGTTTTACTTCTTGAAGCTCTACATGAGAATCTGTCTCATTAAGATAAGTGATAAGCTTTTTAGCATGATCGCTTTCTTCGCTTGCATGTGCAAACAAGAAGGCTCCAGCTCCATCAAGACTGTTTTCATAGCACCAAGAACTCATACTAAGATATAAGTTTGCTGCATACATTTCTTTGTTTATTTGTTCATTGAGTAATTTTACAACTTCTTTAGAAAGCATTCTTATCTCCTTATTAAAATTTAATAATGTTTTATAATGATATATTATTTTTTTAAAAACAAGCTAAATTTTTTGATAGTTAAAAATTATATTTAAGAAAAATACAAAATAAAAAATGTTTCCAAAATGTTTCCAAGTTTTTTTAAACTTCCATTACTTTTTTAAAGTTAAGGAGAAAAAATGAAAAAAATTCTATCTTTAAGTGTGGCAAGTCTTGCACTTTGTGGTACTTTAAATGCAGCAGATTTAAAAATCGCAGGTTCATCGACTGTGTATCCTTTTACTTCTTTTGTAGCTGAAGAATACGCTTCGATTAAAAATACCAAAACTCCTATAGTAGAGAGCTTGGGAACAGGGGGTGGATTTAAGGTATTTTGCGAAGGAACTACTGATATTTCTAATGCTTCAAGACCTATGAAATTAAGCGAATTTGAAACTTGCAAAAAAGCAGGAGTAACTGATATAGTAGGGATTATGATAGGTTATGATGGTATAGTTTTAGCCCAAAATAAAACCAATGCTCCATTAAATATCACAAAAAAAGAACTTTTCTTAGCATTAGCAAAAGAAATTCCACAAAATGGAAAACTTATACCAAATCCTTATACAAACTGGAATCAAATCAATAAAAATTTACCAAATCGTAAAATTAGTGTTTATGGCCCACCATCAAGTTCAGGAACAAGAGATACTATAGAAGAGCTTGTAATGAGTGATGTGTCTAAAAAAATTCCTGAGTATAAAGGCGAGTATAAAACCATACGCCAAGATGGTGCTTATATCCCAAGTGGCGAAAATGATAATCTAATCGTTTCAAAACTTACTATTGATAAGGATGCTTTTGGAATTTTTGGTTATAGCTTTTTAGTGAGCAATTCAGACAAAATCAATGCTGCTAATATCGATGGTGTTACGCCAAGCGAAGAAAGCATCGCAGATGAAAAATACGAACTCGCAAGAAGTTTGTTTATTTATATCAATGCTAAGAAAAATCCAAAAGAAGCCTTTGAATTTGCAAAAATTTATATGAGTGATGATTTGGCAAAAAGTGGTGGAGAGCTTGAAAAAATAGGACTTATCCCTTTAAATAATGATAAGTTAAAAGCTTCTCAAAAACATATAGAAGATAGAAAAATTTTAAATGATGAGCTTGTAAAAGCTGGAAAAGTTTTTTAAGGAAAAACTTTGTTAAAAGAAAAAATAATCAAATTTGCACTTTTTTTATGTGCTTTTGTAAGCGTGATAGTAAGTTTTGCTATCATGCTTACGATTTTAATTGAAGCTTTAAAATTCTTTCAAAAAGAAAGCGTTGTTACCTTTTTATTCTCAAGTCAGTGGGCAGCTGATGCAGCTTTTATGAATGCAGATGGTATGAGCAAACAAGGTGTTTTTGGGGCACTATCGCTTTTTTGGGGAACTTTTTATATTTCATTGATTGCTATGCTAACGGCTTTACCTTTAGGGGTTATGTGTGCTATATATTTAGGTGTTTTTGCTGGTAAAAAATCTAAAAATTACTTAAAACCTATTTTAGAAATCATTGCAGGGATTCCTACTGTTGTTTTTGGATTTTTTGCGGCTATAGTTGTAGCACCTTTTATAGTGTGGTTTTTTTCTTTATTTGGCATACAAGCAAGTTTTCAAAGTGCTTTAGGCGCAGGTTTTATCATGGGGATCATGATAGTACCTATAGTGGCTTCTTTATCTCAAGATTGTATTGAAGCAGTAAGTGAGAAAAGGATTAATGGTGCTTATGCTTTAGGTATGACAAAAAAAGAAGTGGTTTTTGCTGTGATTTTACCTGAGGCTATTCCTGGTATAGTTGCAGCTTGTCTTTTAGGACTTTCAAGAGCCTTAGGTGAAACCATGATAGTGGTAATGGCAGCTTCTTTGCGTCCAAATTTAACTTTAAATTTTTTAGAAGATATGACAACGGTAACGGTAAAAATCGTAGAAGCTTTAAGCGGAGATCAAGCTTTTGATAGTTCTTTAGCTTTAAGTGCTTTTTCTTTAGGTTTAGTGCTTTTTATCATCACTTTAATCATCAATATGTTTAGTGTTTATCTTATCAATCGCTTTCACAAAAGGAAAAATTTATGAAAAAACTTTTTAAAAAAAGACAAAAAGCTTCAAAGTCTTTTAAAAGACTTTGTAAAATGGGGCTTTATATTAATTTAATTTTTCTTTGTATCTTTTTAGGGAGTGTGGGTTATCTTGGAATTGGATCTTTTAAGCAAACTTATATTTTTGTAGAGGCTAATAGAAATTCTCCTGCTTATGATCTTTTATCTCGCGCTGAGCAAAGAAAGATAAGAACAGGGCAAATCACTGAAAAAACTTGGCTTTTGGCAAATTCAGAAGTGGATCAATATATGAAGCAAAAATATAATCGCCTTAGTGAAAAACAAAGAGCTTTAGTTGATGATCTTGTGCAAAAAGGCGAGATAGAGCTTAAATTTAATAGCAATTTCTTTTTAAATGGGGACTCAAAATCTCCTGAAAATTCAGGAATTTTATCTTCAGTTGTAGGGACTTTGCTTGTTATGCTTGTTTGTATGGTTGTGAGTGTTCCTATAGGCGTTGCAGCGGCAATTTACTTAGAAGAATTTGCACCGCAAAATTTATTTACACATTTTATAGAAGTGTGTATTAATAACCTTGCAAGTATTCCAAGTATCTTGTTTGGACTTTTAGGACTTGGAGTGTTTATCAATCTTTTTGGAATGCCTCGCTCAAGTGCTTTAGTGGGTGGGCTTACTTTGGCTATTATGAGTTTACCTATTATCATTGTTTCAACCAAAGCGGCTTTAAAAAGTGTGGACATTAACATGAAAAATGCCGCTTATGCCTTAGGCATGACAAAGGTTCAAATGGTAAAAGGGATTATGTTACCTTTAGCTATGCCTATGATTTTAACAGGTTCTATTTTGACTTTAGCTGGGGCTATAGGAGAGACTGCACCTTTGATGATTATCGGTATGATAGCATTTATCCCTGATGTAGCTAGTTCGATTTTTGATCCAACTAGCGTTTTGCCTGCTCAAATTTACTCATGGTCGGCTATGCCAGAGCGTGCATTTTTAGAAAGAACAGCAGCGGGTATTATTGTGCTTTTAGGACTTTTAGTCGTGTTAAATCTTAGTGCGATATTATTAAGAAAATATTTTCAAGGAAAATTAAAGTGATAGCAAAAACAACAAATTTAAATTTATTTTATGGAAAAAAACAAGCTTTATTTGATATCAATATGCAAATAGAACAAAACAAAATTACCGCACTCATCGGTGCTTCAGGATGCGGTAAATCCACTTTTTTGCGTTGTTTTAACAGAATGAATGATAAAATCGCAAAAATCGATGGTTTGGTAGAAATTGAAGGAAAAGATGTTAAAAATCAAGATGTAGTAGCTTTGCGTAAAAATGTAGGCATGGTTTTTCAACAACCTAATGTTTTTGTAAAAAGCATTTATGAAAATATCTCTTATGCACCAAAACTTCATGGTATGATTAAAAATAAAGATGAAGAAGAAGCTTTGGTGGTGGATTGTTTGCAAAAAGTAGGACTTTTTGAAGAGGTTAAAGATAAATTAAAGCAAAATGCTCTAGCTCTTTCAGGCGGACAACAACAACGCCTTTGTATCGCAAGAGCTTTAGCAATAAAACCTAAGCTCTTGCTTTTAGATGAGCCAACTTCCGCACTTGATCCTATTAGCTCAGGTGTTATAGAAGAGCTCTTAAAAGAGCTAAGTCATAATCTTTCTATGATCATGGTTACGCATAATATGCAACAAGGTAAACGCGTGG
Organism: Campylobacter sp. CH186; assembly: GCF_004378925.1. NCBI lineage: Bacteria > Pseudomonadati > Campylobacterota > Epsilonproteobacteria > Campylobacterales > Campylobacteraceae > Campylobacter > Campylobacter sp. CH186. Next base: position 105,383 of record NZ_RYYB01000005.1, on the reverse strand, counting down.
CCGATTATACTGCATTTTTTCACCTAGGTGAGCTTATAGAATTTGGTGAAAGTAAAGAATTTTTTGAAAATCCAAAACAAGAAAAAACCAAAGCTTACTTAAGCGGTGCTTTTGGGTGAGATTTATAGAAAAACAAGTATCTTTGTATTAAAATTATATCCTTGAAAAAAATTTCATAAGGATATAGTTTTGTTTGAAACACTTTTAAAACTTAGCGAAGAGCCTTTAAAAAGTAAGATTAAGGATTTGTATTTTTCTAAGTTTAATTATATAGGCACTAAGATTGATTTTTGTATCACTCAAAATTTAAAACTTTTGGGCGAAGTTAATTTACTTTGGGCTGAAGTCAAACAAGGAAAAAGCGAGCTTAAAAAGTCTTTTGTCCAGCTTGTACTTACCATAGGAAAATATAAATTTTATACAGAGCAAACTCCAAATTTGCTTTGTGCTTTTGACGCTGAAAAGATAGCCTTTTTACCTTTTTCTTCCTTGCAAGAAATTTTTTATCAAAGCGATATAGACTTTAGCGTAACACCTAGCAATCATAAAAGTGAGCAGTTTTTAAAACTTCTAAAAGATCTAGATAGCATTTTAAATACAGCGCAAATTTTTTATTATGAAAAAAATGATGAAGAATTAAAAAATTTCATAAAAAAAAATCTTACGAGTGAAAATATAAACAAATTTAAAATCGATAAAAATAATTTTGTAAGTATTTATCATAAATGGAATAAAATGGTTAAAGATACTATCAGTATTGATTGGAATTTGGCTAAAGAAAGCGGGATTATAGATGCTGATTTTTATTTGGCTGATTTGCTTTCAAATGAAAATGAAACCATCAGTCAAAATTTATTTGCCATTCTTAAAAAAGATTATTATGAGTTTAATAAAACAAAAAGTGATTTAGGTTCTATCATCAACGAACGCACTTCTTTTAAAGATAATCAAAAAGCCCATCATGGATTTTGGGCGATTTACGAGCGTCCTCCAAGAAAAGAATTTTGGGATTATATTATAAAGCGTAGAGATTTGCTTGTAGATCAAGATATAAGAGAGCGAAAAGGAGCCTTTTTTACTCCAAGAATTTGGGTGGATAAGGCTTGTGAGTATCTTTCTAAAACTTTTGGGGAGGATTATGAAGAGGAGTATTATATATGGGATTTAGCGGGTGGAACAGGAAATTTACTGGCCAATTTTACCAATGCAAAAAATATCTTTTGTTCTACTCTTGATAAAGCCGATACAGATGTGATACATGAGCGTATAAAAAATGGTGCGAATTTATTTGAAAATCATATTTTTGAGTTTGACTTTTTAAATGATGAATTTTTTGATGAGGTAGATGATAAGGGTAAAATCATCCAAAAATCAAAATTACCTTTAAATTTACAAGAGATTTTAAAAGATGAAAACAAACGCAAAAAACTAATAATTTTTATCAATCCACCTTATGCGGAAGCTAGCAATTCAAAAACTGCTAGTGGTACTGGAAATCATAAAAGTAAAGTAGCAAGAGAAAATAAAATTTGTGAAAAATACAAAGATATTTTAGGAAAAGCAAATAATGAACTTTTTGCACAATTTTTTATCAGAATTTATTGTGAGATAGAAGATTGTTTAATGGCTAGTTTTTCGACTTTAAAATATGTAAATTCTACCAATTTTATAAAATTTAGAGAGAATTTTAAGGCTAAATTTTTAAAAGGCTTTATGGTGCCTGCTAATACCTTTGATAATGTAAAAGGAAATTTTCCTATAGGATTTTTGATATGGGATATGAGTAAAAAAGAAGAAATTAAAAAAATAAAACTTGATGTATTTAATGAAAATGGAAATTTCTTAGGAGTGAAGTATTTTTATAATGATAAAAAAGAAAGTATCAATAAATGGCTTAGAACATTTAATAAAAAAGATGGCAATAATATAGGTGTATTAATGGCTGATGCACCTGATTTTCAACAAAATAATCATATTGCAATTTTAAATAAAAAAAGAAATGTGCATTTAATTTTTCAAGATATCAATGAAAATATCATTAATATAGCTATATATTTCTCAGTGCGTCATATAATAGAGCATACTTATATAAATCATAATGATCAATTTTTGTATCCTAATGATTTATATAAAAATGATAATGAGTTTAAAAGCGATTGTTTATCTTTTATGCTTTTTCATGGTAAAAATCGCATAAGTGCAAAAGAGGGGATAAATCATTTCATACCTTTTAGCGAAAAAGAACTAGGTATCACAAAAGAAGCTTTTAAGAGTGATTTTATGTATAAATTTATAAAGGGCAATATAAAAGATGAAAACTCGCTTTTTGGCGATGAGTTAGCCAAGATAGAATTTAGCCCCCAAGCAAATGAACTTTTAAAAGCTGGAAAAGAACTTTTTAAGTATTATCATACTCATAGTGAAGATAAAAACTATCTAGCCAATGCTTCGCTTTATGATATCAAAGAATTTTTTCAAGGCAGGGATGAAAAAGGCAGGATGAAGCTTCCTAGCCAAGCAAAAGACGAGCATTATAAAGCTTTACTGAGTGATTTAAATGCAAATTTAAAAATTTTAGCTAAAAAGTTAGAGCCAAAAATTTATGAATACGGCTTTTTAAAAGAATGATCATGGCAAAAAAACAACTTTCTTTAACAAGACTTAGTATTCCTATATTTTGGGATTTGCTTTCTAAATATTTAACTGTGATTATCAATACTGCTATGGTGTCGCATTATTCTAATTTTCTTGTGGGTGCTATGGGGGCTGGAAATCAAATTTTAGATCTTTTTATCACTATTTTTTCATTTTTAAGTGTGGGTTGTAGTGTGGTGATAGCTCAGGCTATTGGTGCAAAAGATCATGTTTTAGCAAGAAAAGTGATTCATCAAAGTTTGTTTTTAAATGCACTTTTAGGTTTTGTGTGTGGCGCGCTTATTTTATGGCATGGGGAGTATTTGCTTTATCTTTTAAAAATCCCACAAGAACTACTTAAAGATAGTGAAATTTATTTAAACATGCTTGCAATTTGTTTGTTTTTTGATGCCATAGGAATTGTTTTAGCGGCTATTGTAAGGGTTTATAATATGGCTTATTGGGTTATGCTTATAGGCTTTTTGATGGATATAGTGGTGATTTGTGGAAATTATTATGTTTTGCATTATACAAAATCAGAACTTTTTGGAGTAGGGCTTAGTAATATTTTTGCCCGTATTGTTGCTATAGTGGCTTTACTTGTGATACTTTTTTATAAACTTAAAATTCATCTTAAAATCAAAGAAATGATAAAACTTGAAAAAGAGGTATTAAAAAAGGTTTTAAATATAGGTGGGTTTTCAGCAGGAGAAAATCTTTTGTGGATAGTTCAATACACTATAGCTTTTGCTTTTGTAGCAAGCTTAGGCGAGGCGAGTTTGAGTGTGCAAACGATTTATTTTCAAATTTCAATGCTTATCATGCTTATAGGACAAGCTACGAGCATAGCTAATGAAATTATAGTAGGTAAATTAGTCGGTGCTAGATATATAAATATCGCTTATAAACACACTTGGCGTGCTTTATATTTTAGTGTGATAGCGAGTGCTTTAGTGGCACTTTTGAATTATCTTTGTCAAGATTTTACTATGCAAATTTTAAGGCTTAAAGAAGAGTTAAAAAATTTAATGATACCTTTATTTGTTCTTTCAATCTTTCTTGAAATTTCACGAACTTTTAATATAGTTATGGTTAATTCCTTGCGTGCAAGTGGCGATGCTAAGTTTCCATTTTTTAGCGGACTTGTTTTTATGATGGGGGTATCTTTGCCTGTGGGTTATGTGCTTTGTTTTTATTTTAATCTTGGAATTTTAGGGGTTTGGATAGGATTTTGTGCAGATGAGTTTTTGCGTGGAATGGTAAATTCATACAGATGGAAAAGTAAAAAATGGCAAGGCAAAGCTCTAGTTTAAAATCATTTATTTATAAAGATGAATGCTATTTTTATTCTAAAAAACGCATAAAAACTTTAAGATTAAGGCTCAATGAAAGGGGTGAGTTTGTTCTTAGCATTCCTTATTTTTGCACCTTTAAAAGTGTTTATGAGTTTTTAGATAAATCAAACCCTTGGATAAATGAGGCAAAAAAAAGATTTGAAAAAAAAGCCTTAAAAGATGATGAGTTAATCTTTTTAGCTAAAAAATATAAAATTATTTTTGATGAAAATGCTAAAAAAACTTATTTTGATAAAGATAAAATTCTTTGTCAAAATGAAGCAAAATTAGATTTATTTTTAAGACAAAATGCCAAAAAGATTTTTACTTTTTATCTTAAAAAATGGAGTCAAAAAACAGGTTTATTTTACACACACTTAAGCATTAAAAATATGAAAACGCGTTGGGGTTCTTGTAATCATAATAAAGCCTATATCAATTTAAATTTAAAACTCATTCAAAAGAGTTTAAGGGCTATTGAATATGTGATTTTGCATGAAATAAGCCACTTAAAATTCCCTAATCACAGCAAAGAATTTTACGCTTTTATGGAGCATTTTATGAGCGATTTTAGACAAAGAGAGAAAGAATTTTTAAGTTAAAAATGTTATATTTATAGTTTATTTTTCAAAAAAGGCATAATATGACTTTGGATTTTGATTTTATTTATAATGCGGATAATGATATTTTTGAATATTTATTGCGTTTTTATGCGAAAAATTACAATTATACCCTTAGCAAAGAAGAAAATATTTATCATTTTTCTATCGATGCAGATGAAGAAAATTTAAAGACTTTTTGTGATTCTTTGAATTTCATGAGTCATAGTGTTTTTTTGAAAAAATTTGATGTAAAAGCGGGACAGGATTTTAACCTTTGTATGCCAGAAGGTAAAGAATTTTCAAGATTTTCTTATATTACTCATTTAAATTCTAATGCCTATCAAGAAAAAAAACTTTTAAACAAAAACGAATGGGGCGTGTTTTGTGAGTGTGAATTTTCAAGCAATTTATCAGAATTTGAAAAAATCAATGAAGAAAATTTCAATACTTTTTTAAATTTTGCCTTTGATTTGTTAAGTCAAGAAAAAAAGATTTATTTAAAAGATAAAAATGGCATTTATGAATTTTCTTTGTTTAAGAACGAATTTATAGGAGATTTTTTGCTTCCTTGTGATATTAAAGCTATAAATTCAGTTTTTGTTTGTTCAAATGAAAATTTAAAACTTCTTGCAAGTTTGGAAAAACCTTTGATGAAGCTAAGGCTTAATGCCATGTTTAGAAAAAATCATAATCTTGATTTTAATGATTTTAAAATCAGACTTGCTAGAGATTTGTTTTGCTTTGCTTTAGGTTTGAAACTTTTTGGAAATGAATATAAATTTTTAAGCGTAAAAAAGATAGAAGAATATCAAAAAGATTTTTATATCAGTGCTTTAGATGAGCAAGTGGTGGTTTTGGAAGGTTTTGAATTTATCAATGCTAAGGCAAGAGAGCTTATTTTTTCTAAAAAAGATAAAAGTATGGCAAGAATTTCTTATCTTGTAAGCCGTTATAAGGAAAAGGCTTTTATTTTAGAGCTAAGTAAAGATGATGAAGATATTTTGCTTATCAATAAAGAGCTTAATTTGCTTAAACTTTCTTTACCAAAACACAGCAAAGAGCTTTATGAAGAGATTAAAAAAGATGAAATTGGCGCAAGGCTTTTAGAAAATTTTAGCAAGGAATTTCCTCTTTTAGATGAAAGTTTTGAACTTCGAAATAATTTTTATTCTTTGCTTGGCTTAGTGGGTAGAGTGCTAAATTTGGGTAAAAATTTACAAGAGAGTGCTAGTGAGCTTTTAAAAATTGCCGATGAGTCAAAAATGCCTCGTGGAGTAAAGATTGATTATCGTTTGAAAGAAGATAAAAGTTTTGATTATACAAGAACCTTAAGATCTGCTATGAGTTTTATGTTAGCAGGTGTAGATAGTGCTAATATCGCTTATGGAGCGGTTGAAAGTTTGGCTTATTTCTTGCGTGATACTTATGATGAATTAAGAGAGAAAAAGCAAAGCGATTTAGCACTTATAAGTGGATCTTTGTTTGAACATAAATCTTTGCTTAAAAATACTCTCAAACATCTTAAAAATTGTCAATTAAGCGATGTGCCACTTAGGATATAAGATCAAAATTTCAGGTTTAGTTCAAGGGGTGGGTTTTCGTCCCTTAGTTTATGAACTAGCTTTGAAATCAAAGCTTTTTGGAGAGGTAAGAAATGATGGTTTTGGGGTGGAAATCATCCTTTCTTGCACTCAAAAAGAATGTGAAAATTTCATAGAAAATTTAAAAAATAATCTCCCACCTTTAGCAAGAATAGATAAGCTTATAATCACACAAATTTCTATTCCAAACTATGAAAATTTTAGTATCACTCCTTCTTTAAAGAATGCAAAAAGCACACCTATGTTAAGTGATTTTGCGCTTTGTAAAGAGTGTAAAAAAGAATTTTTTGATGAAAAAAATCCACGCTTTTTATATCCTTTTATCACTTGCACACATTGTGGGCCACGCTTTAGTATTATAAAAAGTCTTCCTTATGATAGAACCCATACTTCTATGCAAGAATTATTGATGTGTGAGTTTTGTAAAAGCGAATACGAAGATCCTAAAAATAGGCGTTTTCATGCCCAGCCTATTAGTTGTCCTAAGTGTAAAATCAATGTTTTTCTTAAAAATCCAAAGGGTGAAATTTTAGCTAAAGATCAAGAAGCTTTTATGCAAAGTGCGAAGTTTTTAAAGGAAGGTAAAATTTTAGCCATAAAAGGCATGGGTGGTTTTCATCTCATGTGCGATGCTTTTAATGAAGAAGCTTTAAAAGCTCTAAGACTTAGAAAAAATCGCCCTAAAAAACCTTTTGCTTTGATGTGTAAAGATTTACAAAGTGCTAAAGAACTTGCCTTTATAGATGAAAAAGAAGAAGCTTTGCTTGGTGGGGTTTTAGCTCCTATTGTGATTTTAAAGGCGAAAAAAGCCTTTTCTTTAATCGCACCTGATGTTGATAAAATTGGTATTATGCTAGCTTATACGCCTTTACATCTTTTGCTTTTTGAGTATTTTAAAGGAAGTCTTGTAGCAACAAGTGCGAATTTAAGCGGAGAAAGTATTATTAAAGATGAGTTTAATTTGTGTCAAAAACTTAGCGAAGTATTTGATTTTTATTTAGATTATGATAGAGAAATTATGAATGCAAGTGATGATAGCATAGCTCAAGTGGTAAATGGTAAAACTATGTTTTTGCGTACTTCAAGGGGTTTAAATCCTTTTTATTTGGAAAGAAATTTTAATAAAAAAGGCACTTTTTTAGCTTTGGGTGCGGAGCTTAAAAATGAATTTGTGATTTTTTATGAAAATAAACTTTTAATTTCTCCTTATATAGGGGATTTGAAAAGTCTTGATGTGCATGAGAGATTTTTTAAACTTTTAGAATTTTTTAAACAAAATTATGATTTGAAATTTGATGCGATTTTATGCGATAAACACCCGCATTTTAGCTATGCAAAAGAATTTGAAGAAAGGATTAAAATTTCTCATCATTATGCGCATTTTTGTGCGGCTTATTTTGAATATGAAGAAAATTTTGCAAAAGATGAAAAGGCTTTAGCTTTTATTTGTGATGGAACAGGTTATGGTGAAGATGGCAAAATTTGGGGTGGAGAAGTTTTTGTAGGAAATTTGAAAGAATATGAAAGAATTGCACATTTTGAAAATTTCACTCTTATAAATAGTGATATTAAAAATATACAAAATTTGGCTCTAAGTCTTATTTTTCATTATGATTTAGAAGATAAGGCTAAGGAGTTTTTAGCAAAAATTCCAAAAATCAAACTTGAAAATCTTAAAAAAATTTATTCACATTCTAACTTACAAACGAGTTCTTTAGGACGCATTATCGATGCTTTTGGAAGTATTGTTTTTAACTTAGAAAAAAGTTCTTATGAAGCTCAAGTTGGTTTAATGTGTGAAGCTTTTTATGATAAAAATCTTGATTTTTCTTACAAGCTTTTTGTAGAAAAAGGGCAGGTTAATTTTAAAAATTTAATCCTAGGGGCTTTACAAGATGAAAAAACTAAGGCAATTACAGGTATGTTTAATGCCTTGGCAAATTTTATCATAGATTTTAGCAAAGATTATGATTTAAAAGTGCTTTTGAGCGGAGGAGTTTTTCAAAACAAAACCTTACTTGAAATTTTAAAAGCTAAAAATTTTGATTTTTTTGTACCTTTAAAATACCCTTGCAATGATAGCTCCATAGCCTTAGGACAAATGGTACATTTTTTAAATTTAGAAAAATAAAGCAAATATTCTAAAAACTCATAATTTTTTAATGCTTTTAAGGTTAAAATGAAACAAAAAATATAAAAGGAAAGAAAATGTGTAAAGATTGCGGCTGTTCTATAAATTCAAACCATACGCACGATCATCATCATGATCACCACCATGAAAATCCAAGCTTAAAAGAAAGTAAAACCATAGAAGTGATTTCTAAAATTTTAAGCAAAAATGATGAAGAAGCTAAGCACAATAGAGCGCATTTTAATGAAGCTAACACGCTTTGTATTAATTTAATGAGTTCTCCAGGTAGTGGAAAAACCACTCTTTTAGAAAGCACGATTAAGGCTTTGAAAAATGAGTTTAAAATCGCTGTGATTGAAGGGGATTTAGAAACCAATAATGACGCCCTAAGAGTAAAAAATGCTGGAGCTTTGGCATATCAAATCACTACAGGGCAAAGCTGTCATTTGGATGCTTTTATGGTGCATGAAGCTTTGCATCATTTAGCCATTGATGATGTGGATTTGCTTTTTATAGAAAATGTTGGAAATTTAGTTTGTCCTGCAAGTTATGATTTAGGAGAGCATTTAAATGTAGTTTTGCTTTCGGTAACTGAAGGAAGTGATAAACCGCAAAAATATCCTGTGATGTTTAAAAAGGCTGATATAGTTTTAATCACAAAGGCAGATTTGGCTCATCATTTTGATTTTGATGTTAAAGAGGCAACTAAGTTGATTAAAGAATTAAATCCTAGAGCAGATATTATCACTCTTGATGCAAAAAATGGCACTAATATGGAGCTTTGGTATAAGGTGCTTAAACTTAAAAAGGAGCTTTTTTAATGTGTTTATCTATACCTTCTGAAATTTTAGAAATCGATGAGTTAAATAATGCTTTAGTACAAACTTTAGGTGTGAAAAGAAAAGTTAATTTGGATTTGATTGATGAGCCTTTAAAACAAGGCGATTATGTCTTAATCCATGTAGGCGTTGCTATGGAAAAAATCGACAAAGAAGCTGCGCTAGAAAGCATTAAAACCTATCAAGAAATAGTAGAAAAAATGAATAGTGGAGAGATAAAAAGTGATGAGGGAGATTTGGGTTTAAATGAATTTCATCGATGAATTTAGAGATAAAGAAAGCATTTTAGCTTTAAAAAAACTCATAGAACAAGAACTTAAAAATCCTATTAACATCATGGAAATTTGCGGTGGGCATACGCATAGTATCATGAAATATGCCCTGCCTTCTATTTTACCAAAGGAAATTAACTTTATCCATGGGCCAGGATGTCCTGTTTGTGTTATGCCAAGAGTTCGCATTGATACAGCTATTAAACTAGCCTCTATGAAAGATACGATTTTTTGTACTTTAGGAGATCTTTTAAGGGTGCCTGGAAGTGAAATTTCTCTGCTTGATTTAAGAGCTAAAGGGGCTGATGTTAGAGCGCTTTATTCTCCACTTGAGGTTTTGGAAATCGCTAAGCAAAATTTAAACAAAAATATCATCTTTTTTGCTATAGGTTTTGAAACCACTACGCCTATGAGCGCTTTACTTCTTCAAAAGGTTATAGAAGAGAAAATAAATAATGTCTTTTTTCATATCAATCATATCACAGTTCCAGCACCTGTAGAAGCGATCATGAATGATGAAAATGTAAAAATCAATGCTTTTTTAGGCCCTTCTCATGTGAGTGTAATAACAGGTTATGGTATTTATGAGCCTTTAGCGGCAAAATTTAAAACCCCTATAGCGGTGAGTGGTTTTGAGCCAGTTGATATTTTAGAAAGTGTGTTAAATATCATAAAACAAAGCAATGAAGACACTTTTAAAGTGTATAATCAATACAAAAGAGCTGTAAGCAAAGAAGGCAATGTTAAAGCACGAAATTTAGTAAAAAAATACTTTAGAGTGTGTGATTTTGAATTTCGTGGCTTAGGACTTATTAAAGATGGAGGCTTGGAGTTAAAAGAAGAATTTAGTGCCTATGATGCGAGTAAAAAATTTGATTGTACGGTGCAAAGTAAAAATGAAAGCAAAGCCTGTATTTGTGGGCAAATTTTAAGAGGTTTGGCTAAGCCTTATGATTGTAAAGTTTTTGGCAAGGCTTGTACGCCAAGAAGTCCTATAGGAAGTTGTATGGTTTCTGGCGAGGGTGCTTGTGCGGCGTATTATAAATACTCAAAGGTGAATGTATGAAAAATATTTCCTTAGCCCACGGAGGTGGCGGAGAAGAGATGAATGAGCTTTTAGCTAAGCTTTTTAAGATCTTTGATAATGAAATTTTAAACGCAAATAATGATGCGGCAATTTTGGGAAATTTGGCTTTAAGCACGGATTCTTTTGTTTTAAGTCCGATTTTTTTAGATGAAGGGATTAATATAGGCAAACTTTGTGTTTGTGGTTCTGTTAATGATATTTTGATGGTAGGTGCTAAGCCAAAATATCTAAGTTTAGGGCTTATCTTAGAGGAAGGTTTTGAGCTAGAAAAACTAGAACGCATTTTAAAAAGCATTAAAGAAGAATGTGAAAAATGTGGAGTTATGTTGGTTTGTGGTGATACTAAAGTTGTTCCTAAGGGTAAGGCAGATGAAATTTATATCAACACTACAGCCTTAGGTGAAATTATTTCTAAAAAAGAAAGTAAAAATATCAAAGCAGGGCTTAGCATACTTCTTTCAGGCGATATAGGAAGGCATGGAGCTAGTGTTTTAATCAAAAGAAATGAGCTAGAAGCTGATATTAAAAGTGATTGTAAGGCTTTAGATAAAGAGGTTTTAGAGCTTTTAGAAAAAGATATAAAGGTTGTAGCCATGAGAGATGCTACTCGTGGGGGGCTTAGTGCGGTTTTAAATGAGTGGGCAAAGCAAAGCGGAAATGATCTTTTGATCTTTGAAGAAAAAATCATCGTTCAAGATGAGGTTTTAGGACTTTGTGAGCTTTTTGGTTATGAAGCTTATGAGCTTGCAAATGAAGGCACTTTTATACTTTGCGTGGAAAAAGAAGATGAGTTAAAAGCCTTAGAAATTCTAAAAAAATACAATGCAAATGCGAGTATTATAGGAGAAGTTTTAGAAGAGAAAAAAGCACGCGTGATCTTACAAAACGCTTATGGGGCAAAACGCTTTTTAGAAAGCCCTAAAGGCGAACTTTTGCCAAGAATTTGCTAATGCACGAATTAAGTATAGTAGAATCTTTAATCGAACTTTGCGAAGAAAATGCCTTAAACAATAAGGTTTGCAATGTGCAAGAAATTTATGTAAAAATTGGGCGTTTAAGCGGTATAGAAGTGGATCTTTTTAAGCGTTGTTTTGAAACTTTTAAAGAAAGCTCAAATATTTGTAAAAATGCTAAACTTTTTATAGAACTTGCCCCGCTTGAAATTTTATGCTTAAAATGTGATCAAACAAGTATTTTAGAAGAAAATGTTTTTAAGTGTCCTAAATGTCAAAGTATAGAATATAAAATCACACAAGGTGAGGACTTACACCTTATGCGACTTGTGATGGAGTAAGTTAGCTTTTCAAAATTCTTGCAAGTTTAAGCAAATTTGAAATCAAAAATTCTTTTTTTACGAGCTTAGAATTGGTTTTAAGCTCGTATTCGCTTTTAAGCAAAAGAGTGAAAATTTCTTTATATTGTTCGATTTTTAAACTAAAGGCTTGAGAGCTTAAATTTTGTCCCACTTGAGGAGGTGGAGTATAGCCTAAAAGATCTTTAAAGTCAATTTTACCATTGACTTTAGCATAAAGTGCGATTTTGAATAAACGATAAAAAGCATTGTACAAAGAGTTGATTAAAGCAATTTCATTAAAATTGTCTAAAATTTTTTCAAGTTCGCTTTTAAAGTCTTGTTTTTTTAAAATTTTCTCAAAAAAGCTTTCAAAACTTCCTGTATTCAAACTATAGCAGTATTGTTCTATGGTTTTTTCATCCACTCTTAAACCACTAAATTTATTAAGCTCACTCGCAGCAAGATATAAATTTTCATCAAAACTTGTAAAAAGGGTAAACAAAGCATTTTGAGTGATTTCAACCCCTAGTTGTTTTGCTTTTATACTTAAAAGCTCCACGCCTTCTCTAGCTCCGTTAGCTTTAAAAAATCTTACAAAATGAGGAGAGAAAATTTTTTCTATGTCGCTTTGCTTTGAGTTTTCATCATAAAGCTCTAAAAGAAAGAAATTGTCCGTATTGTTTTTACAAAGATCTACTAAAATTTTAAGATCTTTTGTTGGAATTTTTTTAGAAGTTTTAATTTCGAGTAATTTTTTTTCGCTAAAAAGCGATCCTGTACTTAAAAAATCACTTGCACGAGTGAAGTTGTATTCTTCAAAAAAAAGTTTTAAAGTTTCATCGGGCTTATATTTTTCTTTTATAAATTCAGCATAAAGTTCGCTTTGAAAATTATCCGCTCCATAAAGAAAGAAAAAATTAGGTATTGAATCTTTAGAAAGTAAGGTTTGAAGCTCTTTTCTATACATTTTCTTCCTTTATGAGTCTTTGGGTGATTTTAGCATAAATTTTTGCCATAACTATATCCGCTTCCATGATTTGCACTTCAACACTTTCTAGCAAATTTACACGCGTATCATAAAGGATTATATCTGCTCCTTTGATTTCATCATCTAGTTTAGCTATGCAAACTCCATCATTTTGCACAACTAAAGCTTTAAATTTTTTGCCTATATTTTTAGCCGCCCATCTAGCAAATTTTCTATCCATAAAATCAAAAGCAACCTTATCCGCCTCTCTTTCAAGTGTGCTAAGATTCTCGCAAGTGCTTTCTATGTTTAAAAGTAGATAATTAAAAAGTTTTTCATCGTTTTTTTGTTTGGCTTTTAAAAGTCTGTGTAAAATAAGATCAGAATACCTTCTTATAGGGCTTGTAAAATGTGAGTATTTATCAAAACCTAAGCCAAAATGTCCCGCATTTACACTAGAATATTCCGCTTTTTTTTGTGCTTTGATGATGAGTTTATCTACTTCTGCTCTTAAATTTAACTCATCGGCTAAAGCTTGTATGTCTCGTATGAGTTCAGGAAGATTGGGCTTAAAATTTACATCGATTCCGAGTTCGCGTAATTCATTTAAAAGCTTATCGATTTTTCTTACATCAGCGCTTAAGTGATTTCTAAAAACGCCTATATCTATGAGTTTTGCTGCGGCTTTATTGGCTAAAAGCATACAATCTTCGATCAAATTATGCGAAGGCGTGTCTTTTTCAAAAACTGTGCTTTTTAGACTTAAGTTTTCATCTAGATTCATTCTTAATTCTTCGGTGCGAAATTCAAAGGCATTTTTAAGACGCATTTTGCGTAAATTTTTTGTGATTTCAAAAAGCTCATAAAGCCATGAAAGCTCTTTTAAATCAGGTTTTTGTACTAAAATTTCATCAACTTCATCGTAATTAAAACGGCGTTTTGAGTTGATAATACCTTCAAAAAGTTCTTCTTTGATGACTTTATTTTCATGATCGAGTGTGATTTTAAAACAATACGCTAAGCGATCTAAATGAGGTTTTAAAGAACAGATATTTTCACTTAAAGGATGAGGCAGCATAGGTATAGCAATATGTGGAAAATAAATAGAAAATCCACGATTTCTTGCTTCTTTATCTATAGCGCTATAAGCATAAACATATTCGCTAACATCAGCAATAGCTACATAAATTTCTCGTTTTTGGATGTCAAAATAAATCGCATCATCAAAATCTTTTGCATGTATAGGATCTATGGTGCAAAAAGGCAAGGCTCTTAAATCCATGCGATTTTCATACATACTCGCATCAACACTATCGCCGTTTGCTAGAGCTTCTTTGATACAAGCGTCGCTAAATTCGTTATTTTTATTAAAAAGAGCTAGGGAGATTTTTTCATCTACGCTTTCATCATCGATATGTCCTAAAACTTCTATGATATTGTTATTTTCATTTTCTATTTTTAAAATTGTCCCTAAAGGTAGTGCTTTTAAAGATTTTTGAGAAGCTTTTAAGGCAGTGCTTAATCCTGTTTTGATATTCATTCCAAGCACGGCTTCGCCATACCTTTTGGTGATCACTAAAGAGGTTTCATTGGCTCTTTTTAGAACCAAAATCACCTTTGCACTGGGGCGTTTTTTCTTTAAAGGTAGAAGTTTTACCGCGACTATATCTTTATAGTTTGCACCTTTTAGGTTTTTGTTTTCTATCAAAAGATCTTTTTTAAAACTTTCATCAAAGCATTGTAAAAAACCTGTGCCTTTGCTTGAAATATCAAGTACTCCAAAGGCAAAACCATTGTTAAGATAGTATTTGTTTTTGTGTTCTTTGATGATATGATTAGCTAAAAGCTCTCTTAAAATTTGTTTAAATTCATTGCTTACTTCATGAGAGCTAATGCCATAACTAAGACTGTTTAAAAATTCTTTCACTTTTGATACTTTATGATTTTTTGTAAAATTCTTACATAAAGTTTATAAAAAAAATATGAAATTTATACTTTAATTGCTATAATAATACCTTTAATTTTTGAATTTTTAAGGAGTGAATATGGCTATTACAGTATATTATGATAAAGATTGTGATTTAAATTTAATCAAATCAAAAAAAGTAGCAATTATAGGCTTTGGCTCTCAAGGACACGCTCATGCGATGAATTTAAGAGATAATGGCGTAAATGTAATTATCGGACTTCGTGAAGGTAGTGTAAGTGCTGTTAAAGCAAAAAATGCTGGTTTTGAAGTAATGAGTGTAAGTGAAGCTTCTAAGACAGCAGATGTGGTTATGATTTTAGCTCCTGATGAAATTCAAGCAGATATTTTTAATGTCGAAATAAAACCAAATTTAAGTGAAGGCAAGGCTATAGCTTTTGCGCACGGTTTTAATATCCACTATGGTCAAATTGTTGCTCCAAAAGGTATAGATGTTATCATGATAGCACCTAAAGCACCAGGACATACAGTAAGAAATGAATTTACTTTAGGAGGTGGAACTCCTTGTTTAATAGCCATCCATCAAGATGAAAGTAAAAATGCTAAAAATTTAGCCTTAAGTTATGCAAGTGCGATTGGGGGCGGACGCACAGGTATTATAGAAACAACCTTTAAAGCCGAAACAGAAACAGATCTTTTTGGTGAACAAGCTGTGCTTTGTGGTGGGCTTAGTGCTTTGATTCAAGCAGGTTTTGAGACTTTGGTTGAAGCAGGTTATGAACCTGAAATGGCTTATTTTGAGTGTTTGCATGAAATGAAACTCATTGTGGATTTGATTTATCAAGGTGGTATTGCAGATATGCGTTATTCTATCTCAAATACTGCAGAATACGGCGATTATATTACAGGGCCAAAGATTATTACTGAAGAGACTAAAAAAGCGATGAAAGGTGTTTTAAAAGATATACAAAATGGTGTTTTTGCAAAAGATTTTATCTTAGAACGCCGTGCAGGTTTTGCTAGAATGCATGCAGAACGCAGAAATATGAATGATTCTTTGATAGAAAAAACAGGGCGTAATTTGCGTGCGATGATGCCTTGGATCAGTGCTAAAAAATTAGTAGATAAAGATAAGAACTAAACATTGTCAAAGAAAAAATTAGTTCAAATTCAGCGTTATTTAATCATAGCTATACTTTTTTTACTTTGTATAGCTTTAGCTTTGGGAATTTTAGTAAAATATCAAAATTCCCAAGATGTTTCTTCTGTTAAGCCGGATTATTTTATTGATAAACAAGAAGATTTAATTTCATCAAATAAAGATCATTATGAAATTGGTATTTTTCAAGAGAATGAGTTTGATAATAATAAATCTGTAAGTATTTTAGAGCAAAAAATTCAAGAAATTGATGATTTAAATATAAGTTTAAATGAGCAAAATTTAAGCAATGTAGAGCAGAATTTAAGTTTAGAACAAAATCAGAGTTTGGAACACAATTTTATTCCAAAAGATACAAATTTAACTCAAGATCAAAATTTAACTTTTGATGAAGATATTCATTTAAATAAAATTTCTAAAAAACCAAAACTTGCTATTATTATCGATGATATGGCAAATGCAAGTCAGGTTAGAGGTTTAAAAGCTTTAAATTTAAAGTTAAATCCTTCTTTTTTCCCGCCAGATAAAAACCATAGCGAAACGCCAAAACTTGCTTTAAAATTTGATTTTTATATGGTGCATTTACCTTTAGCAGCGATTAATTACAATAAACCCGAGCTTGATACTTTAAATCCAAATGATAGCAAAGAAAGAATTTTTAAAAAAATCAAGCAAATTAAAAAAGATTTTAAGGATTTAAGATATATCAATAATCACACAGGAAGTTTATTTACAAGCAATGAAGAAGCTATGAGAAAGCTTTACGAGGCTTTAAAAAATCAAAATATATTTTTTGTAGATTCTAAAACTATAGGAAATTCTAAGGCAAATAAAATCGCTAAAGAACTCAGTATGCCTTATATACAAAGAGATGTGTTTTTGGATAATGAGGATGATGTTAATTATGTTAAAAAACAACTCGAAAGTGCAGTAAAACTTGCACAAAAAAAAGGTTTTGTTATAGCCATAGGACATCCTAGGAAAAATACTTTTAAAGCTTTAGAGCAAAGTAAGGATTTGTTAAAAGGCGTTGATCTTGTGTATTTGAGTGAAATTTATGGCAAGTGAAATTTTGCCTGATGAATTTTTAGAACTTTTTAAAGATTTAAAAAAGCCTCCTAAAAAATTACACTATAAAGGAAATTTATCTTTATTAAAACAAGATAAAATCGCTATTATAGGTTCAAGGCGTATGAGTGTTTATACGAAAAATTGTGTTTTTTCTTTAGCGAGTATGCTTAAAAATGCTCATCTTTGTGTGGTAAGTGGCGGTGCTTTGGGTGTGGATATCACCGCAAGTGTGGCGGCTATGCCAAATACTATAGGTATTTTTGCTAATGGTTTAGATCAAATTTATCCAAGAACTAATGAAAAAATCATTAAACAAATTTATGAAAATGCTTTGGCTTTAAGCGAATACGAAGATGATTATTTGCCAAAAAATTATGACTTTTTACTAAGAAATCGTTTGGTTATTGCTTTAAGTAAGGCCGTTGTAGTTGCACAAGCAGATATAAAAAGTGGTTCTATGCAAAGTGCAAAACTTGCTTTAGAACTCAATAAACCTTTATATGTTTTACCGCAAAGACTAGGAGAAAGCACAGCAACTAATTTGCTTTTAAAAGAAAATAAAGCAAAATTGATTTGTGATTTCAAAGAATTTGTAAGTGAGTTTGCAAGTATAGATACAAATCAAGATGAATTTTTAGAGTTTTGTAAAAAAGGTGTGAGTGTTGATGAGGCTTTAAAAATTTATGGACAAAAAGTTTATGAATACGAACTTGAGGGAAAAATTTCCATAGAAGGGCTTTTTATAAGGGTTTTAGTATGAGAGCTTTGGCTTTAGATGTAGGTTTAAAACGCATAGGTGTAGCGCTTTGCGTAGATAAAAAGATCGCTTTGCCTTTAGATGCAGTTTTAAGAAAAAATCGCAATCAAGCCGCCAATGAAATCAAAAATTTACTTAAAATACATGAAATTTCTTTACTCATTGTAGGCATTCCTAAGGGTGGATCAAGCGAAGAAGAAATGACAAGACGCATTAAGCATTTTGTTTCTTTGCTTGAATTTGATAAAGAAATTTGCTTTGTAGATGAAAGTGGAACAAGTAAAGAAGCTTTAGGATACGGTGTAGCCAATACACGCAAAAAAGATGGTAAATTAGACTCTTTATCCGCTTTTATCATGATAAAGGATTATTTTGCTCTCTAGAATAGAAAAACTTTATACCAAAGATGAAATGCAAAATATTTTATCTTCTTTTACTCAAGAAAAAAATGTTTGTGTATTTGCAAATGCTTTAAAAACCAGCATTGAAGAATTAGAAAAAGAATTTTTAAAACAAAATTTAAAATTTAAAAAGATCAACGCTTATTGTTATTTGTTTGACGCCAAAGATAAGGCTATCTTAAGTTCTATGAAAGCTTTTAATGAGGCGCACTTTTATATACAAAATTATTCTTCTTATTTGTGTGCTTTAAATTTAGAAGTTAAAGCAGGGCAAAGTGTTCTTGATATGTGTGCAGCTCCGGGTGGTAAAAGTATCAATCTTGCAAATTTTATGCAAAATACAGGTTATTTAGCTTGCAATGAGATGAGTAGGGATAGATTTTTTATTTTGCAAAAAAATCTTAAAAATTACGGCGTGATTGCTAAAGTTTTTATGAAAGATGGTAAAAATATAGGCAATTTATGTCCTTTAAAATTTGATAAAATTTTACTTGATGCACCTTGTTCAACTTTTGCTAAAATAGGTTTTGATTTGGAAAAAAGTTATAAAGAAATCAAAAATATTGCAAAAACTCAAAAAAAACTTCTACATTCTGCTTTAAAGGCATTAAAAATAGGCGGAGAGCTTGTATATAGTACTTGCACCTTTACCAAAGAAGAAAATGAAGAAGTGATAGAGAATGCTTTAAAAAGCGAGTTTAAATTAGAGCTTT
The DNA here is from genome assembly GCF_004378925.1 of Campylobacter sp. CH186. Taxonomy (NCBI): domain Bacteria; kingdom Pseudomonadati; phylum Campylobacterota; class Epsilonproteobacteria; order Campylobacterales; family Campylobacteraceae; genus Campylobacter; species Campylobacter sp. CH186. The sequence continues at coordinate 86,594 of NZ_RYYB01000005.1, read as the reverse complement.
TAGATATTGATTTGGAAAATGTTGAGGCTAAAGCAGGGCAAAGTGAAGAATTTGCTGAAATTTCAAAATGCAGACGGATTTTACCAAGCTTAGACTATGATGGATTTTTTATAGCTAAGCTTAGGAAATTATGTTAATTGATAAAATTATTCACATTTAAATACAAATTCATAAAAAAACTTAAAAAACAATAAATAATTTTTTCTTTATTTTAAAGCTTAAAGTTCTATTTTTAAGTACTTTGAAAAGAAAATCACAGCGTGAAAAGGCTGTGAATAAAGTTGAAATTTTTTTAACCTTAAAAAGATGAAATTAGTCTGATTGTATTTTTTGCAGTTTTGGAACTATTACAGCTTGACAATATCCTTGATTGGGATTATTTATAAAATAATGTTGATGATAGTTTTCAGCTTTGTAGTAAGTTTGCAATCTTGAAATTTTAGTAACTATTTTTTGCTAAATATTTTTTGCTGTTCTTCGATGAAATTTTGAGCTAAAATTTTATCTTCTTCATTTTCGTAAAAGATTATTGAGCGATATTGTATACCAATATCTCCACCTTGTTTATCTATACTTGTTGGATCATGAATTTTAAAAAAGAGTGTTAAGATTTCAAGAAGAGAGATTTGTTTTTCATCGTAATTTATTTTGACAACTTCTATGTTACCATCACCATTACACACGCTTTCATAGCTAGGATTTGGATTTCCTCCGCTATATCCAACTTCAGTATCGATTACACCTTTTAGGCGTTCAAATACGGCTTCAACACACCAAAAACAACCACCACCTAAAACGATATTTTTCATTGCGAGTTTTCCTTGAGTTTAGCCCTTTGAAGGGCTAGGATTATTTGTAGTTTTTGATTGCTTTTTCTAAAATTTCAATTGCAGCTTTTTCATCTTTAAAATCTTGTACTTTAACCCATTTGTTTGGCTCTAAAATTTTATAAGTTTCAAAGAAATTTTTGATTTTATTTAAAGTTGCTTGTGGTAAATCTGTGTAAGTTTTTATATTGTCATATCTTGCATCTATTTTTGAATTTGGAACTGCAAGAAGTTTTTCATCCATTCCGCTTTCATCTTCCATGATTAAAACACCAATTAAGCGGCAAGGAATCACGGCTCCAGCTTGGATAGGATATTCATTAAGCACTAAAATATCCACAGGATCACCATCATCAGCCAAAGTATTGGCAATAAAACCATAGTTTGCTGGGTAAAACATCGCACTAGCCATAACGCGATCTACCATGATAGCACCACTATCTTTATCGATTTCGTATTTGATGCTTGATCCGTATGGAATTTCAATTACGGCATTGATTTTATTTGGAATATCTCCGATTTTGATTTTGCTTAAATCCATTTTTTCTCCTTATATACTTTGAATTTTTTTAATCAGTTCTTTCATGTCTGCAACAATAGGTTCGATAGTGCGTTCCCCATCGATAATAAAATGAAGTTTTTTCTTTTGATAAAAATCTAAAATTTCATTTAAAGGTTCTGTATAAACTTTCATTCTATTATAAAACACTTCTTCATTATCATCTGCACCACGATTTCTGCCTAAAACTCTTTCTTTGGCAACTTCTTCGCTTACTCTTACTTCTATAACACCTTTAAGACAAATTTCATTTTGCTCACTTAAAACCTTGTCAAATTCCATCATTTGTTCTACGCTTCTTGGATAGCCATCGATGATAATAGTTTTAGTTGGAGCAGCTTTTAGTGCGCAAACTATAGTATTTACAACAACATCTAAAGGAACAAGATTGCCTTTGGATATAAAACTATCTATAGTTTTTCCAAGCTCACTCCCACTTGCTACTTCAGCTCTTAAAAGATCTCCTGTTGAATAGTGTGTGATATTTGTCGCATCTGCTTGTGCGATTAAACTAGCATCGGTAGTTTTTCCACTACCTGGTGCACCTATGATTAAAAACAATTCTTTCATTTTATATTCTCCCTTAATTTGATTCCTAATTCTCTCATTGCTTCATTGCTGGCAGGCGATGGTGCATCTGTCATTAAGCATTGCGCTCTTTGGGTTTTTGGAAAGGCTATAACCTCTCTTATGCTGTTTGCTCCTGTAACTAGCATGATGAGTCTATCAAGTCCTATAGCGATACCTCCATGTGGTGGAGCACCAAAACTTAAAGCATCAAGTAAGAAGCCAAATTTTTCTTTTTGTTGTTCTTCATCGATATTTAAAAGTTTAAATACTTTTTGTTGAATATCGTTTTTATGGATTCTTATACTACCTCCACCTAGCTCAACGCCATTTAACACTACATCATAAGCAATAGATGAAATTTCTTCTAAATCAGTCTCATCGATATTTTTTGGCATGGTAAAAGGATGGTGCATCGCAGAATAACTTCCATCATCATTTTGTTCAAACATAGGAAAATCAAGAACCCATAAGAATTCTAAGGCATTTGGATCTATAAGATTTAACTCGTTGGCTAAGAAAATTCTAAATCTTCCCATATAATCAAGCACGGTTTTTTTAGCTCCTGCACCGAAAAATACCACATCTCCTACTTCAAGTTCACAGCGTTTGCTTAGCTCATTTAAATCTTCTTCGCTAAAGAATTTGCAAAGCGGACCTTTAAGTCCATCTTCTTTAACTTGTATAAAAGCTAAGCCTTGAGCACCAAATTTACGCACAAATTCTTCAAATCTTTGCATTTGTCTTTTTGAAAAAATAGTATCGCCTTTTGGAACGCGTATGGCTTTGATGCGATTTTTCTTTGTATCTTTGGCAATATTTGCAAAAATTTCATTATTTGACTTAGCAAAAATATCAATCACATCAATAAATTTAAGATCAAATCTTAAATCCGGCTTATCAGAGCCATAATTCTCCATAGCGTCTTTGTATTGCATTTGTCTAAAAGGGGTTTGAATTTCTTTGCCGCAAGCTTTGAAAATATCTTTTAAAAAAGTTTCAGCTACATTGATTACATCTTTTTGTTCGCAAAAACTCATTTCAACATCAATTTGTGTGAATTCAGGTTGGCGATCAGCTCTTAAATCTTCATCTCTAAAACATTTTGCGATTTGAAAATAACGATCAAAACCGCTACACATTAAAAGTTGTTTGAAAAGCTGAGGGCTTTGTGGAAGAGCATAAAATTCACCCTGATGCACACGAGAAGGCACGAGATAATCTCTTGCGCCTTCGGGAGTAGCTTTGGTAAGAATAGGGGTTTCAACTTCTAAAAATCCCATATTTGCCAAAGAATTTCTAGCTGCTATACAAGCTTTAGAACGCAAGGCAAAATTTTCATAAAGTTTAGGATTTCTTAAATCTAAAAAGCGATATTTTAAGCGTAATTCTTCATTTACACTTTCATCGGCGATAGCAAAAGGAGGTACGGCACTTTCATTTTCTATGGTAAGTTTAGAAACAACTACTTCGATTTCTCCTGTTTTTAATTTAGGATTTACAAGTCCTTCGCCACGCGGACGAATAGCACCTTCTGCAATAAGTACAAATTCATTTCTTGCATTGGAAGCGATTTCATGAGCTTCTTTGCTATCATTTGGATCGCAAACAAGTTGGATAATACCACTTCTATCTCTTAAATCTATAAAAATAACTCCACCATGATCGCGGTAGCTATTTACCCAACCGCAAAGTTTAACGCTTTGACCAACATGGGAAATTCCCAAGTCTGTATTATAATGACTTCGCAAATTTATTCCTTGAAAAAGATTTTTTAAGATAATGAGCAAAATTATAGTATTTTTATTCTTTTGCTTTGCTAAGATTTGATATAATTTTTTATGCAAAATAAAATGGATTATAAAAATATTAAAAAAATCGGACTTGTTACACGACCCAATGTGAGTTTAGATAAGGAAATTTTAAAACTTCAATCGATTTTATCTATATATAAAGTTGAACTTGTATTGTTTAAAGAAAGTTCTGAAATTTTAGATTTGCCAAAGTATGGATTGGATGATTTGTTTAAAATATCTGATTTTGTTATTTCTTTAGGTGGAGATGGAACTTTGATTTCTTTATGTCGTAAAGCTTGTGAATATGATAAAGCAGTTTTAGGAATTCATGCTGGACATTTAGGTTTTTTAACAGATTTTAAAGTTGATGAAGCTGAAAATTTTTTTCAAGCTTTTTTTCAAGGAGAATTTAGAATAGAAAAGCCTTATTTATTAAGTGTTTTTTTAGAAGATAAGCAAGGAAAAATTTTAGAAAAATTAGCTTTTAACGATGTGGTCATCAGTAAAAACAATCAAGCTTCTATGGCTCATATAGAAGTTTTTAGAAAAGAAAAGAAATTTAATGAATATTTTGGAGATGGGCTTATTGTTGCAACTCCTGCGGGTTCAACAGCTTATAATTTAAGCGCAAATGGACCCATAGTTTATACTTTAGCTCAAGCTTTTATCTTAACTCCTGTTTGTTCTCATTCTTTAACACAACGCCCTATTGTTTTGCCAAAAGGTTTTGAAATAGAGATTATGGCAAAGGATTGCATACTTTGTATTGATGGGCAAGAAAATTATAAAATGAATGATTTTAAAAGTATAAAAGTGGGTTTAAGTGATAAAAATGTGGCTTTAATTCACCCAAAAAATAGGGATTATTTTCAAATTTTAAAAGAAAAATTACACTGGGGAAATTGATGATAAATAGAATTTTTATGAAAGAAAATCTTGGTTTTAAAAAGGCTGAGCTTGAAATTTCTAAAGGGCTTACCGTTTTTACAGGCCTAAGTGGAGCTGGAAAATCAGTTTTGTTTAAAGGAATTTTATCCGCATTTTCTTTGAGTGAAAGTGAGGCTAAAATTGTCGAAATAGAACTAGATGATAAGTTAGATTTAGAAAGTTTTGGCATAGAAAGCGAAGAGGAGAATGTTTTTAAGCTTTTAAAAGAAAAAAACACAAAATATTTTATTAACAATCAAAGCATAGCGAAAAAAAGTTTGCAAAATTTAAGTAAAACTTTTATTAAGTATTTAAGTGCAAAGGAAAATAACGAATTTGGAAATGAAAAATTTTTAAATCTCTTAGATGCCTTAGAAATGCAAGAAAATACAAATTTTATTTCCTTTTTAGAAGATTTTAAAAAAGATTTTAATGCTTATAGTCAAATTTCTAATGAGCTTAATGCAATTTTGGAAGAAGAAAAAAAAGTAGAAGAATTAAAAGAATTAGCTAGAGTGCAAATTGAAAAAATTTCAAGCATTAATCCTAAAATAGGTGAGTATGAAGAGCTTTTAATACTTAAAAAAAAGCTTTCTAAAAAAGATAAATTAGAAGAAGCTTGGAGTAAGGCAGAGCGTATTTTTGAGCTTGAAAAAGTTGTTATTGAAGCTTTAAATTTAAGCGAAGTTGATGCAAGTTTTTTTAGTGAATGTTTAAATGAATTACGCGTGATTTGTGAAAATCAAAAAATGGAAGATTTGGATTTTGATGTGGAGACGCTTTTAGATCGCATTGAAAATTTGTCCTATCTCATCAAGCGTTATGAAAGCATAGAAAATGCTTTAGAGGTTTTAAAACAAAAAAAACATGAACTAGAACATTATGAAAATTTAAGTTTTGAAAAAAAAGAACTTGAAAAAAAATTTCAAGAATTAAAACAAAAATTAGAAGAAAAAGCGCAAATTTTAAGTCAAACAAGAAAGAAAAACCTTAAAAAATTAGAAAAATGTTTAAATAATTATCTTAAAGATCTTTATATGAAAGACGCAAGTTTGACACTTAAAGAAAATGAAAAAATTTCAATTTTAGGCAAAGATGAGATAATGCTAGATATTAATTTAGCTCATTTAAAAAATTTAAGTTCGGGTGAATTAAATCGCTTAAGACTTGCTTTTATAGCCACAGAATGTAAAATTTTAAATGCAGGTAAAGGGATATTATTTTTAGATGAAATTGATGCAAATTTAAGTGGAAAAGAGGCTATGAGTATAGCCAAGGTTTTAGAAGAGCTTTCTAAGTTTTATCAAATTTTTGCTATTTCTCATTTGCCTCAACTTTCCTCTAAGGCACATAATCATTTTTTAGTTGAAAAAAATGGCGAAGAAAGCAAGGTAAAAAAGCTTGATCAAGAAGAAAGAATTAAAGAGCTTGCTAGGATGGTAAGCGGAGAGCTTGTTAGTGATGAAGCAATCGAATTTGCTAAGACCTTGTTTAAGAATTAAGCGGATTTTTTATTTTACTATGTTAGAATATATAACTATAAAATTTCCTTTCTTTGAAACAAATATATTAAAAATTTTAGATATAAAGGTATTTTACACACTATGAATAAGAAAATTTTAATTATTGATGACAATAAAATGCTCGGCAAACTTTTAGCTAAAAAAATTCAAATGACTTTAGATTATGAGGTAGATATTGCTTTTGGTTTCGCCGAAGCTAAGGAATTAGTGAATAATGATTATTTTTTAGCTTTTGTGGATTTATGTTTGCCAGATGCCCCAAATGGTGAAGTTGTGGATTATGTTATAGAAAAGAAAATTCCTGCTATTGTTCTTACAGCTAGTGGTGATAAGGCTACTAAAGAAAAATTTATGGATAAAGATATATTAGATTATATTTTTAAAGAAAGTGAAACTTGCATTGATGAGATTATTAGTTCTATTGTAAAACTTAATCAATATGCAAAAACTAAAGTGATTTTAGCTATGAGCAAGCTACCTGAACGTAATGAAATTAAAAAAATACTTACTCAAAGACAATTTAATGTTTTAGCTGCAGCTCATGGTGAAGAAGCAATGAGTTATTTAAATGATAATAATGATGTTAAGCTTATTATAGCAGATGTCAATATGCCAGTAATTAGCGGTTTTGAGCTTTTGACTCAAGTAAGAGAACGTTTTAGCGATGATGAATTAGGTGTGATTCTTTTAGGGGATCATAATAATTCATTTGAAGCGAATTCTTTTAAAAATGGAGTTAATGAATATTTGTTTAAGCCTTTAAACAAAGAAAGTTTTAATTGTCGCTTAGATCGTTGTTTATCTTACATGGATGATAAAAAATTTTTAAGCACTTATAATGTTTTAGATCCTGTATCTGGGGTTAAAAATTATAATGCTTTAATCGATGGAATAGATGATTATTTTAACGAAATAGCAACAAAAGACGAGGAATTTGCTTTTGCTTTCTTAGATATAGATAATCTTCAAATGATTAACGATGAATACGGTCGTGAAGTTGGTGATGAAGTAATTAAAATCTGTGCTAATGAAATAGTTAATGAAACTAAAGGAAGAGATCTTGTAGGTAGATATAGCGCAGAAAAAATTTGTATTTTACTTAAAAATATATCCCAAGAAAGAGCGATTAAAATCTTTTCTCGTATACGAGTAAATATAAAAAAAGCTGGTGTTTTAGTTAATTTAGATGAAGTCTTTTTTACAGCTTCTATAGGCGTGGTTTTTGGAAAAAGTGGAGATAAGATTGATTCTTTGGTTGATAAAGCAAGTAAAATATTGTCTCAAGCAAAAGATAATGGCAAGGATAGAGTTGAAGTATGTTCTTAAATCTTGATTTTCAAGATGGTTTAAGGATTGTTGATACACATTGCCATCTAGACAGTGAAGCATTTAAAGATGATTTAGATGAAACTTTAAATCGTGCTTTTAAAAATGGTATAGAGAAAATTATCATACCTGGTGCTGATATAAAAGACTTGCCTTATGCAGCTACAATTGCTCATAAATATAAAAATATTTTTTTTGCAGCAGGGGTGCATCCTTATGAAATTGATAATTATGATGAGAAAATTTTAAGGCAGTATTTATGCGATGAAAAGTGTGTAGCTGTAGGTGAATGTGGGCTTGATTATTTCCGTTTTAAAAGTGATCTTGCTGAAGAAATTCAAAAAGAAAAAGAAAATCAAAAAAAGATTTTTATTGCACAGCTTGAGCTTGCTATTGAATTTAAAAAACCTGTTATCATTCACTCAAGAGAAGCAAATCATGATACTTATGAGATTTTACATGGGTATTCTAAGGATCTTGTAGGAGGAGTTTTACACTGCTTTAATGCAAGCGAACATTTGCTAACTCTTTTTGAAGAGGGATTTTATTTTGGTATTGGGGGAGTTTTAACTTTTAAAAATGCTAAGAAATTAGTTGAGATTTTGCCTAAAATTCCAAAAGATAAACTACTACTTGAAACTGATGCTCCATATCTTACTCCAGAGCCTTATCGCGGTAAAAGAAATGAACCTTTGTTAACTCAATTTGTAGCAAACAAAATGTGTGAAGTATTGAATTTATCAAGAAAAGAGCTTCTAGAAATTTGTTTTAACAATTCTGAAAAATTATTTTTTAAAGGTTATTAATGAAAAAAATTTTATTGTGTTTTTTAATATGTTTTAATTTTCTTTTTGCACAAATTAATACTCCTGAATTTTATGAAAGACAAATGAATGTTTTAAGAAATTTAGATATTAATCCAAGTTTTATTAGTGATTTGATTTTTGTGCAAACTCAACAAGATATAAAATCAAAACATGCTCAAACTTTAATAGATAGTATGCAAAATTTTTCAAAAGTTACTCCTATGATAAGAAAAATTTTAGCCCAGCAGGAAGTTCCTGATGAGATTTTGTATCTAGCTATGGTTGAATCAGGCTTGAAAACTCATAGCGTTTCTAATGCCAAGGCTGTAGGGGTTTGGCAATTTATGCAACCAACAGCTAGAAATTTGGGTTTAAGAATCGATGCTTATGTTGATGAAAGGCGTGATCCAGTCAAGTCAACTTATGCTGCTACAAATTATTTAAAAGAGTTAAAAGAAGAATTTGGCAAATGGTATTTAGCGCTTTTAGCTTATAATTGCGGAAATGGCAAACTAAGACAAGCTATCAAGCAAGCAGGAAGTGATGATTTAAGTGTTTTATTGAACCCTGATAAGAAATATCTTTCTTTAGAAACTAGAAATTTTATAAGAAAGATTTTAACGCTTGCTTTTTTGGCCAATGATAGAGATTTTTTACTAGATAAAGATGCGTCTTTAATGAATTATGCTTTAAGCAATGAATTTGCAAAAGTTGATGTGCCTTCTTCTGCATCTTTAAAAGAAATAGCTAAAAATTTAAATATGGATCTTGCAACATTTAAGAAATATAATCCACAATTTAAACATAATTTTACGCCTCCTGGTAAAGGGTATTATATGTATATACCACTTAATAAAGTAGCATTTTTTGATAAAAATTTTAAAGCAGAAAAACTTGCGAAGGTTGATACAACTATACCTATGACAAGAACTTATACCGTTAAGTCTGGTGACTCTTTATATAAAATAGCAAAAAATTACAATATAAGTGTTGATGAAATTCGAGAATTCAATAAAATAGCAAAAAATCATCTTAGTATTAATCAAAAATTAATTATACCAATTAAGGAGAATAAAAATGCAAATAAAAACAATTACACTAAAGTTGTCAGCCGTTAGTCTAGGGGCTTTATTTTTTAGTGGTTGTTTAGGCACTAGTTTTTTTTCTAGCTTGGATAATGCTCAAGTGTATTATCCTTCAAATGATTTTAAAAGCAGTCCTAGTTCTTCAGGGACTAAAGGAACGATGAAGCCTTATACTATCAACGGTAAAACTTATTATCCTACTGTTGTAGCAGTAGGTGAAACTGCTGATGGTATTGCAAGTTGGTATGGTCCAGGTTTTCATGGTAAAAAAACCTCTAATGGCGAAACCTATAATCAAAACGGTTTAACCGCGGCTCATAAAACTTTACCTATGAATACCATTTTAAAAGTAACCAATCTAAATAACAATCGTCAAGTTACCGTTCGTGTGAATGATAGAGGTCCTTTTGTAAATAATCGTATTATAGATTTATCAAAAGGAGCTGCTAGTCAAATTGATATGATTGCTTCAGGAACAGCTCCAGTAAGGCTTGAGGTTATAGGATTTGGTTCAAGTAGCTCGGGTAATAATATTGTACATTCTAATGTAAACTATGGAAATAGTGGAGAGATTGCAAATAATGGACAAATTTATGAAGGTGGAAATTTCATGGTTCAAATTGGAGCCTTTAAAAACCCAGCTGGAGCACAAACGATAGCAGCAAGATATAAAACTTATAGAACTTATAGCTCCACTATACGCACAAGTTCAGTGGATGGGTTAAATCGCGTTTTCTTAACAGGCTTTAGAAGTGAAGATGAAGCAAGGGATTTTGCTGCAAGTGGTGCATTTTCAGGCGCATTTGTTGTAAGAGAGTAGAAATTATGACAGAATTGATTTTTTTGGATGTAGATGGCTGTTTAACTGATGGAAAAATTATTTATACTTCTAATGGAGAATTTATTAAAGAATTTGATGTAAAAGATGGAGCGGCTATCGAGGCTTGGCTAAAGCTTGGTAAAAAAATTGCTATTATTACAGGTAGAAATTGTCCTTGTCTTGAAAAAAGAGCTAAAGATTTAAAAATAGAAATTTTATATCAAGGTATCAAGGATAAGTTAGCTTGCGCAAAAGAAATTTTACAAAAGCTTAATTTAGATTTTTCTCAGTGTGCGGCTATTGGAGATTATTTTAACGATAAGGCTTTGCTTGAAAGTGTAGGGCTTAGTTTTAAGCCAAAAGATGGTCATAAAGATTTAAATGTAGACATAGTGCTTAGCAAAAAAGGTGGTAAGGCTGCTGTAGCACAGATGATAGAAATTTTAGTAGAAAAAAATCGTCTAAAAGAAGAATGGAATAAGCTTTGGCTATAAAAATTTTTGGAATTTTAATTGCTCTTTTTACAATTACTTTTACGATTTTAAGTTTGCAAGATCCGTATTCTTTGAATTTGCAAACTAATGCTTTAAATTTTAAAAATATTGAGGCTAAAAATTTGAAAGCTTATGAGAGTAATGCTAGTACAATTAAGGCATATTATAAGGCAAATTCTTGGGTGAGATATACAGATAGAGATGAATTTAATGATTTTATTACTTTAAATTTAGATTTTAATCTTAGTGCAAATCGTTTAGAGTTTTTTAATAAAGATATGAGCAAGGTTTTGTTTGAAGGAAATGTTACTTATATAGGTTCTGATAATGTCAAAATTATTTCTCAAGAGGTAGAATACCAACCTAAGGATAAAATTTTACACACAAATACTAATTTTAAAGCTCTGATCAATGGAAGTATTATTAACGGAAATACTTTAAACTATGATGTAAAAAACAAAATTTTAAATATCCAAGGAGTAAATGCGTGGTTGCAAGACAAATAATTTTATTGTTAGCTTGTGTAAGTGTAACTTGGGCAACTCAAATTGAAGTAAAAGCTTTAAATTTTTACTCAGATGAAAATAAGGGTGAAAGTATTCTTAGTGGAAATGTAGAAGTAATTAGGGGTGATGATATTTTAAATTCTGAAAAATTGATTATTTATACGGATAAAAATCGCAAACCTATTCGTTATGAAGCAATGCAAAATGCTAGGTTTAAGATTGTTTTAAAAGGTAAAACTTATAAAGGTAGTGGAGATAAATTTATTTATAATGTTATTAAAGATACTTACGAGATTAATGGTCATGCTTATATAAATGAGCTTGGAAGCAATCAAAAACTTTTTGGTGATAAAATAATAGTCGATAGAAAAGCTAATATTTATCGAGTAGAGAGTAAGGATCAAAAACCTGCTCGTTTTGTATTTGACCTTAAAGACAAATGATAATTAGTGCTAAATTTATCACTTCTTTAGTGAAATTTGATGAGAATTTGAGCTCAAATTTTAGTGAAGTAGCATTTTTGGGGCGTTCTAATGTCGGAAAAAGTTCTTTAATCAATTCTTTGTGTAAACAAAAAAATTTAGCCAAAAGTTCGGCAACTCCTGGAAAAACTCAGCTTATAAATTTTTTCGAAGTAACTTGCAAAAGAAATGAAGAAAAATTTAATATCAATTTTATCGATTTGCCAGGGTTTGGTTATGCAAAGGTTTCTAAAAATTTAAAAGAAATATGGAATCAAAACTTAGATGAATTTTTAAAATTAAGAACCTCGATAAAGTTATTTATACATTTAATCGATTCAAGACATACTCATTTAGAGATCGATGTAAATTTAAATGACTATTTGAAAAGATTTTTACGACCTGATCAAAAAATTTTAAAAGTTTTTACCAAATGCGATAAATTAAATCAAAGTGAAAAAGCTAAGTTAAAAAATGAATTTAAAGACTCTATTTTAGTTTCAAATTTGAATAAATTTGGCCTTGATTCTTTGGAAGATATTATTATCAATCAAACTTTAGGTCTTGGTAAATGAGAAGAAATTTAAGTGCTTATAAAGCAAAATTTAATGGAGCTTATGTCTTTTTAGGATTTTTTTTTCTAATCTATCAGATTCTTGGTTCGACTTTTGTATATGCTCCGTTACTTTATGGGATTTTTTTCTGTTATATGTTTTGCTTACTAGAAGAGAGAGAAAGAACTTTTTCAAAGCTTGATTTTAGATGGTATTTTTCTTTATTTTTTTTATTTTTTACTGATATAACTTATAATTTTTTTATTTTTTCATCTTGGTTGGCATTTTTTATTTTTTATTATCTTTGTGCAGATTGGATTAAGACAAATTTAAAAATTGGTAAATTTATCCCTGTTGTTTTTGTGCTTTGTGCTTACGGCATTATTTTGTTTTTGGATATGATATTGTCTTATATTGGAGATGAAAAAATTAAAATTTTAGGATGGGCGTATATTGTTTCAGTTTTTATAGAATGTTGTTTAGCTTATGTGTTTTTTAAAGGTAAAATTTAAATGAGAATGCGTTTAGTTGTTGGATTTATACTATTGTTTTTTATATTTTTATTAAGTCGTGTGTATTATTTGAGTATAAAATCAAATGTATATTATGAAGAGCTTGCTAAACAAAATGCCATAAAAACTGAATTTTTGCCACCTGTTAGGGGTCAAATTACAGATAGAAATGGAACTTTATTGGCTATTAATGATTTGGGTTTTAGTATTTCTATTAAACCTTATTTGAGTATTAAAAAGTCAAATAAAGGAATTTTGGATAAAGAATTATCTGAACTTACAAATTTATTTCCCGATTTAAATGCTAGTAAATTAGCAGAAATTTATAAGAGAAATGATTCTTACTATAATCAAGATTTTATTAAAGTTGTAGATTTTATACCCTATGATGAGATTATTCCGCATTATTCAGAGTTAAATCTTAATAAAACAATAAAAATAGATCCTGTTGTAAAAAGAAAATATCCTTTTGGAAAATTAGCTTCGCATATTATTGGGTATGTAGGTAAGGCAAATTTGCAAGATGTTCAAGAAAATGAAATAGCAAAACTTTCTAATTATACGGGAAAAAGTGGTATAGAACGCTATTATAATGATATTTTACAAGGAGAAAAAGGAACTAGGGTTTATAAGGTTAATGCCTTAAATCAAGAAGTAGAACAGCTTTCTTACACTCCTGCTATGTCTAATGATATAGAACTTACGATAGATATAGAGCTTCAGTCTTATTTAACTTCATTGTTTGAAGGGAATGCTGGAGCTGCTATAATTATGAATGTAAATGATGGATCTATTTTAGCTGCAGGGAGTTTCCCTGAATATGATCTTAATCCTTTTGTAACAGGGATTTCTTTTAAGGATTGGGATGAGCTTTCAAATAGTCTTGATCATCCTTTTACAAATAAACTTATAAATGGATATTATCCTCCAGGTTCTGTTGTAAAAATGGGAGTAGGGCTTTCTTTTTTAAATTCTAAAAATATTAGTCCATCAACTCAATATGTTTGCAATGGAAGTATTGAGCTTGGAGGCAGGTTTTTTAGATGTTGGAATCGATCAGGCCATGGACCTGTGGATTTAAAACATGCGATAAAATATAGTTGTGATGTTTATTTTTATAATGGCAGTTTGCAAGTTGGAATCGATCAAATAAGTGAAACTTTATCTCGCATTGGCTTTGGAGCGAAAACAGGGGTAGATTTACCTAGTGAATTTGTAGGAACTTTACCAAGCAAAGAATGGAAGATGCAAAGATATAGACAATCTTGGTTTCAAGGTGATACTTTAAATACAGCTATAGGTCAAGGTAATTTTCTTGCAACACCTATGCAAATTGCTAGATATACAGCTCAAATCGCAAAAGGTGGAGAGGTTATACCTCATTTTTTAAAAAGCATAGAAAATAATAATACAACTATAGAAAATCAAATGGATGAAAATAAAAAAGAAATTTTTACTTTATTTGAAAAGAGTCAATTGCCTTATATAAGAGATGCAATGTATGCTGTTGCTAATGAGCAAGGAGGAACCTCTTATCGTTATTTGCATAATCTTGATGTGAAAGTTGCAGCAAAAACAGGAACTGCTCAGGTTGTGGGATTTTCACAAACAGATAAAAATAGGGTCGATGAAAAACAATTTGAGTATTATACTAGATCTCATGCGTGGCTTACTTCTTATGCTCCTTATTCTAAGCCAAAATATGTAGTTACCGTTCTTTTGGAACATGGTGGGAGAAATATTACTTCAGGGGCAACTGTAGCTAAAATTTATCAAAAAATGATTGAACTTGGATATTTTAAATAATTTTTAGTTGTAAATTGAGTTTTTCAAAAAAACTTTTTTAGCAATTGGTTTAAAAACCTTGTATTAAACAAATTATAAGTTTGATACAAGGAAAATTTATCTATGTTAACAAAAGTATCTTAAAAGATGGCTTTTGTTCTTTTTTCAAGCCAAACTAGAGCTTTTGGATAATCACCTAGCTTAGGAGAAAGTTTTTCAAATACTTCTTTGTGATAATTGTTTAACCATTCTTTTTCTTTTTCATCTAACATTTTTGTATCAATACAAGATATTTCAAAAGGACAAAGAGTAACAGGTTTAAAGTATAAAAACTCTCCAAAATCTTTATTTTTAGGATTTTCTACTTTGGTATGAATAACTAAATTTTCAAGTCTTATACCCCATTTACCTACTTTATAAATACCTGGCTCTATGGAGGTTAGCATACCTTCTTTGGCTTTTGTTTTTTCAAGCACAGGGGATAGATAAGATAAAACTTGTGGACCTTCATGGACATTTAAAAAATATCCCACGCCATGTCCTGTGCCGTGTATATAGTCAATTTGTTCTTTCCATAAAGGTGCGCGTGTGATTGCATCAAGTAAGGGCATAGCTATATCTTTTGGAAAAATTGCACTGGAAATGGCAATATGTGCTTTTAAAACCAAGGTATAGTCATGAATTTGTTCTGCATTAGCCTTTCCTATTGGTACAACGCGTGTAATATCTGTTGTGCCGTTTTTATATTGTCCACCAGAATCAATAAGTAAAAGCCCATCTTTTTTAAGATAAGCAAAACTCTCTTTTGTGGCTTTATAATGTGGATATGCTGCGTTTTCGTTAAAGCCTGCTATAGTGGCAAAACTATCACTTATGTAGTGCTTGCTTTGTGCTCTAAATTCGCTTGCTTTAGCATCTATGTCTAATTCGCTTATTAATTCTTTATTTTCTATCGCTTCTTCAAGCCATGCAAAAAATTTACATAAAGCCACTCCATCTTCTATCATAGCATCTTGTATATGCGCTATTTCTTTTGTATTTTTAACTGCTTTTAAGTGAGTGCTTGGATTAATTTCTTGAATGATTTTTACGCTTTTGTCTAAAGAATTTATGAGTAAAGCGGTCATTTTTGAAGGTTCAATAAGCAAATTTGTATTTGCAAGTTTTTCAAGCTCCATGATGATTTCATCATAATTTTTAAGCCAAAACCCATCTAAATTTAATTTTTTTTCAAGTTCTGAATTTGCTTTTTTCTGATCAATAAAAAGCAAAGCTTTGTCTTCCAAGATTAGCAAATGACTTAAAAATACAGGATTATAATTTACATCATTCCCTCTTAAATTTGTAAGCCAAGCTATATCATCAAGGCTGGAGATTAAATGAGAAGTAGCATTTAAATTTTTCATTTTTTGACGCACTAATGCTAATTTTTCTTTTCTTGAGTAAGAGCAGTATTCTAGTTCGTGTTCATAAATTTTTTCTTGTGGTAAAGTGGGACGATCTTTCCAAAGTGGACTTATCAAATCTATATGTTTTAAATTTGCCTTGCAATTAATCTTTAAATCTTTTTGCAAAGATAAAGGTAAAAGTGCAAAATCGATGCCTAAAATTTGATCTTCGCTTAAATTTTTTTCCAACCATTTGGTAAAAGTATTTTTAGCATCTTGCTTTTGTAAAAGTATGCCACTACCTTCTAATTCCTTTTGTGCTTGAAGCCAATATCTTCCATCTACCCACAAAAAGCCCTCTTCTTGTGTGATAAGAACTGTTCCAACAGAACCCTTAAAGCCACTGATAAAGACTCTGTTTTTGTAATATTCTGGTAAATATTCGCTCAAATGCGGATCCGCGCTTAAGATGAGATAGGCGTCAATATTATTTTCTTTCATTAATCTTCTAAGTTCTAATACTCTTTGTTTGTAAATACTCATATTTTCTCCTTAATATTAATTTTTTAGTATTTTATTGATAGGTTTTTTGAGTATAAGTAAAATTATAACAGCACCAAGTAATATCCACATACATTGGTAAAATAAATTTGGCAAATAAGCTATATTTTCTTCACTTGCTTTACCACCTATGAATCCAGCTAAAGCATTGCCTAATGCACTTGCTACAAACCAAAGTCCCATGACTTGAGATTTAATTAAATTAGGTGCAATTTTTGTCATTATAGAAAGTCCCACAGGGGAAAGGTAAAGTTCTCCTAAAACCATAAGCAAAAAGCTACTGACAAGCCACCAAGGTGAAACTAAAATAATTTGTGATGAATTTTCTAAATTTTCTCTTAATGTATTAGCATCGCCATTTAAACTAATTGCATGATTTGAAGCTAAAGCCATTATTAAAAATGCCAAAGCTGCACCCAAAAGTCCTAATGCAAATTTAATAATAGATGAAATTTCTTTATTATTTTTGGCACATATAGTCCATATAAAAGCACTAAAAGGTGCAAAAAGTATAACAAATAAACCTCCAAGAGATTGAAACCATATTGTAGGAATTTCATAATTTAATATGGTTTTATCCGTTAATTTTTCTGCAAAAAAATTAAAAGAAGTGTATTGTTGCTCATATACTGACCAAAATAACGCAGCCGCTAAAAATAAAACAATAAAAATAATTAAATTTCTTTTTTCTTCTATTTTTAAAGAAGTAAAAGCGAAAAGATATAAAAAATAAATTCCAGCACAAGCTAAGATAGTTAGAATAATATTTTTATTAATAACTTGTGCATCTAATTTTATAAAACCACCAAGGATTAAAAATATTGCTCCAAGCAAAACAATACCTGATACAATGATGATGTAAAATGCGTTTTTGCTTTTTTTGCTTGGTCTATCCCAAGTAGAGTCTATGCCAACTTTTTCATCAAATTCTTTTAAATCAGGCATAGTTTTTAGGTAGAAAATAATTACCGCTAAAAGCATACCAATCCCACCTGCACCAAAACCAAAATGCCATCCGTATTCTTTTTGTAAAAAGCCGCAAATTAAAGGAGCTACAAAAGCACCAAAATTAAAGCACATATAAAAAAGAGTAAAACCAGAGTCACGCCTTGCATCATTTTTTTTATAAAGCATTCCAACCATTACAGAAGCGCAAGTTTTAAAAAGTCCTGTACCTATAACCAAAAAAACCATACCAACAAAAATCATTTTATTATTAAAATAAGAAAAGGCTATGCACAAATGTCCAAATGCTATAGTTAAAGCACCTAGTAAAATTGCTCTTTTTTGTCCTAAGTAATTATCCGCAAGCCATCCACCTGGCAAAGCAGCAAGATATAAACAACTTGCAAAAATTCCCATAATTGCACTTGCTTCTTCAGGTTTTAAGTTCATTCCACTTTTTTCAAAACTTGCTATCATAAAAAGGTAAAGCAAGGGACGAATTCCGTAAAAAGAAAATCTTTCCCAAAGCTCAGTAAGTGAAAGAGATAAAAGTGGTTTTGGATGTCCAAAAAATGAAGTATCTAAATTTTTTACATTTTTACTCAATTTATATCCTTTGTGTATTTTTATTTATAAATTATAGACAAAAAATTAAAAAATATGTATAACTTTGTAATATTTTTAAATGATTTATATCATAATGTTACTTTTTTGCAAATATAAAAAAAGAAATATTAAGATCAATTTTCAACTTTGGTGTATTTTGTATTTTAAGTTTAGTTAGATAATTGCTTATTTTTTTCGTTAAGAATTTTATAAATTGGTTTTTTAGCAATAAAAAGTAAAAGCGCTGCAACAAAAAGCATCCACATGCATTGTCCAAAAATATTAGGAAGTTGATCGATGTTTTTAATATTGACATTTCCCCCTATAAGTCCTGCAACAAAATTTCCAAGTGCACTTGCTACAAACCAAAGTCCCATGATTTGATTTTTGATTAAATCAGGGGCAACCTTAGCCATTATAGAGAGTCCAATAGGAGACACGCATAATTCCCCAAGTGTTAAAAAGAATATACTTATGATAATCCAAGCCATGGATATTGGCAAACCATTGTTGTTTATTAGATTTTGTGAAGCAAAGGTTATCATCATAAAACCAATACCAGCAAATAATATTCCTAAAGTAAATTTTCCAATGGAAGAAAAATATATATTTTTTTTCTCTAAAAATATCCAAATATAACTTGCTATAGGAGCAAGTATGATGATAAAAATTGGATTAAAAGATTGAAACCAGTTGGAATTTTCCAATCAAAAATATTTCTATTTGTAAAATCTTGCGCAAAAAGATTATAAGCGGTAGGTTTTTGTTCAAAAGTACTCCAAAAAAAAGTGGCTGCAAAGAATAAAACAATTAAAATTGTTAATTGCTGTTTTTCTCTTTTATTTAAGGTTTTAAAAACAAAAAGATATATGAAATAAATTACCAAACATAGTAAAATTACAATTAGAAGTTTTTTTGATAGTATTATGGGATTAATATCTGCAAGATTAATAAAAATTAGAAAAAATCCAATAATACTTAACAAGCTTATACTTAGTATAAGAGTTAAATTTTTACTTTTTTTAAATGGTTGTTCCCAGTTTTGCTTTAAAGTACAATTTTTATGAAATTCTTTAAGTTCAGGGGTAGCTTTAAAATATAAAATAAGCAAAGAGATTAGCATACCTAAACCTCCTATGCCAAATCCTAAATGATAATTCCATTTTGCTTGAACAAAACCACATATAAGAGGAGCAATGAATGCTCCAATGTTAATTCCTATATAAAAAATCGTATAGCCAGTATCGCATCTTGTATCATTTTGTTTATACAACATTCCAACTGTTACAGAAGCACTAGTTTTAAAAAATCCAGTACCAATAACGATAAAAGTAAGTCCTAGGAAAAATATAGGTGTACTTAAAATGCTAATATGTCCTAAAGCTATAATAAAAGAACCTAGAAATAAAGCCTTTTTTTGCCCTAAATAATTATCAGTAATCCAGCCTCCAGGAAGTGCTGCTAAATACAAGCATCCTGCAAAAATGCCATAAATTGCCGAGGCGTATTCAGTGCTTATTCCAAGTCCACCTTTGCTTATGGTTGTTGCCATGAAAAGCAAATCTTTCCCAAAGTTCTACCATTGATAGAGAGAATAAAGGCTTGGGATGACCTAGGAAATTTGTATCGAGTTTTTGTATTTCTTGTTTAGTCACTTCCCAATACCTTTCTTTTTTATGCTTAAAATATTTTAACTAATAGTAATAGAAAAATAATTAAATTACAATATTTTTAAATATTTTTTTTATAATAATATTTAAAAATATTGTAATTTAATATTATTATAAATTAACAAATTTAAACATTAAATCAAGCTTTAATTTTAAACCCTGTGTATTGTATAGTTTTATTTTATCAATTTTTAAAGCTATAGGAAGATTTTCTAAATTTTGTATAAAATTGAGCAAGTCTTTAAAGTTGCCATTTAAACTTAGAGAAACATAATTATAGTGGATAAAATTTTTGTTTTCTTGGGAAAATTTTATTTCATTAATGGTTAAATTTTTGGATAAATTATTGATTTTTTTATTGAAAAAATCTTTATCATAAGAAAATAAATGCAATTTTTCTTTATAGTATTTTAATTTTTCTTCCTCTGTTTTTATCTGTTTTGTTAGCTTTGTTTCTATTTCTTTAAGATGTGAATTTTCTATTTTTGCTTCATTTAATGCAAGGTAATTATGTTCTACTAATGTTTTTTGAAAAATATCTTCCAAAAAGTGATCGTGAATTTTAAAAGCTAAAAACAAAGCACAAAGACAGATAAAAGAAATAAAAAGAAATTTTTCCCTAGGATTTAAATTCTGCAAAAATACTTCTATTTTATTCATGTATGACTTCTAATATGATATTCAATGTTTCTTCATTTTTATCAAGAATTTTAAAAGCAGAATTTAGATTTTCTAATGCTCTTTTAAAGTGGTTTTCATCGATAAAAGAAAGAATGATTTTTGTTTGTTCAAATTCAAGATTTGTGATTTTAAGGTCATTGGAGTTAAGCCATGATAAGATTTGATTTAGAATGATTGCTTTATTTTTATCTAAATTGATTTCTTTTGTTATGGTGGATAAAATATGAAATTGTTGTTGTGTAGATGATATTTTATTGGAAAGAGTAAAGTTTAAATCTTGTATGTTTGTTAATAATTTTTGCTTATCTTGTTTTAGTTTAGAAATTTCTTCTTGTATGATAAAATTTTTATTTTGAATTTCCTTATTTTGTTTGTACTCTATAAAATCTTTAAATAATAAAATCATCATGCTAAGACTAAAGCTAAAAATAAATATTAATATAATTTTAAAAGAAATAGATATTTTTATTTTATTATGCTTGATAAAATTACAATTTTGATCTAGATTTTTTATACTATATGAACTTAATTTCAATAAACTATTTTTATCAAGAATATCATTTAGATTTAAACATTTTATTTGAGATGAGAAGTAATGTTTGATTGTATCCAAATCCTGATAAAGTAGCAATTTGCTTTCATAGTGTTTTAAAAGTTCTGTAAATCGATTTTGTTTAAAAAATAAATCCATATTACCTGGGTTGAAATTTTCGATTTTTTTAAGATTGATAAATTTTCCTTCTTGGTAAAAATATAAATATAAAGTTTGATCATATAAATTTAAAACACAATAATCACTTTCCTCAATAAATCTTTCATCAAATAAAGCTTGAAAAATTAAAGGCTCAGGAAAGCAAAAACGACTTTTTTTCAATTTGTAAACAGGCGCTAAAAAACAATGATAAATTTCATTATGTTTAAAAAAAGCTATTTGATAGTCAAAGGGTTTGCTTAGCTTAAAATCTGCGGTTAAATTGTTAAAAAGTTCGTCTTCTTTGGATATTCCTGTTCTTTGAGCATAAAGCAAATCTGTAGATTTTATAAAATTTATTTTATTTAATGAATCAATTTTCATCATTTAAAAGTTTTTTTAAAAATTCTTCATCTTTTTGCCAGTTTTTTTTCACTGTTACGAAAAGCTTTAAAAGTACCTTTTTTTGTGCAAGTTTTGAAATTTTAAAGCGTGCATCTTTGCCTATTCTTTTTAAAGTCGCCCCTTCTTTTCCTATAAGCATACCCTTGTGAGAGTTTGTATCGGTGATGATATTGGCTTCTAGGATTAAAAGATTAGGTGTGTCTTTGGTGCGATGGATAAGCACTTCGCTACTATAAGGAAGCTCATCGCTTAAATTTTCATAAATACTTTCAAGTATGAAATCTCTATAAAGTTCTTTTTCGCTACTCGCACTTAAAAATTCAGGATCATAAAAATATTCATGTTCGTCAAGATATTTTACTATCTCATCTAACAAGCCTTTTTTATAGCTTTTTTTCTTAGAAGAATAAGGAATGATAGCCTTAAAATGTTGGCTAAATTTTGCATATTCGCTAAGTTTTTTTAAAAGCGTAGCATTGTCGGTTAAATCTACTTTATTTAAAGCGATGATATGTGGTACTTGTGGGTTTAGACTAAGAAAATTTTCATAGTCTTTTGTACTATCAAAAACACTCGCCACAAATAAAATCACATCACAATCCCCCATAGATTTAATAGCACTTTGGACAAGCAGTTGATTAAGTGTAGCACCGCTTTCGTGAAGTCCTGGGGTATCGATGAAAATGATTTGATTTTTTTCATGCATCACTATGGCTTTGATTTTACGTCTTGTGGCGTTTTGTTTGTGAGAAACTAGGGCGATTTTTTCTTCTAATAAGGAATTGATTAAAGTACTTTTTCCTGCATTAGTACGCCCTATGATGCTAACAAAGCCACTTTTCACAAAATATACCTTGCAAGATCTTTATTTTCTATGATATCTCCGAGTTTTTCTTCTACTATTTTTTTATCCACTACGAATTTTTTACCCGCATACTCATCAGCTTCAAAGCTTAGATCTTCAAGTAATTTTTCTATCACAGTATGTAAGCGTCTAGCACCTATATCTTGCATTTCTTCATTGGCTCTTGAAGCTATTTTTGCTATTTCTTTAATGGCTTCATCATCAAATTCAAGTTCTAAATTTTCAGTTTTTAAAAGCTGAGAGTATTGTTTTAAAAGTGAATTTTTAGGGCGTGTTAAAATTTCATAAAGAGCTTTATCATCAAGACTATCTAATTCCACTCTTAAAGGAAAGCGTCCCTGAAGTTCAGGGATAAGATCACTTGGTTTGCTAAGATGAAAAGCTCCTGCAGCGATAAAAAGAATATGATCGGTTTTTAAAGTACCTATTTTTGTTTGTACATTTGATCCCTCAACTATAGGAAGTAAGTCTCTTTGTACCCCTTCTTTACTTGGATCTTGGCGGTTTGAATTTCCGCTTGAAACAGCGATTTTATCGATTTCATCAATAAAAATAATCCCTTCATTTTCTGCTCTTTTTAAGGCTTCACTTTTGATACTTTCTTGATCTAGGATTTTTTCTCCTGCTTCGTTTTTTAAAGCATTTTTAGCGTCTTTGATTTTCATTTCTTTTTTGACTTTTTTACTGCCAACGCCTATAACCTTAACTATATCTTGCATTGCACCCATTTCAGGAGGTAGGTTGGGATTGGTATCGAACATATTTTGTGAAATTTCTATCTCTATGGTGCTTTCATCAAGATCGCCATTTCTTAGCTTAGTTCTCATTTTTTCAAGACTGTTTTTATATTCTTCTTGTTTTTCATCGCTGATACCCTTTGGTAGAGGTGGCAAAAGTTTTTCTAAAATTTTATTTTCTATAAATTCATCGATTTTATCTTTGTTTTTTTCCCTTTGTTCGTTTTTTACCAAATTTAAAGCCGCATTGGCAAGATCTCTTACCATGCTTTCTACATCACGACCTACAAAACCTACTTCAGTATATTTACTCGCCTCGATTTTGATAAAAGGAAAGCCCATCATTTTAGCTAAACGCCTAGCGATTTCTGTTTTTCCTACACCTGTAGAGCCTATCATCAAGATATTTTTTGGCACTATATCATCTTGCAACTCAGGGCTAAGTTGCATTCTGCGGTAGCGATTTCTTAAAGCTATAGCTATGATTTTTTTAGCTTTTTTTTGTCCTATAACATAATCATCTAAAAATTTAACGATTTCTTTTGGAGTTAGATTCATTTCTCATCCTCGATTACATAAGTTTTGATATTGGTATTGGTATAAATGCAAATTTCACCTGCGATTTGAAGACTTGATTTTACAAGTTCTTCTTCATCTAAATCGGTATGTTTTGCTAAGGCTCTAGCAGCTGAAAGTGCATAGTTTCCACCACTTCCTATGGCTGCGATTTGTCCATCTTCAGGTTCGACCACATCGCCTGTACCAGAAAGTAGAAAAATGTGATTTCTATCAAGTACGAGCATCATGGCTTCAAGTTTTCTTAGGTATTTGTCTTTTCTCCATTCTTTAGAAAAGTCAATTGCTGCTTTTAAAAGATCGCCTTTAGAACTTTGAAGGAGATTTTCAAACATATCAAAAAGATTAAAAGCATCAGCTGTTGATCCTGCAAAACCTGCTAAAACTTTGCCATTGTTGAGTTTTCTAATCTTTACAGCATTGCCTTTTAGCACCGTATTTCCAAAGCTTACTTGTCCATCTCCGCCAATTACGGATTTATTTTTACCTTTGTAAGCTAAAATCGTTGTTGCGTGAAACATTATTCTGCCTTTATATTTATGTTAAATTTAGCATGGATTGCGTGTCCAAGTTTTACGCTTACTTCGTGGATTCCTAAGCTTTTTAAGGTGTCGCATTCTAAACTTTTTTTATCGATTTCTATATGGCTTTGTTCTTTTAGGGCGTGAGCGATTTCATCTTTGGTTACGCCACCAAACAAACTTCCATTTACACCTACGGGTTTTGAAATTTCAAGAGTGATTTTGCTAAGCTCTTCTTTGAGTTTTTCTAAATTTGCGATTTCAAAGCGTAAATTTTCAGCCTCTTTTTTCTTGTCGCTTTCATATTTTCTTAAAACTTCATTAGTAGCTGCTTTAGCAAAGCCTTTAGCGATTAAGAAATTTTGTCCGTAGCCGTCTTTTACTTCTTTTATTTCTCCTGCTTTTCCAAGTGCTTTTACATCTTTGATTAATAATACTTTCATTTTATTCCTTTATTAAAATTTTCTTCCATTTTTTCCTGCGATGATAAAACGCAAAGCATTAAGCTTGATAAAGCCTGCTGCGTCTTTTTGATTATACACTTCATCTTCTTCAAAAGTACAATAAGCTGCGTTAAACAAGCTATCATTTGCACTTTCGCGTCCTATAATCATCACATTGCCTTTGTAAAGCTCGAGTTTTACTCTGCCATTGGCATGAATTTGTGACTCGTCGATTAAGGCTTGAAGCATCATTCTTTCAGGCGAGAACCAATAGCCATTATAAATTAAACTTGCGTATTTTGGCATGAGTTCATCTTTTAAGTGTGCTGCTTCTCTATCAAGCGTGATGCTTTCAAGCGCTCTATGTGCTTTTAAAAGTATAGTACCGCCTGGAGTTTCGTAACAACCACGGCTTTTCATGCCTACATAGCGATTTTCTACTATATCAAGGCGTCCTATACCGTGTTTGCAGCCTAGTTCGTTAAGTTTGGTTAAAAGTCCTGCGGGACTTAGTTTTTCTCCATTTATCGCTACTAAATCTCCCTTTTGGAAATCAAGTTCTATAATTTCACTTTCATTTGGAGCGTCTTTTGGGCTTTTACTCCATCTCCACATATCTTCTTCAGGTGCGTGTGCAGGATCTTCTAAAACAAGTCCTTCATAAGAAATATGAAGTAAATTTGCGTCCATAGAATAAGGGGATTTTCCTTTTTTCTTAGAAATATCAATACCGTGTTTTTGTGCATAAGCAAGGAGTTTTTCACGACTGTTTAAATCCCACTCACGCCATGGAGCGATGATTTTTAAATCGGGACTAAAAGCAAGATAACCAAGTTCAAAACGCACTTGATCATTTCCTTTACCTGTGGCGCCATGACTTACTGCATCAGCACCTGTTTGCAGGGCGATTTGTGCTTGAGTTTTTGCTATAAGTGGTCTTGCTATGCTTGTTCCTAAAAGATACTCTCCTTCATAAATCGCATTGGCTCTAAACATAGGAAATACATAATCTTTAACAAATTCATCTCTTAAATCTTTAATGAAAATATTTTCTTCTTTTATGCCTAAAGAAAGGGCTTTTTTTCTTGCAGGTTCAAGTTCTTCGCCTTGACCAATATCTGCTGTAAAAGTTACAACTTCACAATTATACTCATCTTGAAGCCATTTTAAAATGATGCTCGTATCAAGCCCTCCAGAATACGCTAAAACTACTTTTTTTGCTTCATTTTTCATAAGATATCCTTTGTTAAAATAGATTTGAAAATTATAAAATTGTATCCAAATTTCATTAAAGAAAAGTTTTTACTTGCTATTTTCTTAAAAATAAAGCAAAGGCATAAGCAAATTTTGTTCCAAAAATTGATTTTTTTTGCTAAAATTGCTTTTATGAGAGTAGATAAATTTTTAAATGTAGTTAATATCACGAAAAGAAGAGCTATTTCTGAGGATATGTGTAAAAGTGGTGTAGTGGGGATTAATGGCGTTATTGTTAGGGCGAGTAAAGAGGTTAAGGTGGGTGATATCATCACTTTGCATTTTACTGAATACACTCAAAAATATAAAGTGCTAGCTCTACCTAGTACGAAAAGCATTCCTAAAAACGCACAAAATGAATATGTGGTAAAATTATGAAAGAATTTATTTTAGCAAAAGATGAGATCAAAACGATGCTTCAAATAATGCCTAAAGAAGGTGTTGTTTTGCTTCAAGGAGATTTGGCTAGCGGAAAAACAAGCTTAGTACAAGCTTGGGTTAAATTTCTTGGTCTTGATGCAAGGGTAGATTCTCCAACTTTTTCCACTATGCAAAAATATGAAAATCATGATATTTGCATTTATCATTATGATATTTATCAAGAAGGTTTAGAAGGACTTTTAGCGAATGGTTTATTTGAAAATTTTTTTGAAAAAGGTTTGCATTTGGTTGAATGGGGCGGTGAAAATTTGAAAAAAACTTTAATGAAATTTGGAATTTCTACTATCCAGATTAAAATTAGCATTAAAGACGACAAAAGAAAGTATGAAATTTATGAGTAAATTAGAAATTGTAAATTTAGAAAAAATTATTAAAAAAACTAAGATTATACATGGAATTTCTTTAGAGGTTAATAGCGGAGAAGTTGTAGGACTTTTAGGGCCAAATGGTGCAGGAAAAACGACAACTTTTTATATGATATGTGGACTTATTTCCCCAAGTAGTGGAAAAGTTCTTTTAGACGGTTTAGATGTGACAAAAGATCCTTTAAATAAAAGAGCTAGATCAGGGATAGGTTATTTACCTCAAGAAAGTAGTATTTTTAAGGATTTAAGCGTAGAAGATAACCTGCTTTTAGCGGCTCAGATTTTTTATAAAGATAAAAAAATTTTACATGATAAAGTTGAGCAAATGCTTGAACTCTTAAGTATAGAACCTATTCGTTTAAGGAAAGGTTTAAGTTTAAGTGGAGGTGAAAGAAGGCGTTGTGAGATCGCTAGAAGCTTGATGTGCGAACCTAAGTTTTTACTTCTTGATGAGCCTTTTGCAGGTGTTGATCCTATAGCAGTGGCTGAAATTCAAACTTTAATTAAAGAGCTTAAAAGATTGGGGATTGGGGTTTTAATTACCGATCATAATGTGCGTGAGACTTTGGCTATTTGTGATAGAGCTTATGTTATAAGATCGGGTTCTTTACTTGCTAGTGGGAATGCTGATGAAATTGCAACCAATAAAGACGTGAAAAAGTATTATTTAGGAGCGGAGTTTAAACTCCTTGATTGATGTTAAAGCAAAAAATCACCCAAGCACCCAAGACTAAAATTTCTCAAACTTTACGCTCTTGGTTGCCGATTTTACAAGCAAACATAGAGGATTTAAAAGAAAATTTAGATAAATTTGCTGAGGATAATCCTTTCTTAAATGTTCAAGATTCGATACAAACTCATGATAAGGGTAAGAATTATTTTGATTCATTTTATAAACATAATGTAAATTCGGCCCTTGTGGATAGTAAAGGACTTGCCAAAAAAAGCGTTTATGAGTTTTTAAATGAACAGATTCTTCCTCCTTTGTTTCCTACAAACAAATCTCAAGAACTTGCAAAAAAAATTATAGAATGCTTAAATGAGGAAGGATATTTTGAATACGATGGAGAATTTTTAAAAGAGTATTCTTTGGAAGAAATTGAGCGAGTAAGAGCAAGATTTAAATTTTTAGATCCTGTAGGAGCGGGAGCTAAAGATTATAAAGAAGCATTTTTATTTGCTCTTGAAAATATGGAGTTAGATGAAGATATTGATGAGTTTTGTAGAATGTTGATTATGGATTTTGAAAATATACAAAACTATACCAAAGAGCCTTTATATAAAGAAGCATTGGCTATACTTAAGCGTTTTAGCACTCCTCCTTTTTTGGAATATTTTGAAGATTCTCGTATAATTGTTCCTGATATTTTTGTTTATAAAGAAAATGGTGAAATTAAAGTAAAAATCAATGATGATTATTATCCTGAAATTTCAATCCAAACTGATGGTTTAGAGCATGATTTTTTAAGTCATTACATCAAAGAAGCAAAAAATTTAGTTGATGCTTTAGCGATGAGAAAAGCTACTCTTTATAAAATAGGGCTTATGATAGTAGAATATCAATATGATTTTTTCATGGGAAAAGAGATAAAACCTATGACTTTTAAGGATTTAGCACTTGATTTAGAACGCAATGCTTCGACTATATCAAGAGCTGTGGCAAATAAATATTTAAGTTGTGAAAGAGGACTTATTCCCTTGCGTGATTTTTTTGCTTTTGCTCTTGATGAAGAGGGGGAGACTTCAAATGTAGGTGTTAAAGAATTTGTGGCAAATTTAGTAAAGAATGAAGATCGCAATAAACCTTTAAGCGATAGTAAAATTTTAGAATTAATCAAAGAAGAATTTAAGGTCGATATAGGGCGAAGAACTATTACAAAATATCGCAAACATCTTAATATAGCAAGTTCTACAGATAGAAAAAAATTATATGAACTTGAAGGATAAAATTCTATCAATCTATCAAACCCATTACACTTTTCTTTTATATTTAAATTTAATTTAAATAATTTAAAAAATTATTATTTTTTATTTTTGGAAATATTATTCTTTAGTTTAAAAATGTGATACAATAATAACTGTTTTTAAATATTAATTTTCAAAGGAGTTAAAATGGACTTTTTAACAAGCCTTAGCGAGGGAGGGCAATTTGCAGTCCAAATCATTATCGTTTTAATTTGTCTTTTTTACGGTGCAAAAAAAGGCGGCATAGCGCTTGGTTTACTTGGTGGTATAGGTATTTTAATGCTTGTATTTGCTTTTCATATAAAGCCTGGAAAACCAGCCATAGATGTTATGCTTACAATTTTAGCGGTAGTGGTTGCGAGTGCAACTTTGCAAGCAAGTGGTGGTTTAGATGTTATGCTTCAAATAGCAGAAAGAATTTTAAGACGCAATCCTAAGTTTTTAACAATATTAGCGCCTTTTGTAACCTGCTTTTTGACTATACTTTGTGGAACAGGACATGTGGTTTATACTATTATGCCTATTATTTATGATATAGCGATTAAAAACGGTATTCGTCCTGAGCGTCCAATGGCAGCAGCTTCTATATCATCACAAATGGGTATTATTGCATCTCCTGTATCTGTGGCTGTTGTGAGTTTGACTGCTTTGCTTTTAAATGCTAATCATAAATTAGTAGGTTTTGATGGTTATATCAATCTTCTTCAAATTACCATACCTAGTACATTATTTGGTGTATTGTGTATAGGAATTTTTTCTTGGTTTAGAGGAAAAGATTTGGATAAAGATGAAGTATTTCAAGAAAAACTTAAAGATCCTGAATTTAAAAAATATGTTTACGGGGATTCTAAAACACTTTTAGGCGTTAAACTTCCAAAAAGCAATTGGGTTGCAATGTGGATTTTCTTAGGAGCTATTGCTTTAGTAGCTTTATTAGGTGTATTTGATTTCTTGCGCCCAAACTGGGGACAAGTTGTAAAAAATGGCATTCCTCAAGTAGATGCTTTAGGCAACCCTAAAATGGATGTTTTATCCATGGTTTCAGTTATTCAGATGTTTATGCTTTTAGCAGGTTCTTTGATTATCATCTTTACTAAAACAGATGCAAAGAAAATCGGCTCTAATGAAATTTTTAAATCAGGTATGATAGCACTTGTTGCGGTTTTTGGAATTTCTTGGATGGCTGATACTATGTTTGCAGTTCACACTCCTATGATGAAAGCAGCGCTTGGAGATATAGTAAAAGAGCATCCTTGGACTTATGCTGCAATGCTTCTTTTAATTTCAAAATTTGTAAACTCCCAAGCAGCAGCTATTTCGGCTTTTGTTCCTTTGGCTTTAGGAATTGGTGTTGAACCTGGTGTAATTGTTGCCTTTGCGGCTGCTTGTTATGGGTATTATATTTTACCAACTTATCCAAGCGATTTAGCTACTATACAATTTGATAGATCAGGTACTACTCACATTGGTAAATTTGTTATCAATCATAGTTTTATTTTGCCAGGTCTTATAGGTGTAATCACTTCTTGTATAGCAGGATATTTTATTGCTATGGCAGCGGGTTATCTTTAACAATTTTTAGCAGGATTTTTCCTGCTAA
The DNA here is from genome assembly GCF_004378925.1 of Campylobacter sp. CH186. Lineage (NCBI taxonomy): Bacteria > Pseudomonadati > Campylobacterota > Epsilonproteobacteria > Campylobacterales > Campylobacteraceae > Campylobacter > Campylobacter sp. CH186. Next base: position 56,332 of record NZ_RYYB01000005.1, on the reverse strand, counting down.
ATTCTTCATTTATCTTTTTATTTAATATAGATAAAAATTATAAATAAATCATAAAATTAGTATTAATCAAAATATAAGCTTAACAAGGATAGAATAAATCCTATTTTGAATCAATGAGAAAGGGCTATCCTATGGATGTTGTCTTTGCTTTGCTTCTGCTTTTAGCTTTTGGTAGTTTATGGTTTTTTATCCGTTTTTGTGAAATTCAAATTAGGATACGCGGATGATATTTTTGCTAGTTTTAAGCTTAATACTTGCTCTTTATTTATTTTATGCTCTATTATATCCTGAAAAATTTTAAAGGAAAAATATGCTAGAAATTTTAATAACACTGATTATAGCTTTTATATTGGCTTTAATTTTTGGAAATTATCTTTATAAAATTGCAAGCTGTAAAAAAACTATTTTTGATTTTATTTTTAATCCAATTGATAACTTAATTTATAAAATTTGTGCAATTGATAGAAAAAATATGACTTGGCAAAAATATTCTTTGCATTTAATTGCTTTTAATGCCTTAGTGGCTATTTTTTCTTTCGTGATTTTTTATTTGCAAGATAAACTTTTTTTAAATCCCAATTCGATAAATTCTATGAAAGGGGATTTGAATTTAAATACTGTAATTAGTTTTATTACAAATACAAACCTTCAGCATTATAGTGGAGAGAGTGCTTTAAGTTTGCTTTCGCAAAATACAGGCATTTTACTTGCTATGTTTGTTTCAAGTGCAAGTGGATATTCTGCTTGTATGGCTTTTTGTCGTGCTTTATGTGGTATGCAAATGGGAAATTTTTATGAAGATTTTACGCGTATTATTACGCGTTTGATGTTGCCTTTAAGTTTTATTTTGGCTGTAATTTTTATCTCTGAAGGCGTAGTGCAAAACTATCACGCAAATTTTAGCGTGCTTACTTTAGAAAATAAATTTCAAAGTATTGCCACAGGTCCTGTTGCAGCTCTTGAGTCTATAAAACATTTAGGGACAAATGGGGGTGGTTTTTTTGGTGCTAATTCAAGCATGCCTTTTGAAAATCCTACTTCACTTACAAATTTTTTACAAATTTTATCCATGATGCTTATTCCTAGCGCCTGTGTTGTAGCTTTTGGATTGATGGTTTATCATAGAAAAGAAAGACAAGGTTTTGCTCTTATGGGAAAAGAAGGGGGAGTTATTTTTGGTGCAATGGGGATTATTTTTATCATTTCTTTGCTTTTAATTTATTTTAGCGAAAAAATGTCAAATCCAAATTTGGATTCTTTGGGTTTAAATGCAAATTTGGGAAATTTAGAAGGTAAAGAAATAAGATTTGGCACAGATGGTTCGAGTTTATTTAGTGCTGTAACTACTGCTTTTACTACAGGAAGCGTCAATAATATGCACGATAGTTTAAATCCTTTAAGCATCAGTGCTACTTTGTTAAATATGATGTTAAATGTAGCTTTTGGTGGCGAAGGAGTAGGGCTTATGAATATGATTATTTATGTGCTTTTAACCGTGTTTATTTGTGCATTAATGATAGGCAGAACTCCAGAATTCTTGGGTAAAAAAATAGAAAGCGCACAAATGAAGCTTATAGCTTTGGTAATTCTTATCCATCCTTTATTAATCCTTGTTTTAAGTGCATTAGCTGTTGTTTTTGCAAAAGATAGTATAAGCAATCCTAGCTTTCATGGCTTGGCTCAAATTTTGTATGAATTTAGTTCTTCGGTAGCAAATAATGGTTCAGGACTTGAAGGTTTAAAAGATGATAATTTATTTTGGAATTTAAGTACAGCTTTTGCTATGTTTTGTGGGCGTTATTTGGTTTTAATAGCTCAGCTTGCTATAGCTGGATCGCTTTTGGCTAAAAATACACAAGAAAATACTGCAAATTCTTTAAAAACGGATAATTTAACTTTTATGTTTGTGCTTGTTTGTATTATATATATTTTTACTGCACTTACTTTTTTTCCAGTGCTTACTTTATCAAGCGTTGCAGAATATTTATCTTTATGGCATTAAGGAGAGTCAATGTCTAAAAAACAAAATAAACTCATTACAAAAGAAATTTTAAATAATGCCATAAAAGGAGCATTTTTAAAATTTGATCCACGCTTTATGATAAAAAATCCTGTTATGTTTATGGTGGAAGTTGGATTGATTCTTACTTTGATTTTAAGTATTTTTCCTACTTTGTTTAATGGAAATTCCGATGAAAGAATTTATAACATCTTAATCACTTTTATTTTATTTGTAACCTTGCTTTTTGCAAATTTTGCAGAAAGTATTGCAGAAGGAAGGGGTAAAGCCCAAGCAGCTACCTTAAGACAAAGTAAAAAGGATTCTAAAGCTAGACGCATAAAAAGTGATGGCAGTGAAGAAATGCTTAATTCTAGCGAGTTAAAAATAGGTGATATAGTTTTAGTTAAAGCAGGTGAACTTATACCTAATGATGGAGAAGTTATAGAAGGTGCTGCAAGTGTTGATGAATCAGCTATTACAGGTGAAAGTGCTCCTGTTATGCGTGAAGCGGGCGGTGATTTTTCTTCTGTTACGGGCGGGACTACGGTTTTAACTGATTTTTTAAAGATTAAAATTTTAGTTGGAGCTGGGGAAAGTTTTTTAGATAAAATGATCAATCTTGTAGAAGGTGCTGCGCGTCAAAAAACTCCAAATGAAATTGCTCTTAATACTCTTTTAATTGTGCTTAGTTTGAGTTTTTTAGTAGTGGTTGTAAGTTTATATCCTTTTATGCAATTTTTAGGTGTGAGTTTGCCTATTTCGTGGTTAGTAGCATTGCTTGTATGTCTTATTCCTACAACTATAGGGGGGCTTTTATCGGCTATAGGAATAGCAGGTATGGACAGGGTAACGCGTTTTAATGTGATCGCACTTTCAGGCAAGGCTGTTGAAAGTTGTGGTGATGTTGATACCATGATTTTAGATAAAACAGGAACGATTACTTTTGGAAACCGTTTGGCAAATGAATTTTATGAAGTCCAAGGTATAAGTAAAGAAGAAATGATTAAAGCTTGTGTTTTATCCTCTTTAAAAGATGAAACTCCAGAAGGTAAAAGCATAGTTACATTGGCTCAAAAAATGGGTTATGAATTAGAAGGTAATGATATTAAAGAATTTATCGAATTTAGCGCTCAAAATAGAATGAGTGGTGTGGATTTGCAAGATAATACAAAAATTCGCAAAGGTGCTTTTGATGCTATAAGAGCTTATATAAGCGAAATGAATGGAAAAATTCCTAGCGATTTAGAAACTAAGGTAATGGAAATTTCAAATCTCGGTGGCACTCCTTTGGTAGTGTGTAAAAATGAAAAAATTTTAGGAGTAATTTATCTAAAGGATACTGTAAAACCAGGGCTTAAAGAGCGCTTTGATGAGCTTAGAAAAATGGGCATAAAAACTTTAATGTGTACCGGAGATAATCCTTTAACAGCAGCTACTATAGCCAAAGAAGCAGGGCTTGATGGATTTATAGCAGAATGCAAGCCTGAAGATAAAATAGAAGCCATTAAAAAAGAACAAGCCCAAGGTAAGATAGTAGCCATGACAGGAGATGGAACCAATGATGCTCCAGCTCTTGCACAAGCTGATGTAGGTATAGCTATGAACTCAGGAACTCAAGCAGCCAAAGAAGCAGCCAATATGATAGATCTTGATTCTAATCCTACTAAAATTTTAGAAGTGGTTGAAATAGGAAAAGGTTTGCTTATTACTAGGGGTAGTCTTACAACTTTTAGTATGGCAAATGATATTGCTAAGTATTTTGCTATTTTACCTGCTATGTTTAGTGTGGTTTTACCTCAAATGCAAATTTTAAATATTATGCATTTGGCTACCCCGCAAAGCGCTATTTTATCAGCACTTATTTTTAATGCTATTATTATACCTTTGCTCATACCTATTGCTATGCGTGGAGTTAAATTTAAGCCTATGAAAAGCGAGCATTTGCTTTTAAGAAATTTAAGTATTTATGGTTTAGGTGGTATGATCGCACCTTTTATAGGGATAAAAATAATTGATATTCCTACAGCTTGGATACTTAGAATTTTAGGAGTGTGATATGCTTAGAACTTTGCTTAGTTTTTTTGTGGTAATGCTAATATTGTGTACTTTTGTTTATCCTTTTGCTTTAAATACAGTTGCAAAATTTATTTTTCCTTATCAATCAAGTGGAAGTTTAGTGGATAAAGAAGGTCGTCCGACTTTGGATATAAGCAAAGCGGTAGGTTCAAAGCTTTTGGGTCAAGATTTTAATAAGCCTTATTTTCTACATTCAAGAGCATCTGTATCAAATTACAATACAAGTGATACAAATGAAAGCAGTGTAAGTTCAGGTGGATTTAATTATGCTATGTCAAATCCTGCTTTAAAAGAGCGTGTGCAAAAAGATTTGCAAAAATTTTTAGATGAAAATCCGCAAATTACAAAAGAACAAATTCCTTTGGATTTGTTAAGCGCTTCGGGATCAGGACTTGATCCTCATATCAGTCTTCAAGCAGCCCTAGTGCAAATTCCTAGGATAAGTCAATCTTCAAAAATTACCAAAGAAGAACTAGAAAAAATCATTCAAGAAAATACCGAGTCTAAATTTTTAGGGATTTTTGGGGAAGAAAAGGTTAATGTTTTAGCTGTTAATATAGCTATTGCTAAAGCCATGAAAAAAGAATAAACATGCAAAGACAAAGTCCTGAACAAATTCTTAAAAAACTTGAGGTTAAAGCCAAGGAAGAAGAAAAAAACAAACTTGCAAAATTAAAAATCTTCTTAGGTTATGCTGCAGGTTCTGGAAAAACTTATGCTATGTTAAGTGAAGCTAGAACTTTAAGGGATAATGGAGTTGATGTTGTTTTAGGCTATATAGAGCCTCACGATAGACCTGAAACAATGGCTTTAACACAAGGTTTTGAAAGTATAGCTAATCTTGAAATTCCTTATAAAAATATAGTATTAAAAGAATTTGATTTAGACGCTACCCTTAAGAGAAAACCTGCTTTGGTTTTAGTAGATGAGCTTGCACACACTAATGCTAAAGGCTTGCGTAATGAAAAGCGTTTTCAAGATATAGAAGAACTTCTAAAAGCAGGGATTGATGTTTATACTACTTTAAATATACAACATTTAGAAAGTTTAAATGATTTAGTCGCTAATATCAGTAAGATAGAAGTTAAAGAGCGTATTCCTGATCGTATTTTTGATGAGGCTGATCAGGTTGAACTTGTTGATATTGAACCTAATAAGCTTTTAAAAAGAATGCAAGATGGTAAAATTTATAAGGAAAAACAAGCTAAACTAGCACTTGAAAATTTCTTTCGCCAAGAAAGACTTATAGCTTTGCGTGAGATTGCCTTAAGAAGACTTGCTTCAAGAGTGAATTTAAGAGCAAGTGAACAAAGACTTATTAATGATGATTTAGCTTATCATACTGGAGAGCATATTTTAGTTTGTATTAATGCTTCAAATGCAAAGGTTATTCGTGCAGCTGCAAGACTTGCTTTAGCTTTTCATGCTAAATTGAGTGCGCTTTATATAAAAAATCCCAATATTAAAGAAGAAAAAGCCTTAGAAGAAAATATAGAACTAGCTAAAAGTTTTGATGCTGAAATCATTAGCGTATATGATGATGATATAGCAAGACAAATTGCAGAGTATTCAAGCCTTAGCAATGTTTCTAAAATTGTTTTAGGTAAAAATAAAGATAAAAAAAAGTTTAAAGAAGAGATTTTTGAAGCTGTTGCTAAAAAAGCACCCAATATTGATTTATATCTTGTTAATGAAAATCAAATTTCTGCTCCTAAAATACGAAGTAAAAAAGGTTTTGATTTTTTAGGTTTTTTAAAAATCACAGGAGTTTTACTTTTAGCAACTTTTATAGCTTTTGTATTTCATAAATTTAATACTCAGCCAAGTAATATAGTTATGATTTTTATTTTAGCAGTTTTTGCTTCTTCTTTTATTTCTGATAATAAAATTTTCGCCTTTTATTCTTCTTTGGTAAGTGTTTTGATTTATAATTTTTTCTTTTTAGAACCTATTTTTAGTCTTAAAGTTCATGATAGTGGAAATATTATTACTTTTACAACTATGTTTATAGTTGGATTTTTAACAGCTGTTTTTACTAGAAGATTAAAATTGCAATCTAAAGAACTCACTGAAAGAGCTTATAGAACGGCTATTTTGCTTGAAAATAGTGAAAAGTTAGCAAGAGTGAAAAGCAAACAAGAGCTTTGGGAACAACTTGGAAATCAAGCTTTAAAATTATTAAATTTACCTATTATTATTTATCCTATAAATAAAAACAATATTTTATCGAAACCTTTGTTGTTTTTTAACGATGATAAGCAAATGTTAAAAAATTGTTTTAGTGCTGATGAGATTGCTATTGCTCAATGGGTTGCAACAAATAAAGAAAGAGCAGGTGTTTGTACAAATACCTTGCCTAATGCTAATGCTATGTATTTACCTATAGAAGATGGGGAAAAAACTAAAGGGGTCATAGGTATAGTTTTAAAAGAAAAACGTCCCTTGCAAGACTTTCAGTATGAAATTTTAAGTGCTTTACTTAATGAGGCAGGAGTTAGAACAAGGGATATATTTTTATTATAAATCCCTTAATTTATTAATCTCATCTCTAATAGCAGCAGCTTTTTCAAACTCAAGTGCTTTAGCTGCTTCAAGCATTTGCTTTCTTAACTCTTTGACAATTTTTGCTCTTTCGTTAGCAGGCATTTTTTCTAGTTTTTTACCTTTGCGATAAATTTCGCCTAAATCCTCTTCATTTTTCAAGCTCTCTTCAATATGGCGTTTGACTGAAGTTGGCGTGATATTGTATTTTTTATTATAAGCCATTTGAAGTTTGCGGCGTTCATTGGTGGTATCCATAGCTTCTTGCATGGATTTTGTGATTTTTTTGCAAAAAAGCAAAACCTTACCATTGACATTTCTAGCTGCTCTTCCCATGGTTTGGATTAAACTTGTAGTGCTTCTTAAAAAGCCTTCCTTATCTGCATCCATAATGGCAATGAGTGAAACTTCAGGCAAATCAAGTCCTTCTCTAAGTAAGTTAATGCCAATTAGCATATCAAAAGCACCGCTTCTTAAACCTCTTATGATTTCATTGCGTTCTATAGCATCGATGTCTGAGTGCATGTATTTGACTTTTATACCAAGCTCTAAATAATACCTTGTAAGTTCTTCAGCGAGTTTTTTAGTTAGCACGGTTACTAAAACCCGTTCGTTTCTTTGTATGACTTTTTTAGCCTCATCAAATAAAATTTCAACCTGATTATCACTATCTTTTAATTCTATTAAAGGATCAAGCAGTCCTGTAGGACGCATGATTTGATGAAAGATGTTTTCTTTGCTAAGTTCAAGTTCTAAAGGTGCAGGTGTAGCTGAAACAAAAAGAAATTGACAATTTTTATGGATAAATTCATCAAACATTAAAGGACGGTTATCCAAGGCTGAAGGCAAACGAAAACCATAATCCACCAAGGTTTGTTTTCTGCTTCTATCTCCTGCAAACATACCTCTAAATTGTGGTAAAGATACATGGCTTTCATCGACTATAACAAGAAATTTCCTATCTTTAATCGCAAAATAATCAAAAAGTGTATAAGGAGTATCACCTTCTTTAAGTCCTGTTAAATGCCTTGCATAATTTTCAACGCCTTTACACATTCCTGTGCTTGTAAGCATCTCAAGATCAAATTCAACTCTTTGTTTAAGGCGTTGATATTCTACGAGTTTATTTTCATGCTCAAAATAAGCAAGGCGTTCGTTAAGTTCTGCTTTGATATCTTTTATCGCTTGTTTTAGTCTTGTTTCGCCCACGCTAAACTGGCTTGTAGGATAGAGTATGAAGCGTTTTAAATCTTTGCCTTTTTTATTTTCTAAAACATTGTAATGATACATAGCATCAAGTTCATCGCCAAAAAATTCAAGTCTTACTACTTCATCTTCATAATAAGCTGGATAAATGTCTATAATATCTCCTTGAACTCTAAAATCTGTACGATCAAAAAAATTATCATTTCTTTTATAACCCATATCTACAAGTTTTTTTAAAAGTTCTTTTTGTGAAATTTGCATACCTAGTTCAAAGATTAAAACCATGCCTATGTATTCATTTGGATTGCCAAGTCCATAATTTGCTGAAACACTAGCTATACAAACCACATCTTCATAACTTAAAAGAGAAGCAGTAGCACTCAGTCTTAAACGCTCTAAGTCTTCATTAGTAGAGCTGTCTTTTTCTATGAAAACATCAGTGCGTGGGATATAGGCTTCAGGTTGATAATAATCATAATAAGATATAAAATATTCCACATGATTTTTAGAAAAAAAGCCTTTAAATTCGCTATAAAGTTGTGCACAAAGGCTTTTGTTGTGACTCATGATAAGGGTAGGTATATTAAGTTCTTTAATGACATTTGCCATGGTAAAGGTTTTTCCACTTCCTGTAACGCCTAGTAAGGTTTGATATTTGTTGCCTTTTTTTATACTTTTTACTATACCTTTTATGGCTTCTTGTTGATCGGGACTGAGTTTAAATTCGCTGGTAAGTTCTAACATTTTTCTACTTTATTTTTATTTTTGAAAAAATTTTAAAAGAAAATGCTTTAATTAAAAATTAATTGACAATAAAAACCTAAATTTAAATTTTTTTCTGCTACAATATCAAATAATATTTTCCATAAATTACAAATTTCTTAAGAAGGTAAAAATATGTTTGATGAAAAAATAATCAATACTATGACAGATAAAGTAAATGAATTAATTGAAAAGTATAACGAAGTTTGCGAAGCCAATGAGGCTTTAAGAAATGAGCTTGTAAGTGTGAAAGCACAAAATGAAGCAAAAAGCAATCAAATCATGCGTTTAGAAGAAGAACTTAAATCTCGCAATATAGAAAGCGAAGATATTTATAAGAAAATAGAGGCTGTTCTTGGCAGATAATCTAAAACAAGTTATTGTTAATGTCAATGCAAAAGATTTCATTGTTAAGTGCAGTGAAGAATTTGCAAATTTTTTAGAAGATGATATCGCTTTAATTTCTGGCGGTACTAAAAAAATAGAACTTAAACGCTTTGTAGATGCGTTTGTTAAAAAAAGTTATGAAAATTATATTTTAGAAAGAGAACTTAAGAAACTAATAAAAGCAATCAATGAAGAACTCCCGACAAAATGAATAAAGCTTTTACTTTGCTTGAGCTTGTTTTTGTGATTTTGATTTTGGGAATTTTATCAAGCTTATCTTTATCTTTTATCAATACTACAAAAGATGAGGTTAAAATTTTAAAATTAAAAATGGACTATGAAATGCTAAGCTCAGCTCTTGCTTTAATGCGTAGTCAAATGAGACTTAAAAATTTAAATTTTCCAGAAATTTTAGATAATGCACAAAACAATCAAGCCAAAGAAAAACTCTTTTATTGTTTAAATGATTGTGATTATTCTTTGCTTGATACACCTATTTATTCTGATTTTAAATCTTGGATAAAAATAGGTAAAAATCACTATAGATTTGCATTAAATGCCAAAGAGATGGTTGAATTTATTTATGATTCTAAAGAAGGTTTGTTAAAGTGTATAGGAAGTTCTAGATGCAAAGATCTGATATAAGATATTATGAACTTGCAATTTGTGGTTTGTATTTGGATAATTTAACTTTTCATAGTTTTGATGAAATCAAACCTTTAACACAAGTATTAGTGGATTTAAAAACTAAAAAAAACCTTAAAGCTATCGTGCTTAAAGAATGTCAAAAACCTGATTTTAAAACCGTAGAAATTAAAGAAATTACAGGGTATTTTCTAACTCCTTTGCAGTTTGAATTGGTAAATTTTATTGTTTATTATTATGCTTCAAAACTTGGTTTTGTTTTGGGTTTTTTTGAAACTAGTCCTAAGTATAAATGTCACAAAATGTTTTTTAAAGATACCCCTAAGCTAAGCAATCAACAACAAAATGCCTTAAGTTTTCTTCAAAAAGAAAATAATTCCTTGCTTTTTGCTGATACAGGTAGTGGCAAGACTGAAATTTATATTTCTTTGATAAAAGAGTGTTTAGAACAGGGTAAACAAGCTTTACTTTTGATGCCAGAAATCGCACTCACTCCACAAATGCAAAAGCGTTTGGAAGTGTATTTTAAGGATAATTTTTTCCTGTGGCATTCTAAAATTTCAAAGAAAAAAAAGCAAGAATATTTAGAGCGTTTTTGCAAGGGAGAAGTGCTTTTAGTAGCGGGTGCAAGATCGGCTTTGTTTTTGCCTTTTAGAAATTTAGGACTTATTGTAGTAGATGAAGAACACGATAATTCTTATAAGGCTTCTAATCAGCCTTTTATCAATGCAAGAGATTTAGCACTTTTTTTGGGTCAAAAAAATAATATTAAAGTGGTTTTAGGTTCTGCAACTCCATCTTTAACGAGCTTTTATAAACAAAAAAGTTTTAGATTAAAAGGAACTTTTTTTGACAGTAAAAAACATTTTTTATATGATGAAAATGAGCTTGGTATAACACCTATGCTTTTAAGCGAATTAGAAAAAAGTTTAAAACATCAAAAACAAGCTATAGTGTTTTTACCTACAAGGGCTAATTTTAGACAAATCATTTGCAAGGATTGTGGGGAAACGATAAAATGTCCTTTTTGTTCTATCGCTATGAGTATGCATAAAAAGAAAAATGTTTTAAAATGTCATTATTGTAATTATACTTCTTTGATAGAGCAAAATTGTCCAAGTTGTAAAGGAGAAATGTTAGAAGCTAGAAAAATGGGGACTGCTGAACTTTTAGAGCTTTTGCAAAATGCTTTGCCTTTAGCAAAAATAGTAAAATTTGATAGCGATGAAATCACAAGCGTTAAAAGGCTTAATACTATTTTAAAAGACTTTAATGAAAATAAGATCGATATACTTATTGGCACCTCTATGCTTGCTAAAGGGCATGATTATCATAGTGTGGATTTGAGTGTGATTTTAGGGCTTGATGAGTATTTGTTTCGTCCTAGTTTTAGAGCGAGTGAAGAAACTTTAGCTTTAGCTATGCAAGTTGCAGGTAGGGCAGGGCGTAAAGGCGAAGCAAGAGTACTTTTGCAAACAAAAAATAGAGCTTTTTTTGAAAGGTATATAGAGGATTATGATGCTTTTTTAAAAGATGAGTTAGAAAATAGAAAAGATCTTTATCCTCCATTTAAACGCCTTTTAAGAGTTCTTATAGAAGATAAGGATCAACAATCCTCACAAAAGCTTTGCGAAAAACTTGCCTATCAATTTAAAAATATCAAACAAGTAGAATTGGTAGGCTATGGAATTTGTGGAGTTGAAATGCTGCATGGAAAATATCGTTTTTATTTATTACTTAGAAGTGAAAATCACAAAGCTTTAGTGGCAATTGAAAATTATATTTTGCAATTTAAAAATGTAAGTGCAGATATTGATCCTATTGATTTTGTGTAAGCAAGATAATTATTTATCTTTGTATATCTTTTCAAATTCTTTATAATATTTCCAAGAGTCAATAATATGAGGATGTGTTTGTTTTAAATGATTTAGTTCATTTTCAAATATATTAAAAAAAGTATAAATAAGTGATTTATTTTTTATAAAATAATCTATCACATCTTTTTCTTTCATCATTTTTGTTTCTGTTTCGTCTATGGTTATTTTAATTTGATGTAAAAAATTATGTAAATAATGTTTAATTGTTGAAAATAAAAGATTGTTTTGTTCTAATTGCTTAAAATTATTTTTATCAATATATACACCCATATCATTACATAGGTCATTTTTTATAATTTCTTGTATTATGTCTATTTTTTCATTATTAATGTGTTTTCTGTCTAAAATTATGGGAATGCTAGAAGTTTTATCAATATTAAAATTTTTATTATTTTTAGGAGTATTAAGATAAAAGGTATTGTTAATATCCTTAGAATTTGCATAAAGTGTAATAGGAAAAAGATAGCGAATATAACCTCTAAATTCTTTAATTTTAAATAAATCTAATTTATCTTTATGGGGGGGGGTAAAATTAAAATTTATAGCAAGTAAATTCATAGTATCGAAGGCCTTTGATTGGCGGATTTCTTCCATATCAAGATAGTATACATTGTCTTTGTTAAAATATTTTAATAAATAAGAGATGATAAAAACTCCTTGTTGTAGTTCGTTTATATCGATTTTAATTTTATGATTTTGATGAGTAAGATAGTCAATATAATAACGCCAATCATAAGTTAGATTAAATTCAGGGGGATAGTTTCTTAAAACTTTACTCCAATCTCTTCCCCAGTTATGCTTTAAAATTCCTATTGGATCGCGAACTCCACAAATAATTTTAGAGTTAAAATCCAATAAAGATAGATATTTATCAAAATAAGATAGATTAATTTCTGATATATTAATAGCATATTGAGTAATTGTATTGTCATTTAGACACATGTAATTAAGACAATATCTTTCTTTGGCATCAGGTGGTAAAACCCAGGAGGCAAAACAAGTTACATCGCAACATTGATTAAGGTATCTTAAAAATGCTGCTGCTCCAACGCCATGTGGAGAAATATAGATAAATTTATAGTGTTTAGGCAGGGGCAAATTTAAATCCCAAGCTAATTCTGCGCAATGTCGACTAGCATCTATTTCTATAAAATTAGGATTGATTAAAGGTGGATAAGGATGTTTTGTTGATAAATATCTATTCTCAAATTCGCTAGAATTGAGCCAAGTGCAAATTGTTTCAATATTTTCCAAAACAAAGGTAAAAAATTTTTCATTATTCGAATTTTTTAAAGCTTGTAAAAGAATTTGAGCCAAGGTTGGAGTTAGGTTATTTTTTATATAGAGTAAAAGATTTTGCATATAACCTCTTTTAATTGTATTTAATTTATATGTATAATTCATAAATATTTAAATGTCGTGAAATTTAAATATATTATCAAAAATAAACTTTAATTAAAGCAATAAAAAGTTAAAATTTGATATTAAAATTTTTCAAAGAGTGAAGTTATGGAGTATAAAAGATTCAAAACCAGACAAATCAAAGTAGGAAATGTTTTAATAGGCGGTGATGCACCTATTTCAGTTCAATCGATGCTTTTTACTAAAACAAGAGATATAGAAGGTTCTTTAGAACAAATCAATCGTCTTTATTTTGCAGGAGCAAATATAGTGCGTTTGGCGTGCTTGGATATGGCTGATGCAAGGGCTTTAAAAGAGATTAAAGCTAAAAGTCCTTTGCCTTTAATCGTAGATATTCATTTTAATCATAATTTGGCTGTATATTGTGCTGAATTTATCGATGGAGTGCGTATAAATCCTGGCAATATAGGCTCTAAAGAAAATATCAAAGAAGTGGTAAAAGCATGTAAAGAACAGGGTATCCCTATACGCATCGGTGTAAATCACGGCTCCATAGAAAAACAATTTAGCGATAAATTTGGCTATGGTGTCGATGCTATGCTAGAAAGTGCGATGTATAATATCAAGCTTTTAGAGGATTTAGACTTTTTTGATATTAAAATTTCCATGAAGACTTCAGATGCTCAAAAAACTATAGAAGCTTATGAGAGATTAAGACCGCTTTGTGGCTATCCTTTTCACTTAGGGGTAACTGAAGCAGGAACTAAATTTCATAGCACCGTAAAAAGTTCTATAGCTTTAGGAAATTTACTTCTTAAAGGTATAGGCGATACTATGCGTGTTTCTATGACGGGCGAACTTGAAGAAGAAATTCGTGTAGCAAGGGCGATTTTACAAGATAGCGGAGTGCAAAAAAGCGGAGTAAATATCATCTCTTGTCCAACTTGCGGTAGGATTCAAAGTGATTTGTTAAGTGCGATTAAAATCGTAGAGGAAAAAACCAAGCATATAAAAGAACCTTTAAATATCAGTGTCATGGGCTGCGTGGTAAATGCTTTGGGTGAAGCTAAAGGTGCTGATGTGGCTATAGCCTTTGGAAAAAATCAAGGACTTGTTATAAGACATGGTGAAGTTGTAGCTAAATTAAAAGAAAGCGAACTTGTAGATAGATTTTTAACTGAAGTTGAAGATGAGGTTAAAAGTAGGGCTGCAAAAGAATAAAAGCCAAGAAGCAAGGTTTAACCTTGCTTTTAGAATGGCCATATCGCTTCTATAACTTTACTACCCCAAGGTTTTCTTGTGCTTCTATCCACTTCACCTTCTGTTTTATAGAGAATTTTAGCATCTGCTATATATTTACTATCTATAGTATTGTCTTGACCGATGTCATAAGGACGAATAACACCGCTTAATTGTATGATTTGTTTTTCTCCGTTGATTAAAAGCTCTCTTGAACCTTCGATAAAATAGTTACCATTTGATAAAATTTTAATTACACGTGTTGAAATTGTAGTATTGAAACTTTCATTTCTGCTTTGTGAGCCTGTTCCTGTGTAGTTGTTTGAACTATTGGTTTGAAAGCCTATATTAGAATAAGCATTGACTTTATTAAGAGCATTAGCTACCACTCCTGAACTTCCTTTTAAAGCACCTCCGCCTAAATTTGAGGTATTAGTTCTACTTGTTGCTTTATTGGCTTGTGTGCTTTGAGTGGTGCTTTCTTGTATAATAACTGTAACTAAATCATTTACATTCATAGCTTTTTTATCTGAAAATAAAGGATTATCCCCTTTGCCAAAAAGAGATCCTGGTGCACTTTCTATATTATTACTTTGTTTTGGTGCAAGTTCTTCTACATAAGCAGGTGGTTTCATTGAAATTTGTGGATCAACCGTTGCAGAACAACCAAAAAACGCAAACGGTAACACATAAAATAAAACTTTTTTCATTTTCGTCCTTTAAAATATAAATTTTTTATTTTTATTTTGTTAAAATTAGAAAAAGCAAAGAGTGTTCCACATTTATAAATTCAAGGAGAAAATGATGGCAAATCTTTATTTGATGAGATCTAGAAGTGATGAATTAAATACTATTATTAGTACAAATTTGCTTAAAAATTATAGCAAAATTTACAAAAATATCGCAATTTATTGTCCTGTGATATACATACATCGTGTCCCTGTTTTGCAAGGTTGGTTGGAAGAA
Source organism: Campylobacter sp. CH186 (assembly GCF_004378925.1). NCBI lineage: Bacteria > Pseudomonadati > Campylobacterota > Epsilonproteobacteria > Campylobacterales > Campylobacteraceae > Campylobacter > Campylobacter sp. CH186. The sequence continues at coordinate 41,269 of NZ_RYYB01000005.1, read as the reverse complement.
TTTAATATTAACCAAACCGTAAAAAGTGCTTATGGTTTTACCTTTAGAGAAGCAATGGAGGAATTTAGCAAAGATCCTCATAATTTTTTTAATGTTATTTTAGAAGAATACGAAGAGTTAAAACGCAAATACGATTTTGTGCTTGTAAATAGCTTTTGTGAATTTGGAATACTTGATGGATTTGATCTTAGTATAAAATTGGCTAAAAATCTTAATACCCCTATTGCTGCTATTATTAACGATGAAGATAAACTTATAGCTCAAAAATATTTCGATCATGCCCTAGATGGTCGTAATTATGTTTTGATTAATGAAAATTTTAATTTTGAAGAAGTGCAAAAGCTTGAAGAGTATGATTTTATAACTCCGCATCGTTTTAAATATGAATTGATTAAACAAAGCGTAAAAAATAAAAAAACTGTTGTTTTGCCAGAAAGTAATGATGAGAGAATTTTAAAAGCTGCTGAAATTTTATTAAAAAGTAAAGTTGTTGATCTTATTTTATTGGGTGATGAGGAAAAAATCAAACAAGATGCTGCTAGATTAAGTCTTGATTTAAGTACTATACAAATTATGAATCCACTCAATTCAGAATATAATCAAGAATTTACTTCCATTCTTTACGAGGCAAGAAAATCTAAAGGAATGAGTTTAGAAGAGGCTAAGATGCTAGTTCAGGATAAAACTTATTTTGGAACTTTGCTTATACATACTGGAAAAGCTGATGCTATGGTTAGTGGAGCATCGACTACTACGGCTGAAACGATTCGCCCTGCATTGCAACTTATTAAAACCAAAGAAGGTATTAGTTCTGTTTCGGGAATTTTCTTTATGGGGCTTGAAGATCAAGTTTTAGCTTTTGCTGATTGTGCTGTAAATCCAAATCCAAGTGCTGAACAGCTTGCAACTAGTGCTTATGTAAGTGCTATGACTGCTAAGTCTTTTGGACTTGAACCAAAAATAGCTTTGCTTTCTTATTCTAGCGGTGATAGTGGTAAAGGGGAAAGTGTAGATCTTGTAAAAGAAGCATTAAAGATTGCTAAAGAAAAATACCCTGAGTTAAATATAGATGGTCCTATGCAGTTTGATTGCGCTTACGATCCAAAAACTGCAGCAAAGAAAATGCCAAATTCTAAGATAGCAGGCCATGCAAATGTATATATTTTTCCTGATCTTAATGCAGCAAATATTTGTTATAAAGCAGTTCAAAGAACTGCTAATGCTTTAGCAATCGGTCCTATTTTACAAGGTCTTAAAAAACCTGTTAATGATTTAAGTCGTGGATGTTTGGTAGATGATATTGTAGATACTGTTATTTTAAGTGCTATACAAGCTCAATAGAAAGGAATAATAAATGAAAATTTTAGTTTTAAATTCGGGTTCTTCATCGATTAAATTTAAATTTTTTGATAATAAAGTCGTTAAAGCGAGTGGCTTAGTAGAGAAAATCGGAGAGCAAAATTCAAAAGTTATATTAAAAAATGTTTTAAATAATGAAAGTTTTGAAAGAGAATTAACGATAAATAATCACGAAGAAGGACTTAGTATAGTCAATGAGCTTTTTAAAGAATCAGGAATTTTAGCGGATTTAAATGCTCTTGATGGCTGTGGTCATCGTATAGTTCATGGGGGAAGAAATTTAAGTGAGCATTGTTTAGTAGATGACTATGTTCTTAAAGAGATAGATAGGGTTAGTATTTTTGCTCCTTTGCATAATCCTGCCCATTTAGCAGGTATAAAAACAATGATTAAAGCTGCACCTAGTGTTGCAAATGTGGCTATTTTCGATACAGCTTTTCATCGCACTATGCCTGATTTTGCTTATATGTATGCTTTGCCTTATGATTTTTATGATAAGCATAATATTAGAAGATATGGTTTTCATGGGACTTCTCATGCTTTTGTCAGTTCTAGAGCGGCAAGTTTGCTTGAAAAAGATAAAAGTGAACTAAATGTTATCTCCGCTCATCTTGGAAATGGTGCAAGTGTATGTGCCATAGAAAAAGGTAAGAGTGTAGATACTTCTATGGGATTTACTCCACTTGAAGGACTTATTATGGGAACGCGTTGTGGAGATTTAGATCCTGCTATTTTACCTTTTATTAGTCATCTTAAGGGTTTAACTATAGAAGAAATAGATACACTGATGAATAAAAAAAGTGGAGTATATGGAATTTGCGGTTATAATGATTTTAGAGATATAGAAAGAGAGATAGAACAAGGTAATGATAAAGCACGCTTGGCTCTTGATATGTTTTGTTATCGTCTTGTTAAATATATAGGATCCTACTTTGCTGTGTTGCCAAAAACCGATGCTATTATTTTTACAGGTGGCATAGGAGAAAATGATAGTTTGGTTCGACAAAAAGTATGTGAGAGATTAGCTCATCTTGGTATCGAGTTAGATTTTGAACTTAACAAACAAAGGATTTCGGGCGAAAGAATGATAAATCATGCAAATTCTAAAGTTAAAGTGCTTGTTATTCCTACAGATGAAGAATTAGAAATCGCTAGAATCACAGAAGAACTTATCGGTAAAAATTAAATTTTAAAAACTATATAAATCTTTCATTTATATAGTTTTTAGCAAGGTTATATATTCACTTTGCTTTTCATTTAAAACTTTAAAAGTGCTTATCATATAAGAAAATTCATCATCGCTTAAACCATAAAGTTCTTTAACTAATAAATCATTTTTTGCTCTTAAGATATCATAAGCTTTTTTCGTTTTTGGAATTTCTTCATTTTGTATATTAAATTCTTGTTTTAGTTCATCAAAATGATGATTTTTATCATTGTAAAGTTGTAAAAGCAAGGCATTTTTAGTTAGAGTTTTATAGATTTCATTGTTTTGAATTTTTTCATCGCTTGGTTGAGGCAGAGGAATTCTTTCTAGGTAAGTTTTATTTACATTGATTTGCACCATATTTCTTATGATAAAATCAACCACTAAAGAATTAAACAAAGCCAAAACAAATAAAATCTTTTCATAAGGCATTATATCTATACAAATTTTATCATCTTTTAAAATATATTGTTTTGGAATGTTAGAATAAACACTATTTCCACATCCACAATTTTTTGGCAATAAAGAAGCTATCAAAGTTCTTTCGTTAGTGTCACTTGCAACAGCTCTATATCCAAGTCTAAAAAATTCTCTATCGTATTTTATCAATTTAGGATTTAATTCTTTTTGTGTAGCTTTTTTAGCTCTTGAAAGTTCTTTGCTTTTTAAACGCTCATCAAATTTAGACTTTTCTAAAAAATAAGTAGTTTGGCTAAAATTTGCATCAAATTGATGTATCATTTTGCCTTCAAATAAAGGTAAAAGTCCTTCCCTAAACTCTTCTATAAACAAATCTTTATCATTTGTCATATCAAGTTCTCTTCTAAAATCTATATAATCAAAAGATAAGTTTTGAAAAGCATTGTAGCATTTTCTTAGAATTTCTAAAGCCTGTTTGTCTTTTAACTCCATTAAGGCTAGGTGAGTTGGGCTTAGCTTTTTGATATCTTCTAAATTTAGAGTTAAAATTTCATCTTTGTTTTTTAGTGAGTTTATATCTGTTTTATAAAACATCGTTTTGATTTGATGAGTGTGATTTGCTTGTGTGTTTTTTACTTGCATAAGAGCAAATTTATACCTTGAATCCACATCAGCAAATATAGCTTGTCTATTTTCAAAACTATAAAAATATTCTAAAGTTTTATTTTCTAAAATTTCTTTTCTTAAAGTTAAGCTTCCATCTTCAAACATCAAAGCACTAGGTAAAACATAAGCTAAATTTCCATCTTGTTTTAAAAGAGAAAGATTTTTTTCTACAAAAAGACGAAATAAATTTCCATCTCCACTGCCTTTGTTTAAAGGATAAGCTTTTTTATAATACTCGTTTAAATCATTTATATATGCTTTTTGTTTTTCATAATTTTGCTTTATATAATCTTTAGCCAGCAAATTTGCTTGAATTTCTTTTTTCTTGCTAGCGATTAAGCTTCTATAATCGCTTTTATATTGTGGAAAGAAATCATCATCACTAAATTTAGTTTTATCCCAAGGTGGATTACCTATGATGATATCAAAGCCTTTAAAGACTTGATTTTCTATGATTTCAGGAAATTCTAACTCATAGTTAAAGAAATTAAATTCTTTTTGATATTTGCTAATGATGTTTTTTGCTTGTTCATTTTGGCTTAAATTTTGTATATCATCTTGACTTAGGGCTTTTAGAATTTGTAATTCTTCTTTGTTGACAAAATGAAGCGTGTTGATATAGTTTAGATATAAATTTAGTTTATTAAGTTTTGGTGTGATTTCATTTTGATAGATTTGTTTAGATTGTTTGATTTGTTCTTCGTTGGTATCTTTTAGATTGTCAAGTTTTTCAAATACTTCTTGTAAAATTTCAAATTCTTGTGTTATGGAATTTGTAAAAAGGTTGCTTGAGTTTTGTTTTATCAAATCTTTAAAATCACTTAGATTAGAATTTATCAAGGCATTGCCGCACTTTATGTGGTGTTCTATAAAAGAAAGTGGGGTTCCAAAGATAAAACTATCTATCCAAAGGCTAAGTTTAGTAAGCTCTATGCTAAAAGGGTTTAAATCCACCCCATAAATAATGCGTTTTAGTAAAAGTCGTTTTAAAATATCACTCTCATCTACTTCATAGTCTTGCACAAAATCTTTTATATAGTTTAAAATATTTTCTTTTTCTTCTTCGTAAAGTTCTTTTAAATTTGTAAAATGATCAAAATCTGATAAAACAATGTGTGTAATAGCATTTAAAACTCCAACTAAAAAATGTCCACTACCGCAAGCATTGTCTAGTATTTTAAATTTCAAAATATTTTCATTGTTTAGTTTGTCTTTTAAAGCACTTTGGATTAAAAAATTAGCTATGGATTGAGGTGTGTAAAAGCTTGCGCTTGCTTTTCTTGAGTTGCTAGTATTTTTAAGGTAAATTTGCCCTTTTTTGTAAAAGGTGTATTTTTCTACTTTTTTTGATTTTTCTAAAATTTTAAAATCATAATTATCAAAATAACATTCTATTTCTTTTGATTTTTCTTTATAGCTTACATAGTAAATATCTTCATTTGCTATTTCAAAAAAATAAGAAAGCAAGCCTTCATAAATCGTTCCTAAATGTTCTACACTTAAAGTTTTGTAATCTCTTTTAAAGCTTAGATTTTTATCTTTAAAATTTAATAATTGGTTTAAAATGAATTTTAAATCTTTATCGTTAAAGATTTTTGGCGTGCTTAAAAGAGCGGTTTTGCTCTCATCAAACAAACCGCCATTAAAAACAGGCATGTCAAAATTTCCCTTGCCTTTGTTGTAAATGTTGAAAATATTTTCAAGTTCTCCAAAACCACCACTTGAGCTTTCATCTTCTTGTAAATTTTCAAGTAAGGTTCTAAGACTGATTTTACTTTTAAAATACTTATGTTTTTCTAGTATAATTTCAAATTTATCTTCAAAATAAGCAATAAATAAAAGCCTAAAGATAAAATATAAAGAATTTTCATAGATTAGTTTTAAATCCGCCTTTGTTTTATTGTAAATTCTAGAGCCTATGAATTCAAATAAAGATTCATTTCCATTGGTTCCATAAATGATAGATTTTAAATCATCTTCTATTTTGATTTTTGAAAGTTTATTGTTTTGTAGAGTTATTTCTAAATGATCTTCTTTTTCTGTGAAATTAAAAGCGCTAAATACGCTATAAAAATACGCAAAAGCTTCAATATTTTGATCTTCAATGATTTTTTCTAGATTGATTTCGTAAAAAACTTTGTTTGAATTCAGTATAGAATTGTCATAAAAACGCCAAAATCTACCATTGGTTAAAAAACCATAATTTTTCTTAAGATTACCTAGATATCTTAGAATTTGAAAGTGTGGGTTGTCTTTTACTTTTTTATTGTCTATTTCTATATTATAAGCTTTTGACTCTAAAATGATTGTGAAATCATTGCTTGATTTTTTTGTTTCTTTGTCTAAATTTTCGTATTTTGATTTTAATTTGTCATTGCTAAAAAGTAGAAAATCGGGTTTTTCTACTTTTCCTTGTATGATTTTTTCATCCTGTCTTACAAAGTACCACCCTAAAATTTCTAATACTTTTGATATAAATTCATCTTCAAATTGATGTTCATTTTGTTTTGTAAATTTGTTTTTGTCGTAAATTTTTGTAATTTTAGTTAAAATATCTTTAAAGGCTTTTTGATTTGCGTTAAAATTGTAAATGTTAGGAAAGTCAATTTCTAAAGAATAGCTTGTAAAAAGATTATTGTTGAGGTATTTTTTAAGTTCTTGATAGTAATTCATGGCTTTCTTTCTAAAGTATTTTTAAAAATTTGACATTTTAAATTATATCTAAAAAATTTAAAGACTTGTGCTTATTTATGAAAATGATTTTTTAGTTGGAATTAATTTTCTTTGGATAAAATTTTAATTAAAAAATAAAGCATGGATTATGAAAAAATTTAAAGAATTTAGCCTTCGTTTTTTATTTAAAGTATCAGAACAACCTGTTCTTATAAAAGATTTATTAGAAGCAAATGCACTTTTTAATGACGGTATGCTTGTAGATCCCTCTAAGCTAAATTTTAATTTCAAAATTCTAAATTCTTATATTTATTATGGTGTTTTTTGTGCTGTGGTTTTGTTGCCATTGCTTTTAATTACTCATTATTTTTTAACAAAACTTGACTTTCATATAAGCATAGTGAGTGCTGTTATGGTTACTGCTTGTGTATTTATAGGATATGATATTTTTAAAGTTTATACTCGCAAAATAATCTCAAAAAAAATAATACAAAAAGCCTGGGCTTTGCATTTTCCTTATTTTACTTATGAAAAATACTCTATAATGGCAGGTGAAATTTATAAGGAAGCCTTAAAAGAAGAAATTCCAAAAGCAAATTTAGAGCAGTATGTTTTAGATAAAATTATTCATTCTAAATAATCTAAAATTTGATTTTGGAATCGCATATTTTCAAGCCTTCTTTTTAAATCTTTATTTTCTTCGTTTAAAACGCTTTCTTCTGTTCTTAATGTAGCAATTTCTCTACTAAGATAATAAATTTGATTTCTAATATAAATTTGTGGAGCAAATAAAAATAACGCAAAACTAACAAGCAAAGCCGCAAAAAGAAGATGATTGAAATTTAGGTTTCTATCTTCTTTGGTGGCATTAGAGAAGCCTTCTAGTAAAACATTTTTTGCTTTTTGAGTATCTTCATCATTTTGTTGTTTTTCTTGAGCTTGATTAGGTGGTTTTGGAAGTTCTTGTTTATTTTCTTGTGGTGTTATCTTTTTTTGTAAATTTTCCAAACTTTGTTTAATATTGGGTTGTTTTTCTATAGTTTGAGAAATTTGTATCTTGGGCTCAGTTTTTTGAATTTTTTCTATAGATTTTATGGATTCTTTTTTTTCTTTTTTATCTTGGATAGGATTTTGATCATTTTTTGTTTGAATTTTTGGTTTGGTTTGAATATTTTTTATCTCGTTTATTTTTTTTCTTCCAAACGAAAAAATCTTTTTAGTTTTTTTATTTTCTTCTTTTTTTCTTTCTTTCATTTTGGAAAAAATTTTTTTAGCAAGAGATTGCTTTTCTTCTAATTTAACATTGATCAGATCTTCTTTTAAATATATATTTGATTTTTTAGTATGTTTTGACTCATACTCTTCATCGAGTTCTTCTAAGAATTTATTAGGAGTCTTTTTTTTAAAACGACGTCTTAAAATATCATCGCTAGAAATTTCATCTCTTAAATCATCATCAAGCGGTTTGCCTTGATTTATGGCACGAGAAAATTTCAGCATTTTTTGGCGTATGTTTTGGCGTTCTTTTATAAAATCATCTTCTAGCATTATTTATTATCCAAATTATTAAAATAAAAAGCCCGCATTTTAGCACAACTAGAGCGAGAATTTTTTAAAAGTTCTTCCTTGCTTACGCTTATAGCTTTTTTGGTTATTATTTGCCCTAGGCTATGGTTATTTCCACATTCGCAACGCATTATTTTTTCATCACAAATGCAGTTTTTTGACCATTTTTTGAAAAAATTTTTTACTATTCTATCTTCCAAAGAATGAAAACTAATGATTGCTAAAATGCAATTTTTTGGTTTTAAATTTTCTAAATGCCCAAGAAAATCTTTAAGCACTTTAAGTTCTTGATTTACTTCTATTCTAATGGCTTGAAATGTTAAAGTAGCTTTGGAAATTTTTCTATGATTTTGTTTGCCTTTTCCTATGATTTGATAAAGTTCCTTGGCACTTTTGATTGGATTTTTACTTCTTTCTAAGCAAATTTTTTCAGCAATAAAATGTGCATCGTGTAATTCTCCATATTCTTTAAAAATGGAAATTAATTGCTCTTTTGTATAAGTATTAATAATCTCATAAGCCGATATTTTGGAGTTTTGATTCATTCTCATATCCAAAAAGTCAGAATTTACGCTAAAACCTCTTTCGTTATTATCAAGTTGAAATGAAGAAACTCCAATATCTGCTAAAATACCTCTTAATTCTTCTTTGTGTGAAATTTTTTCTAAAACTTCACTAAAATTACTTTGTATAAAAGTTATCCTATTATGAAAATCTTTAAGACGTTTTTTAGAAAATTCTAAAGCTTGTTGATCTTGATCACAAGCAATGAATTTAAGATCAGGATGATTTTTAAGCAAAGCTTCACTATGTCCGCCAAATCCTAAAGTGCAGTCTAAAAAATAACCTGTTTTAAGATTTTTAAAAATCTCTTGAACTTCATTAAGTAAAACTGGGATATGAGGAATTTCCAAAATCAATCCTAATAAATTTTTATAAGCTATAATTATAACTAAATTTCATTGTAAAAATCATAAAATTTAAAGAACAAATATTTTTTTGGTAAAAATTATATAATTAAACTCCACTTAAACACTTCTACGATACAATATCTAGTTTAAATTCAATCAAGGAATGATATGCTTACTTGGATGCAACATCACAAAAAATATCTTGTTGTTACTATATGGGTTAGTACTATAGCTTTTGTTGGCGCTGGCTTTTTAGGTTGGGGTGCTTATGATTTTAATCTCAATAGAAGTTCGAGTGTTGCAACTGTAGGAAATGAAAAGATAGGTTTTAGCGAATTTGATACTAGATATAGACAAATTTTAAGTTATTATAATCAAATTAGCAATGGTGCTTTAACTCCAGAAAATGCTGAGCAACTAGGCATTAAAAATATAGCTTTAAGCTCTCTTGTTGAAGATAAGCTTTTGTTAAATTTTGCCAAAGATTTGGGTATTGGCGTAAACGAGAATGAAATTTTACAAAAACTTGCAAATACTAGAGAATTTCAAGATCCTACAGGGGATTTTAACAAAACAATTTATTATGAACTTTTAAATGCCAATAATTTAACTCCAAAAGATTATGAAACACAACTTGCAAGTGAAGTAATTACCGATAAACTTAATCAAATTTTTAATATTCCTAGCAAAGATGAAGAATTAAAAATGTTAGCTTCTAGTTATTTCATGCAAGATGCTTTAAGTATTGCAAAAATTGATTATGACAAAAAAAATATTAAGATTAACGAAGAAGATTTAAAAAAGCTTTGGAATGAACATAAAGAAGATTATAAAACTAAAAAAATATATGAAATTTCAACTTATTTTTTGCCAGTTAGCAATGAGAAAATTGACGACAAAGAATTAGAAAAATTTTATAATCAAGATGAAAATAAACTAAAATATAAAGATTTTGCAGGTAAAGTGATGGATTTTCAGTCTGCTAAAAATGAAGTTGCTAAAGATTATGCTTTAATGCAACTAAAGAATGTGGCTAATGCTAAATTTTTAGATTTAAAAAATGGGAAAGATAATTTTCAAAAAGATCAAAATATTAGTGAATCTGATGTTTATTATCCAATTGATCTTTTGAATAAAGCTAAAAATGGAGATGTTTTGCGACCAGTACCTTATAATAACGGATATATCATAGTTAAACTAAATAAAGTAGATCCTATAAGAAATAAAACTTTTGAAGAAGCTAGAGAAGAAGTTTTACCTATGTATTTAAGCGAACAAGCTAGAAAAAATTTAGAAGAAAAAGCTAAAAATAGTTTAGTAAATTTTAAAGGCGATGATATAGGCTTTGTAAGTCGAGATAGTTCTCGAGAGAGTGTAAAGCTTAGCGATAAGATATTAAATGATTCTGAGTTTGCTTATTTTTTAATGAATGTATTTAATACTGACCAAAATAGTTCTTATGTGGTCATTAATGACAATAAAGCAATATTATATAAAATAAATAAACAAAAATTAGATATGAACTCCGATAAATTTGAACAATACAAAACTATGCTTGAGCAAAATTTGCGAAATTTAAAAGTAAATGAGCTTAAGCAAGAACTTGTTGATGAACTTAAAAAGATATATCCGATAAAAATTTATTATAAAGGGAATTGATTTTGAATATATTAGGAATTGACTTAGGCTCAACCCAGACTTGTGCCATTATTGCTCAAAAAGATGAAGATGGATTAAAAATTATTGGTTTTTCCAAGTCGAAAACTAACGGGGTTAAAAAAGGTGCCATTACCAATATAGAGCTTGCTTCTAAATCTATCGAAGAAGCTGTTAGAAGTGCTGAGATGATGAGCGGCGTTCATTATGATAAGGTTGTGGTGTCTATATCAGGTGCTTATACTAAAAGCGTTGATAGTATAGGTGTTGTTAATATTCCAAATCATGAAATAGGCATTAAAGAAATTCATCGTGCTGTAAGTACAGCTAAGCATACTGCCAATCTACCAAGTGGTTATGAAATTATCCATGTTTTGCCTTATAATTTTAAGGTTAATGATCTTGAACATGTTGATGATCCTTTGGGAATGAGTGGCAATCGTTTAGAAGTTTCAACCCATATAGTGATTTCGCAAGAATCTCATATTAAAAATCTTAAGAAAGCAGTTGAATTAGCTGATTTAAGAGTGGATAATATAGTTCTTTCAGGATATGCTTCAGCTATAGCTTGTTTAGATGATAGCGAAAAGGAATTAGGCGCTGTTTTGATTGATATGGGTGGAGCGATTTGTGATATGGTTGTTCATACTGGAAATTCAATTAGATATAATGATTGTTTGCAAATTGGCTCGATTAATATTACCCAAGATTTATCAATGGCATTGCATACACCTTTAAAAGAAGCAGAAAAAATCAAGCTTAATTATGCAGCTCTTTCGCAACAACCTAATACCCTTATACAAATTCCTTCAATGGGTGATGAAAGAAAGGTTAATGAAGTTTCTTTGGATATTATTTCAAATGTAATTTATGCAAGAGCGGAAGAAACTTTGATGATTTTGGCAAAAATCTTAAGTGATAATCGTTATGCCAATGCTATAGGCGGTGGAGTTGTTTTAACAGGTGGAATGACTAAGTTAGCAGGTATTGATGAGCTAGCTCCTGCAACATTTGATAATCGCTCAGTTAGACTGGCTACTGCAAGAAAAGATTTGATTACTGGTTTTAGTGAAATTTTTAACGATCCTGAAAATACTTGTGCTATAGGACTTTGTTTATATGGAGCGGGGTATTTTACGCCTTATGAACTTGATTCTAATGAGAAATTAAGATATAAAGGGGAAATTGAAAATTTTAATCGTCAAATTAAACAAGATATTGTTTTGCAAAAAGATACAGAAAGTGGAATAAAATCTGATTTTTTTGATGAAAATTTGCAAGAAAATGATACAATTGCAATACAAGAACAATTAGATTTTAAAGAGCCAAAAGAAAAAAAACCTAGCGTTTTTTCAAATATCTGGCATAAAATTATGAATCAATTTTAACAAGGAGAAATTTTTATGAGTGAATTTTTAGTAGAAGAAATGCAACATAATAAAGGTGCAAAAATTAAGGTTATAGGCTGCGGTGGCGGTGGCGGTAATATGATCAACCATATGGTTAAAATGGGATTAAATGATCTTGATTTAATTGCAGCAAATACTGATGCACAAGCTATTTCAATTTCATTAGCAAAAACTAAAATTCAACTTGGCGAGAAAAAAACTAAAGGTTTAGGCGCTGGTATGCTTCCTGAGGTAGGTGCAGAAAGTGCTAGAGAAAGTTTTGAAGAAATAAAAGCAAGTCTTAGTCAAAGTGATATTGTATTTATTGCTTCAGGTTTTGGTGGAGGTACTGGAACGGGTGCCACTCCAGTTATTGCACAAGCAGCTAAAGAGATTGGAGCTTTAACTGTTTCTGTTGTAACTATGCCTTTTGCATTCGAAGGAAAACAAAGAAAAAAACTTGCTGAAAGCGGTCTCCTTGAGCTTAAAAAAGAAAGTGATTCTATTCTTGTAATTCAAAATGAAAAATTATTGAGCATTATTGATAAAAAAGCAGGCATTAAAGATGCTTTTAGATTGGTTGATGATATTTTAGCTCGTGCTGTAAAAGGTATGGTGTCTATCTTGCTTGATAATGGAGATATTAATGTTGACTTTGCAGATGTAAGAACCATCATGAGTCATCGCGGACTCGCACTTATGGGTGTTGGTAGTGCTAGTGGTGAAAATGCTATAGAAGAGGCTCTTTCAAACGCTATAGAATCTCCTTTGCTTGATGGAATGGATATTAAAGGTGCCAAGGGAGTTATTTTACATTTTAAAACAAGTTCTAATTGCTCTTTGTTTGAAATTTCAGCAGCAGCAAATAGTATACAAGAAATTGTTGATGAAAATGCTAAGATTATTTTTGGTTCTACCACAGATGATAGCATGGAAGATAGAGTTGAAGTAACTATTATTGCGACAGGGTTTGAAGATAAAGATACAGTAGCTAAAAAATCTACCGAAGAAGCTCAAGCTTCTAAGAAAAATCCTTATTTAAGTCTTAAAAAGGTAAGCGGTGGTTATGATGAAGAGATAATGGCGCAAATTGAAACACCAACTTTCTTGCGTCGTCAAATGGATTAAAATTGATTTTTAAAGCAAGATTGAGTCAAATCTTGCTTTTTATAGTTTAAAATTCTCTCCTAACAATCTTTCAAATATTTATTTTTCTTTGTTTCTAAAAGTTGGAACACTCTTTGCTTTTATAGCTATAAAATCTTAATTTTATAGGTGAAAATATGCAAAATGGATATTATCAAGCAACTGGTGGAATGGTAACTCAGTTTAATAAACTTGATGTGATTACTAATAATCTTGCCAATATTAATACAAGTGGGTACAAAAGAGATGATGTGGTTATTGCAGATTTTAAAAGGATTTTTAAAGAAACTCAGGATGAGTTGCCTATAGAAAATCACACAAGAGATGCATCTCGTTTTGTAAATACTACAATAGATGGAATTCCGCAAGTTTCTCAAGAATATACAGATTTCAGCCTAGGTTCTTTAAAGGCCACAAACAATCCTTTGGATTTGGCAATGACTAGAGAAGATGCTTTTTATTTGGTTCAGTCCAAAGATGGAGAAGTAAGATTAACTAAAGATGGAAATTTTCAACTTGATGATGAGGGTTATTTGGTAAATAAGCAAGGATACAAGGTATTAAGTAGTGATTATTTTAATAATCCTCAGAATGCTGGCATACGCATTCCTAATGGTGCTGTTCAAATTAGCGTTGATAAAAACGGAAGCATTGAGGTTGATGGAGCTCAAAATGCAAGATTATTTGTAGCACAAGTAGATGATATAAGAGCTTTGCAAAAAGATGGGGATAATGTCTATAAAATAGATGATCTAACCCGCATTAGAGATTTGGAAAACTCCAATGCTATTCGCCAAGGTTTTTCTCAGGGATCAAATGTTAATCCAGTTACTGAAATGGTAGGACTGATTGAAGCAAACAGAATGGTAGAAATGTATCAAAAAGTTATGACAGCTCATATGGATGACTTAAATCAAGAAGCTATCAATAAGCTTGCAGCTGTTAAATAATTTAAAATAAAATAAAAAAAAGGATTAAAAATGATGAGATCACTTCATACTGCTGCTACGGGAATGGTAGCGCAGCAAACACAAATTGATGTTACTTCAAATAACATCGCCAATGTTAATACAGCAGGTTTTAAGAAAAGTCGTGCAGAATTTGCTGATCTTATGTATCAAGTTATGAAGTATGCAGGAACTTCAACTTCAGCTACTACTCTTTCTCCTTCGGGTATAGAAGTGGGTGTGGGTGTGCGTCCAACAGCGGTAACTAAAGTTTTTACTGAAGGAAATTTAAAATCAACAAGTACTGATGGTCTTGATATGGCTATTGCAGGTAATGGGTTTTTTCAAATACAACTTCCTGATGGCACTATAGGATATACTAGAAATGGGCAATTTACAAAAGATAATGAAGGTAATATTGTAAATTCAGATGGTTATAGACTTTTACCTGAAATGACAATACCTGAAGGCGCAACAGCAATTAATGTTGCTACAGATGGAACCGTTTCTGTAATGCTACCAGGGGAGCAACAAGAAACTCAAATTGGCCAAGTGGAGCTAGTTCAGTTTATAAATCCAGCAGGTCTTCATTCTATGGGTGATAATCTTTATCTTGAAACAGGAGCAAGCGGTGCACCTGTTGCGGGTATAGCAGGACAAGATGGACTTGGAACGATAAGACATGGATTTATAGAACTTAGTAATGTTCAGCTTGTTGAAGAAATGACAGATCTTATCACAGGACAAAGGGCTTATGAAGCGGGTTCTAAAGCAATTACAACAAGTGATGATATGCTAGGAATTGTAAATCAGCTTAAGCGATAGTTGATGCAAAATAAATAATTTTTTAATTCTTTTTTAGTTTAATGGCGTGTTAAACGCCATTAAATTTTTTAGCAGGAGTAGCAAGTTTTAAATTCATAAGCAGTTGGACGAGCTTCTACTGGCCAAACTTGTGTTTCAAATTTTAAATGCTGATAGTCATCGATAAAAATATCGCTCATTACAGGTTTTAAATAAGAATTATGTCGGATTAAAGCTTCTAAACTTCCTCTTAGAGTATGTGGTAATTGCTCTATCCCTTTTTCACGTATTTCATCCAAAGTAAGATCAAATAAATTTTCATCCATGGGACCCACAGGAATGGTTTTATTTTTGATTCCATCAAGACCTGCCATTAAAAGACTAACAAAAGCTAAATAAGGATTAGCAGTGCTATCAGGGAAGCGAATTTCTATACGAGCTGAATTTTTACCTATACCATAAGGAACGCGACAACTTGCTGATCTGTTTTGACAAGAATAAGTTAAAATACAAGGAGCTTCAAAGCCAGGAACTATTCTTTTGTAAGAGTTGGAACTTGGATTTGTAAAAGCTGCAACACTTCTAGCATTTTTTAAAATTCCACCTATATAATTTATAGCAGTTTGACTAAGTCCACTGTATCCATCTTTATCGTAAAATAAATTTACTCCATCTTTCCATAAGCTCATATGAACATGCATACCATTGCCATTATCTCCGTATAAAGGTTTTGGCATAAAAGTGGCAGTTTTGCCATTTAAATGAGCTACCATTTTTACAACATATTTATAAATTTGAACATTGTCAGCTGCTTCTACAAGCGTGCCAAAATTTACTCCTATTTCAGCTTGTCCTTGTGCAACTTCATGATGATGAACAAAAGTTTTAAGACCTACTTTTTCAAGGGTTTGAACCATTTCAGAACGAATATCTACTAAAGAATCAATTGGCTGAACTGGAAAATATCCACCTTTGTTTCTTGGCCTGTGTCCAGTATTGTAGCTATCGGTAAATTCTCTATCATCATTCCACTCTCCTTCTTCGGTATCAACTTCATACTTAGAACAATGAGTAGTATCAACTATTTTTACACTATCAAAAACAAAGAATTCATTTTCTGGTCCAAAGTAAGCAGTATCAGCTATGCCACTATTTTTAAGGTGTTCCATTGCTTTTTTTGCTATGCTTCTTGGACATTTTTCATACATTTGTCCTTTGTAAATATCATACACATCACAAAATACTATGATAGTAGGATCAGCCGTAAAAGGATCTAAAAAAGCACTTTGCGCATCAGGTTTTAAAATCATATCTGATTTTTCTATAGGTTGCCATCCATGGATTGAGCTTCCATCAAATGGAATGCCAGTTTGAAATGTTTCTTCATTGATTGCATGAAGATTATAGGTAATATGATGCCAAGTTCCTATCATATCCGTAAAACGAAAATCAACAAAAAGCACTTCATTTTGTTTGCAAAATTTGAAAAAATCATCTATATTATTAACAAATTTTCCCATATTTTTACTCCTTTATGTAATTAAATTTATAAAATTATATCATAAAATTTTTAATTAAGATTTAATTAATATATTTTTTTTAATAAATTTAAAAATTTAATTTAAAAAGATTAAAAAAATAAAAATTTATATTTTTGTTTTAGATAAAATTGATTATAATTTTGAGCAATTATTGAAAATCTAGATTTAAAAAAAGGAAAAAAATGACTCAAGAAGAGCTTGATGCTTTGATGAATGGTGATGTTGATCTTGATTCAGAGACAGAAGCAGAGGTAAAAACCGAAGAATCGAATACCGAAGAAGATGCTTTGATGCTAGAAGATGTCAAAATAGCTGATTACAAACCTAATCCTAGTGTAGTATGGCCACCACCCCCACCAAATCAGGAGCATAAAGTTGTACATCAGTTAGATGATGTTACAAAAGATAGCGAGCTTAAAGCAACGGAAATGATGGATAAGCTTGAAAGTATTAATAATTTTTTTGCGGATTCTGAAAGTTTACTCAAAGAAATAAATAAAGCAATAGAAAAAAATATTGATATTTTTTCTAAACTTAATGAAAAATTTCCTAATGTGGAAAGTTTCGGTGAAGCTTTAGAATTAAACAATCAAGCTAAAAAAAGTTCTAAGGAGATTGTCGGAAATCTTCAAAGTGGACAAGATGAAGTGATGATGGCAATGGATGCAATGCAGTATCAAGATATACATCGTCAAAAAATCGAACGTGTTATTAATGTAATGCGTGCTTTAAGCCGTTATATGAGTTCTTTATTTGAAGGTAAAATTGATGATAAAAAACGTGTAAGTTCTGCAGTGCATATTGAAGGCGATAGTACTGCTGATGTTGTAAGTAATGATGATATAGAAGCTTTAATTGCAAGTTTAGGGCAAAAATGATCATTCCTGAAATAGTAGCTCCTGCAGGAAATTTCACAAAATTAAAAATTGCTTTGGCTTATGGCGCAGATGCGGTTTATGCGGGTGTGAATAATTTTTCTTTAAGATCACGCACTGCAAGAGAATTTAATTATGAAAGTTTTGAAGAAGCTATCAAATATACTCATGAGCGTGGTAAGAAAATTTATGTTACTTTAAATGGTTTTCATTTAAGCTCTCAAATTGAAGGTTTAAAAAGACATATATTAAAATTACGTGAGATGAAACCTGATGCTTTTATCGTAGCTTCTGTTGGAGCTATGCGTCTTGTTAAAGAACTTGCACCTGAAATTTCTTTACATGTTTCTACTCAGGCAAATATTTTAAATTATTTAGATGCTCAAGTTTATAAGGATATGGGTGCTAAAAGGGTTGTAATTGCCAGAGAATTAGGGCTTAAAGACGCTAAAGCTTTAAAGGAAAATTGCGATATTGAACTTGAAGCTTTTGTGCATGGTTCTATGTGTTTTGCTTATTCAGGGCGTTGTTTAATAAGCTCTGTGCAAAGTGGAAGAATGAGCAATCGTGGATCTTGTGCAAATGATTGTAGATTTAATTATGAGCTTTATGCTAAAAATCCAGAAAATGGCACTTTATTTCGCTTAGAAGAAGATGAAAATGGTACTCATATTTTTAATTCTAAAGATTTAAATCTTTGTTCTTATATAGAAAAAATCATGCAAGAAAATTGTATCAGTGCTTTTAAAATAGAAGGGCGTACTAAAAGCGAATATTATGTTGCGCTTACAACAAGGACTTATAAAATGGCTATACAAGATGCTTTAGAGGGTAAATTTGAGTCAAGTAAGTATGAAAAAGAGATTGCTACACTTAAAAATCGTGGTTTTACAGATGGCTATCTTGTTTCGCGTCCTTTGGAAAAAACCGACACGCAAAATCATAATACAAGCATAGAAGAAGGTTCTCATCAAGTGCATGCTATAAGCGAAGATGGAAGCTTTTTTAAATGTAAAGGGAAAATCGTTTTAAACACGCCTTATGAAATTTTAGCCCCTTTAGGCGATGTGATTCAAACTTGCGATAATGAACTAGGTAAAATTTATCAAAAAGAGGATAAATATTTTATAGAGTTTAAAAAACTCATTGCTAAAAACAATAAAGAATTTAGCGAAATTCATAGTGGCAATGAACATGAAATCCAATTACCAAATAAAATCAGTGCATTAAGTTTTTTAAGAAAGGAAATATAGATGAATTTTGTTTCTATTTTAATGGGAAGCAAGAGTGATTATGAGACTATGAAAGAGGCTGCTAAAACTTTAGAAAGTTTTGGGGTAAAGTATGAACTTATTATCTCATCAGCTCATCGTAGTCCAAAAAGAACAAAAGAGTATATTGCAAATGCTGAAGAAAAAGGTGCGAAAGTTTTTATAGCAGCAGCTGGAATGGCAGCACATTTAGCTGGAGCTGTTGCAGCTTATACAACAAAACCTGTTTTGGGAGTGCCTATGTCAGGAAGCAATCTTGCAAGTATGGATTCTTTGTTTTCTACGGTGCAAATGCCTAGTGGAATTCCTGTAGGAACTTTAGCTATTGGTAAGGCTGGAGCGATCAATGCTGCTTATTTGGCTATGCAAATTTTAGCTATTTATGATGTTGGTTTAGCACAAAAGCTTAAAGAAGATCGTCTTGAAAAAGAAAAAAAACTTGTATCTGATTCAAAAGAAGTAGAAGTTTTATTATAAGGGATAAAAATGCAAACCTATCTTGAACTTGAAGAATTTTGTAAACTTGTGCATTTAAATGAAGATGTGGTTAAGGGTATGATGGCCAATGGGGCTTTAAATTTTAAAGAAGAAGAGGGTAAAATTTACATCGAAGCTCATCAAGGCACTTTTAGTGTAGTGCCTAGTTCTGCAAAATCTCAAACTGCAATGGTAAATTCAATGACTTTAGCAGGAGAAAGTTTTGTTGAAAAAACAATAGGAACTATTTTAAATTTACATGAAAAAGTTTTAGATGCTAAAGATGAAACACTTGAAGCATTAAAAAATGAGAATAAATTTTTAAAAGACGCTCTTTATTCTATGCAAGAACTTTATGATGAAGATAGAAAAACTATAGAAACTTTAAATAATGAGTTAAAACATGCGCGTGAAGAGATAGAATTTCTCAAGCGTAAATATAAATTAATGTGGAGTAAAACCGCAGAAATTTTTGGAGCTAAGACAGAGCCTGATTTGGAAATGAATAAAAATTTAGAAAAACCTATTGAAAATATGGAACAATAAAGAGAGAAACAATGACTTTTTCACAAATGATACTTAATTTACAAAATTATTGGCAAGAGCAAGGTTGTGCGATTATGCAACCTTATGATATGCCAGCAGGTGCAGGAACCTTTCATCCAGCAACTTTTTTAAGAAGTTTAGGAAAAAAACCTTGGGCAGCTGCTTATGTGGCTCCAAGTAGAAGGCCTACTGATGGACGTTATGGTGAAAATCCTAATCGCTTAGGCGCTTATTATCAATTTCAAGTTTTGATTAAACCTAGTCCTGATAATATTCAAGAATTATATCTTAAAAGTCTTGAAAATTTGGGTTTTGATTTAAAAAGTCATGATATTCGTTTTGTTGAAGATAATTGGGAGAGTCCAAGTTTGGGTGCTTGGGGTTTAGGCTGGGAAGTATGGCTTGATGGTATGGAAGTCACTCAATTTACTTATTTTCAGCAAGTTGGCGGTATAGCAGTAGATTTAGTAAGTGCTGAAATTACCTATGGTCTTGAAAGAATAGCCATGTATCTTCAAAATGTTGATAATGTTTATGATATAGTTTGGAGTGAATTTAATGGAGAAAAAATTAAATACGCAGATGTGCATAAGCAAAGTGAATATGAATTTAGTAAATACAATTTTGAAGTAAGTGATGTTAAGATCTTAAATGAGCAGTTTGAAAATTCTTACAAAGAATGTAAAAATATTTTAGAACAAGGACTAGCTTTACCTGCTTATGATTATTGTATGCTTGCTGCACATACTTTTAATCTTTTAGATGCAAGAGGAGCAATTTCTGTAGCACAAAGACAAGATTATATGTTAAAAATTCGTGAGCTTTCGAAAAATTGTGCTGAAATTTATAAGAAAAATTTAAATGAAACTGAGTGAAATTTATAATTTTTTAGATCAATTAAGTCCCTTTGATATCCAAGAATCATGGGATAATAGTGGAATTTTGCTTGGAGATAGGGATAGTGAAATTTCAACTGTTTATTTAAGCTTAGATATTGATGAAAATATCATTAAAGAAGCGAGTGAAAATTCTTTAATTATCACACACCATCCTTTGATATTTAAAAGTTTAAAAGATTTATATGACAAGACTTATCCTAGAGCTTTTATTAAAGAAATGATTTGTAAAAATATTTCTTTAATCAGTATGCATACAAATTACGATTTAAGTCATTTAAACACTTATTTTACGGAAGAAATTTTAGGTTTTAAAATTTCTTTTAAAGATGAATTTTTAATTTATGTCGAAAATTCTATGTCTTTTGAAGCTTTGTGTGACTGGGTGAAAAAAAAGTTAAATTTACAAATTTTACGTGTAAGCAATTGTGGTAAAAAAGACATTAAGCGTATTGCTATATGTACTGGAAGTGGTGGGGATTTAATTTCTAAAGTAGATGCGGATTGTTTTTTAAGCGGAGATTTTAAATATCATCAAGCTTTAGAGGCACTTAGTAATCAAATCAGTCTTATTGATTTGGGTCATTTTGAAAGTGAGAGATATTTTTCTCAATGTTTAGCAAAAGACTTGAAAAATTTGCCGCTACAAGCTATAATAACAGTTTCAAAAAATCCATTTCAATATTTTTAAGGAAAATAAATGAATAAATATCTCGAACAATTAGTGCTTTTATCAAAAATAGATCAAGAAATTGATAGTTATGAACCAAAAATAGACAGTATTAATAAGACTTTAAAAGATGCTGAGTTAAAAATAGGAAAAATCAACACAGATTTAGAAAAAATCGATGAAGAAATCAAAGATATAGAAAATCAAAAAGTACAAAATAATGCTCATATTTCTGAGTTTTCGGCAAAAATTAAAGAGCTTTCTAAAAAAAGTAGTGCAGTAAAAACAGAAAAAGAAGCTAATGCTTTAAAAATTGAAGAAGATATTGCAAAAGAGCAATTAGACGCTGCAAATGATGAAATTGTAAGACTGGATAAAATTTTAGAGAATAAAGAAACTTATAAAAAAGAACTTGAAGAAGAAAAAATTAAACAAGAGCAAAATATTAATGAGATTAGAGTAAGCATTAAATCTGAAATGGAAGTTCTTGAAAAAGATAGAATGAGTGTTTATGATAAAAAAACCAAACTTGTGGGCGAGATGAATCAAAAAGTTTTAAGTTTTTATGAAAAAATTCGCAAATGGGCGAAAAATACTGCTGTAGTTCCTGTTAAAAAACAAGCATGCTATGGATGTTTTATGAAAATTTACGATAAGACTTATCTGTCTGTTGTAAAAGGTGAAGAGATTGTAACTTGCCCTCATTGTGGAAGAATTCTTTATAAAGATCAAGAAGAACAAAATTGATCTTTTTTTATTATTTTTTAACTTGGGCGGCATTTTTATTTTGTGCCGTCTTTATTCTTTTGCTTTCTTTTTTAAAATCCAAATATAAAACTAGTTTAAAATCCCGATTTTTTCTTTATAAAAATTTACATCAAGAAAAAGCTGATGTACATTTTCATGCTTGTTCTTACGGGGAGGTAAGAAGTATTAAAACTTTGGTTTTGAAATTTGATTCAAGAATAACTACTATTACTCAAACAGGTTTTGAATATGCAAAAGAATTTTGTAAAAAGGTAAATTATCTTGCTTTTGAAAATTTTTTGCCTTTTTGGTTTAAGCCTTGTAAGGTTTTGGTAATTTTTGAAGCAGAATATTGGCTTATGCTTATTTTCATGGCACACATTTATAAAACTAAGATTATTTTGCTTAATGCAAGAATATCTGATAAATCTTATCATTCTTATCAAAGATTTTCTTTTTTTTATAAAAAAATTTTTTCTTATATTGATGAAGTTTTTGCTCAAAGTGAATTAGATAAAGTAAGACTTGAAAGTTTGGGAGCTAAAAATGTTAAAATTTTTAAAAATATTAAGGCAAATTTAGAAATTAAAAATAATAAAATTTATGCCAAACCTAAGGAAAAGCTTATCATTTTTGCTAGTACGCATAAAGATGAAGAAGAGCTTTTGCTTGATCATTTTAAACTAGAAGAAAATGAAAAACTCATTATCGCCCCACGACACCCTGAGCGTTTTAAAGAAGTTGAAAATTTGCTTTTAAACAAAGGTTTGAAATTTGAAAAATTTAGTTCTTTAAAAGATGAAAATAAGAAATTTGCTAAAAAAATTTTGCTTTTAGATGCTTTAGGAGAGCTTGTAAATTTTTATGCAATTTCTGATGTTGTTGTGCTTGGAGGTTCTTTCATAGAAGGCATAGGAGGACACAATCCTATAGAAGTGGCATATTTTGACAATGTATTAATCAGTGGGAAATTTATTCATAATCAAAAGGCTTTATTTGAAGAAGTAGAAAATGTATATTTTTGCGAAAATTTAAAAGATTTAAATGATAAAATTCATTATTTAAATTTAAAAGCTAAAATTTCCAAAAAAGAAAATTTAGATCTTATCATACAGACCATACAAAAGGGAATTGATGCAAGAAAAAGCTTATAAACTCTTAGCTTTGCAAGAAAAAATTTCAAATCGTGAAGCTAAAGATTTGATTGATAAGGGTTGTGTTTTTTCACATGGAAAAAAAGTTGTGGTTGCTAGAGCTTTGATGAGCGATAAGGCAAGATTTAATGTGATAAAAACCAAAAATCCTCAAATTATTTTTGAAGATGATAAGATTATTGCTATTAATAAACCTTATGCTTATGTGAGTGAAGACTTGGAGAAAAAATTTAATGCCAAGCTTTTAAATCGTTTAGACAAAGAAACAAGCGGTGTGATTTTGCTTTGCAAAGATGAAGATTTTAGAAAGCTTTGTATAGAAGAATTTAAAAAACACAGGGTTTATAAAAGTTATATTGCGGTTTTAGATGGGGTTTTGGCTGAAGAGGTTGAAGTGAATGAGCCTATTTTTACCATAAAAGCAAAAGGTGGGGCATTAAGTAAAGTTTCAAAAGATGGTTTAAGTGCCTTAAGTATCATTACTCCTATCATGATGCAGTCAAAAAAAACCTTAGCAAAAATAGTCATTCAAACAGGTAGAACTCATCAAATCAGAGTGCATGCTAAATTTATAAAACATGGCGTTGTAGGTGATGAAAAATATGCTAAAATTTCAAGCGATAGAATGTATTTACATAGTTATGAAATTAAAATTTTTGATTATTATTTTAAGGCTGAGCTAGATAATAGTTTTACAAAAGTTGGCTTTGAGATAAAAAATTTAGATTTTTAAAGCCATTTAAGAAAAAATTTTGTATAATGCAAGGTTTAATTTAAAAATTTTATAGAAAGGTAATAAAGTGTTTGAGTTAGTTAGCGAATCTTTTAAATCAGCGATTAATAAATTACGTTTTGTTGATGATGAAAAAGCACTTAAGAACGCTTTAGAAACCTTAAAAAAAGCTCTTTTAAAAGCAGATGTTCACCATAAGGTAACTAAAGAGCTTTTGACTTTGATAGAAGAAGATGTAAAGCAAAACGGAATAGGTCAAAAACAATTTTTAAATGCCATTAAAGTAAATTTAGAAAATATTTTAAGTGTCAATGGCAAAAATCAAGGTTTTGTTTTTGCTTCTAAACCCCCAACAGTAGTTCTAATGGCAGGTTTGCAAGGGGGCGGTAAGACTACAAGCACTATCAAACTTGCAAATTATTTAAAATTACGCAATAAAAAAGTTTTAGTTGCAGCTTGTGATTTACAGCGTTTAGCGGCAGTGGAGCAGCTAAGACAACTTTGTGAAGCTAATGAAATTGAACTTTTCTTCATAGAAAATGAAAAAGATCCTATTAGGGTTGCTAAAGAGGCCTTAAAAAAGGCTGAAAGTTCTATGGTAGATGTTTTGCTTGTGGATACTGCTGGACGTTTGGCTATAGATGAGGCTTTGATGAATGAATTAAAAGCAGTTAAGGATGTTTTAAATCCTGATGAGATTTTCTATGTTGCTGATGCAATGAGTGGTCAAGATGGGGTTAAGACTGCGGCTAGTTTTAATGAAGTTTTAGGTATCAGCGGGGTAATTTTATCAAAATTTGATGCAGATACTAAAGGTGGAGTAGCCTTAGGTATAGCAAAACAAATCGGTATTCCTTTAAGATTTATTGGTGTGGGTGAAAAAGTAGCAGATTTAGAAGTTTTTATACCAGATCGTATAGTAAGTCGTATTATGGGTGAGGGTGATTTGGCAACTTTAGCTGAAAAAACTGCTGCGATTATTGATGAAAAAGAGGCTAAAAAACTTAATCAAAAAATTAAAAAAGGTGAATTTAATTTTAATGATTTTCTTAATCAAATGGAAAGTATTAAAAAATTAGGAAGTATGAAATCTTTAATTGGCATGATACCAGGACTTGGCGGAATGGCAAATGCGGTAAAAGATATAGATTTGGATAATTCTAAAGAAATTATACGCATTAAAGCAATGATTTCTTCAATGACTCCAAAAGAAAGAGAAAATCCTGATTTGTTAAATAATACTAGAAAACGTCGTATAGCAGATGGAGCGGGTCTTTCTCAGGTAGAAGTCAATCGTTTTTTAAAACAATTTAGCAATGCAGCAAAACTTGCAAAAAGATTTTCAGGTAAAAAAGGAATGGAAAGTTTAACACAGATGATGAGTCAAGCTAGAAGACAATTTTAAATTTTATTTATAAATACTTTTTATAGTATCTATAAATAAAATTTTTAATTTTTAAGGAGTATAAATGACAGTTATTAGACTTACAAGAATGGGTAGAACTAAAAGACCATTTTATCGTATTGTAGTTACAGATAGTAGAAAACGTCGTGATGGTGGTTGGATAGAAAGTATTGGGTATTATAATCCTATGGTAGAACCTGAGGTAATTAAAGTTGATGCAGAGCGTTTAGCTTATTGGAAAAGTGTTGGTGCAAAACTTAGCGATAAAGTTGCTTCTATCACTAGTAAATAATCATGGTAGAGAATTTTCTTAGAGAATACGCAAAATTAATTGCAGATTATCCTGAACAGATTGATACTCAAAAAATTGAATTAAGTGAAAATTTTTTTGAGATTGTTCTTTTTGCACATAAGGTTGATACAGGTAAGCTTATAGGTAAAAATGGAAAAATGATCAATGCTATAAAAACCGTAATCTCTGCTTATAAGAGTAAGGATGCAAGTTCTTATAGAGTAACGGTAAAAGCACTTGAGTGAAAAAGATTTTGTTCAAGTTGCAAAACTTGGTAAAACTGTGGGTCTTAAGGGTTATGTAAAATTGCATAACCTGAGCGACTTTTCTTCTCAATTTAAAAAAGATGCTACTTTTTTTATAAAAAACACCAAAGAAATGTTAAAGATTAAGCATTATAATGCAAGCAATTCTACTGTTTTATTTGAAAATTATGAAGATATAGAAAAGGCCAAAGAATTAACTAATCTTATTCTTTTTCAGAGTATCGAGAAAAGCAGACAAACTTGTAAATTAAAAAAAGATGAGTTTTTTTATTTTGATATTTTAGAGTGTGAAGTTTTTGAAGAAGATAAAAGATTAGGTAAAGTGGTTGATATCTTGGAAACTGGAGCTTCTTATTTATTTGAAATTCAAAGTGATGAAAAATGGGTGGAAAAAAAATATCCTAAAATATTTTTTATTCCATATTTAGATAAATTTATTAAAAATATAGATATAGAAAAACGACAGATTTTTTGCACGCAAGATGCTTTTTTAATTTTAGAAAATTCATGAAATTTAGTTTCGTTTCTTTGTTTCCTAATCTTATGGAATTTTACTTTCAAGATTCTATACTTGCAAGAGCAAAAGAAAAAAAACTTTTTAAACTTAATTTTTATAATCCAAGAGATTTTTCTAAAAATTCCTATCATAAAGTCGATGATTATAAAATAGGTGGCGGAGCTGGACTTTTGATGCAAGCTGAACCTATGTATGAGGTGTTAAGAAGTATTCAAGAAAAAAAAGAAAATCCCTATTTTATTTTTTTAAATCCAAGTGGTAAAACCTTTAATCAAAAAGATGCCAAACGCTTAAGTAAAAAAGAACATATAGTTTTTGTATGCGGGCGTTATGAAGGTATAGATGAAAGAGTGCTTGAAATTTTTGCGAATGAAGTTTTTAGCATAGGGGATTTTATTTTAACAGGAGGAGAATTACCTGCGCTTGTAATGTGTGATGCGATTTTAAGAAATGTTAACGGGGTTTTAGGGAATATGGAAAGTTTGGAAGAAGAAAGCTTTGAAAATAATTTACTCGAAGCGCCTGCTTTTTCAAAACCTTTTATTTTTGAGAAAAAAAATAAAAAATTTTATACTCCTTCAGAGTTTTTAAAGGGTAATCACGCTAGAATTGCAAGTTTAAAAACTACTTTGGCGTCTTGCAAAACGAAATTTTTTCGTCCAGATTTATTTTTAGAGCATGAACGCAAAAAATAAGGGATTTTTTATGAAAAATAAATATATAGAACAATTTGAAGCAAAACAAATTGAAGGTAAAAATGTTCCAGATTTTCGTGCTGGTGATACTTTAAAGCTTGCAATTCGCATCAAAGAAGGGGATAAAACAAGAATCCAAAATTTTGAGGGTATTTGTATTGCTAGAAGAGGTAATGGCGTAAGTGAAACTTTTATCGTGCGTAAAATGGGTGCTAATAATGTTGGCGTTGAGAGAATTTTCCCTATTTATAGTGAAAGTTTAGAAAGTATTACTGTTTTGCGTCGTGGTCGTGTACGCCGTGCAAGATTATTCTACTTAAGAGATAGACGCGGTAAAGCAGCGCGTATTAAAGAGCTTAAAAAATAATTTATAATTATTTTTTATTATAAGTCTAACAATTAAATAATTATAATTAATTTATAATTTTTATTATTTGATTTTAATTATTAATAATACTCTTGTATAATATTCTTTGTAAATATTATACAAGGAGAGAAAATGTTTTCTATTAAAAAAACTTTATTAATACTAGCAAGCGTGCCAATGTTTTTGAGTGCTACTGAATATCAATTAAGTACTCATGTTTTGGATATTACTTCTGGACAACCTGCTCCTAAAGTAAAAGTTGAGCTTTATAAGTTGGAAGCAAATCAACAGTGGAAAAAAGTAAGTGAAGAATTTACCGAAGAAAATGGTAGAATAGGAGATTTATTACCATATGAAAAAGCTGAAAATAGGGCTTTTGGAATTTATAAGCTTAAATTTTTCACAAAAGACTATTACACATCACACAAAATAAATACTTTTTATCCTTTTGTAGAGGTAAGTTTTGAGCTTTCTAAAGATCAAAAACATTATCATGTTCCAATAACCCTTTCTCCTTTTGGTTATTCAACTTATAGAGGAAGCTGATAAATAAAACGAAAGAAAAAACTATGTGGACTAAGAATTCTTGGAAAAACTATCCTATAAAACAGCAACCTATCTATCCAGATCAAGAGGAAATGAATAGAGTTTTAGCAAGACTTGAGAAGCTTCCTCCTTTGGTTTTTGCTGGAGAAGTGAGAAATCTTCAAAAGTCTTTAGCAAGAGTTTGTAAAAAAGAAGCTTTTTTACTTCAAGGTGGAGATTGTGCTGAAAGCTTTGAAAATTTTGGCGCTGTAAATATCCGTGATATGTTTAAAATTTTACTTCAAATGGCTATAGTGCTTACATTTGCCGGTGGATGTCCTGTTGTAAAAATTGGTCGTATTGCAGGGCAGTTTGCCAAGCCAAGAAGTAGTGATTTTGAAGAGTTAAATGGTATAAGTCTTCCTAGTTATCGTGGTGATATTATTAATGGTTTTGAATTTAGCGAACAAGCACGCATTCCTGATCCACATAGAATGCTTGAAGCTTATTATCAAAGTGCAACAACGCTAAATTTGTTGCGTGGATTTGCTAAGGGTGGTTTAGCAGATTTGCATGAAGTGCATCGTTGGAATTTGGGCTTTTTAAAAAAGAGTGAACTCCATAAGCAATATACTGATATCAGTGAAAAAATTTCACAAGCTTTAGCTTTTATGGAAGCTTGTGGAATTAATACAAGTAATACGCCGAGTCTAAGAGAAGTTAGCGTTTATACTTCACATGAAGCTTTACTTTTGCCTTATGAAGAAGCTTTAACTAGAGTGGATAGTTTAAGTGGGGAAATTTACGATTGTTCAGCTCATATGCTTTGGATAGGTGAAAGAACAAGGGCGCTTGATGAAGCTCATGTACATTTTTTAAGAGGAGTAAAAAATCCTTTAGGGGTTAAAATAGGACCTAGTGCAAGTGCAGATGATATCATAGCTTTAGCAAATGTTTTAAATCCAAATAATGAAGAAGGAAGATTAAATATTATTATCCGCATGGGTGCAGATAAAATTATCAATAATTTGCCAAAAATTTTCTCTAAACTTAAAAGTGAAGGTTTAAATTTAGTATATAGCATAGATCCTATGCATGGAAATACAGTAAAAGCAGGTAATTTTAAAACACGTGAGTTTGATAAAATCATGCAAGAAGTGAGATCTTTTTTTGAGATTGCAATAAGCGAAGGAGTTTATCCAGGTGGAGTGCATCTTGAAATGACTGGTAAAGATGTAACAGAATGCACAGGTGGTGCAAGCAATGTTACTGCTCAAAGCTTGGAAGATCGTTATGAGACTCAATGCGATCCAAGACTTAATGCGGATCAAGCATTAGAGCTTGCTTTTTTAATTGCAGATTTAGTAAAAAAGGCTAGAAAATGAAACTTTATGGTATTAAAAATTGCAATTCTGTAAAAAAAGCTATGGATGCTTTAACACAAAAAGGCATTGTGTTTGATTTTATGGATATTAAAAAGATTAGTCAAGATATTTTATATACATGGTTAAAACAAAAATCTTTTGAAGAACTTATCAATACTGCTGGATTAACTTCTAAAAAACTTGGTTTAAACAAAGAAAAAGTTAAAAGTTTAAATGAAAAAGAACTTGAAAAAATTGTATTAGAAAATCCAAGTTGTATTAAGCGTCCTATTATCGAGTATGAGCAAAACATATATATTGGTAAGGAATATGAAAAAATGTTATAATAGAGTGTTTGATTACACTCTATTTTTTATCAATTGATTAATTTCATTTTGATGTGGAAATCTTTCACTTTCGCAATTAATAAGTTGTGTTTTAGAGAAGATAACTTTTCCGTCTACTTCAACGATAAAATCACCTCTGCCGCCAATTTCAAATTCTACTTCAACATCTTTGAAATCGCTTTGTAGTTCTTCTGCAACCCTTGCAGCTTGTGGGTGATAATTTCAAAGATTGCAATAAGCAATTTTTACTTTCATCATTTCATCCTTTGAAAAGTTCTTTTTATTAAGATTAAAATCTTAGATTTTATTATAGTTTATTTTGGCTGAATTTTTGCCTTTTTGTCAAAATTTAAGTTGAAATTTAGGGCTAATTTCTTTCAAATTCAGCGAGAAAAATTTATAATTTTTATCAAAATTAAAATAAGCCTTAAAAAATTAAAGGAAGAAAATGAGCCAATTTACACACTTGCATTTGCATACAGAATATTCTTTACTTGATGGAGCTAATAAGCTTAAAGAATTAGCTTTGACTTTAAAAGAACAGGGTGCTACAAGTGTGGCTATGACAGATCATGGAAATATGTTTGGGGCAATTGATTTTTATCAAACAATGAAAGCACAAGGTTTAAAACCTATCATTGGCATGGAAGCGTATTTGCATAATCACGATGAATTAGATGATAAAAGTTCTCGCCAGCGTTTTCACCTTTGTTTGTATGCAAAAAATGAGATTGGATATCAAAATTTAATGTATCTAAGTTCTCAAAGTTATATTAAAGGCTTGTATTATTATCCGCGTATCAATAAAAAGCTTTTGGAAGACTATAGTGAAGGTCTTATTTGCTCTTCTGCTTGCTTGCAAGGTGAAGTAAATTGGCACTTAAATACTTATAGTGAAAGAAATGTGCGTTTTGGTGCAAAAGGCTATGAAGCAGCAAAAGAAGCGGCATTATGGTATAAAAAAGTTTTTAAAGATGATTTTTATTTTGAAATCATGCGTCATGGTATAGGCGATCAAAGAATGATAGATGATGATATTATCAGACTTTCTAAAGAATTAAATATAAAAATTATTGCTACAAATGATACGCATTATACTTTTAAAGAAAGAGCGGCTGCCCATGAGGTTTTTATGTGTATAGCCATGGGAAAAAAACTTAACGATCCTGATAGAATGCGTCATAGTGTGCATGAATTTTATGTTAAAAGCCCTGAGCAAATGAGTGAGCTTTTTGCAGATATTCCAGAAGCTATAGAAAATACACAAGAAATCGCGCAAAAATGTAATTTAGAGCTTAATCTTGGCAATCCCACTCCACCGAATTTTAAATTTACAAGAGAATATGCTAAAGATCATAATATTATCTTACCTGAAGAAACAAAAGAATTTAGCTTTGATAATGATGACATAGTTTTTGAAGAACTTTGTAAAAAAGGACTTGAAGAGAGATTAAAATTTATTGATGAAAGTAAGCATGAAGAATACAAACAAAGACTTGAAGTAGAAATTAACATCATTAAAAATATGAAATTTTCAGGTTATATGCTTATTGTTCATGATTTTATTAAAGTGGCTAAGGATAAAGGTATTCCAGTAGGCCCTGGAAGAGGATCAGCTGCAGGAAGTTTGGTTTCTTATTGTTTAAGGATTACGGATTTAGATCCTATTCCTTATAGTCTACTTTTTGAGCGTTTTTTAAATCCTGAGCGTGTGAGCATGCCTGATATTGATGTGGATTTTTGTCAAGACAGACGTGCTGAAGTGATTGATTATGTGATTGATAAATATGGAGCGGATAAGGTTGCACAGGTGATTACCTTTGGTAAACTTTTGGCTAAAGGGGTGATTCGTGATGTGGCTAGAGTTTGTGATATGAGTATTCAAGATGCTGATGAGCTTGCTAAACTTGTGCCTGAAGAGCTTAAAATCACTCTTGATGCTGCTTATGAAAAAGAACCTAAAATCAAAGAATTTATCGATCGTCATCCTAAAGGTCCTGAAGTTTGGGAGTATGCAAGAGCTTTAGAAGGATTAAATCGCAATGCGGGTATGCACGCAGCAGGTGTTGTAATTTCTAATGAAAGTTTATGGAAGAAAACTCCGCTTTTTAGACAAAGTAAAAATGATGAAAGACATTTAGTAACGCAGTATTCTAAAGATCATTTAGAAGATGTGGATTTGATAAAATTCGACTTTTTAGGTCTTAAAACTTTAACAGTAATCAATAATGCGATCAAGCTTATTAAAAAGCGTTACAATAAAGACATTATTTGGGAAACTATAGATGTAAATGATAGCAAAGTTTATAAAACCATACAAAGTGGAAATACTTTGGGAATTTTTCAAATCGAATCAGGCGGTATGCAAAGTTTAAATGCACGCTTAAAACCAGAGCGTTTTGAAGATATCATTGCGGTTCTTGCGCTTTATCGTCCAGGTCCTATGGAATCAGGAATGCTTGATGATTTTATCGATAGAAAGCACGGTTTAAAAAGCATAGAATATCCTTTTGACAGTTTAGAAAAGGTTTTAGAACCTACTTATGGGGTTATTGTTTATCAAGAGCAAGTTATGCAAATTGTTCAAATTATAGGTGGCTTTTCTTTAGGAGGTGCTGATGTAGTGCGTCGTGCTATGGGTAAAAAAGATCCTGAGAAGATGAAAAAGCTTAAGACTGATTTTGCAGATGGAGCAGAAAAACAAGGATATGATAGAGCAAAAGCTGAGGATTTATGGGAGCTTATCGTAAAATTTGCAGGATATGGTTTTAATAAATCTCACTCTGCGGCTTATGCGTTGATTACTTTTCAAACAGCTTATTTAAAAACTTATTATCCTAGTGAATTTATGGCAGCGCTTTTAACAAGCGAAGAAAACAATGTGGATAAAATTGCTGTTTATATTGATGAGATGAAAAAAATGAATATTAAACTTTTACCTCCATCGATTAACAAAGCGATCCGTGAATTTAGTGCTTTAGAGCAAGATGGCAAGGATGCTATTATATACGGACTTGGGGCTATAAAAAGTGTGGGTATTCCTGCAGTTGAAAATTTACTTGAAGCAAGACAAGATGGAGAATTTAAGGATATTAATGATTTCTTAGGTAAGATAGATCCTACCAAAATAAACCGTAGAACATTAGAAAGTCTTATTAAGGCAGGGGCTTTTGATGAGTTTGGTTTTACTAGAAAAGCTTTGTTTGATAATATGGAAAATCTTAGCGAAGCATCGCGTAAAATGGCTGAAGTAAGAAAAAATGCTGCAAGTTCTCTTTTTGGTGAAGAGGAATTAACTTCAGGTGTTCAAGTAAATTTTACTCCCAAAAATGAAGAATTTGAAGTGATGGAAAAATTAGGATATGAAAAAGAAATTTTAGGAATTTATGTTTCAGGCCATCCTTTAGATCGATTTTATGAACAAATTAATGCCATAAATTATGTTAAAAGTTTAGATTTTGAAAGTTTAAAAAACAATGGAGAAATTTTAAGTATAGGTAAAATTGAAGATTTCAAATCCATGATGAGTAAAAATAATAAGCGTTATGGTAGAATTGAAATTTTGGATTATTATTCTTCGTTTGATGCTACTGTATTTGAAAGCAATGTAGAAGAAATAGAAAACATCATCAAAGATGAAAATTTAAAAAATAATGCCTATGGTTTTGTATTGGGATTTAAAGCTGAGGGAGGGGAGAAGCCTAGCTTTTTTTTAAAAGCAATTAAAGATTTACAAAGTCTTGAAGATGGTGAGATTAAAGCTATAAAAAAATTTGGAGCAAAAAAAGATTTCAAAAATAAAGAAGAAAATCATTTTACCGCAGAACCTAAGGAATTTGAAAAAAATATCATAGAGCTAGATTTGACAAGGTTAAATAGAGAATTAATCTATGAAATTCATGAAATTGCTAGAAATGCACATAATCCTAATGAAAAAAATAATAAAAAACTTGTTTTAAAAGTTATTAGCGCGGGATCTTGCTTGCTTTATCATACAGATTTTATTATCTCTGATAGTATAGTAGAGGAAATTTCTAATAAATATGCTTAAGTAAGATTGTTCTTACTTAAGATTTTTAAATAAAATACTTCCAAGTCTTACTAAGTTAGATCCGCATTTTATAGCAATTTCAAAATCATTACTCATCCCCATAGAGCAAATTTTAGCCCCATGTTTTTGAAGAATTTCATAAATTTTAAATGTAGTTTCAAAGCTTTTTATAATACTTTCTTTATCTTGGCTGTGTGATCCTATACTCATTACGCCACAAAGATTTAGATTGGAGCATTCTTCTTGTATTTGTAAATATTCTTCTACAGCTTGATTTGGATCTAGACCGCTTTTGCTATTTTCATTTGCACTATTGATTTCTAATAAAGTATTTAATTGATAATCAAGTCTTTTGTCCATAGCTTTAGCTATTTTAATACCATTACAAGAGTGCCATAATATAGGTTTTTGTTTGATTAAGAGATTGATTTTGTTGCTTTGTAGAGTTCCTATAAAATGCCACTTTATGTCTAATTTTTTTTCATCAAGATTTTCTTTTTTTTGTGCTAGAGCTTGGACTTGATTTTCTCCAAATTCTACTATACCTTGATCAAAAAGCTTTTCAATTACACTTGCATCGATATACTTGCTTGCGGCTACAAGACGAACGTTTTTGGTTTTTTCTAAAATTTGCTCTAAAGTCATTTGATAAAGAAATAAGCCCTATTTAGGGCTTATATTATTGTAACAAATTAGCAATTTTGCTTTGAAGCTGTATGTTGGATTGCGCAGCAACAAAAGCAGCAGCATTTTCTTTTAGATAATTGGCATTAAAATCATTAACATTTTTTGCCATGTCATTATTTAGTAAATTATTTTCAGCTGCTTTTGAGTTGATGCTGTTTTGAACACTTGCATTAATATTTGATGTAATGGCATTGATACCTGAGCCTATTTCACTTCTTAAACTTCCAAGTTGATCCATAAAATTTGTAATACTATCTTGATTATCTATGCTTAATCCACCTGTTGCTAATGGATTTAAATTTGTAGTTTCAGTTCCGCTACCTACTACAAAATTCATAGTTTGAAAGACATTTTTTCCATTATAAGTTGCATTATTAAAAGAATCATTGATGGATTCTTGTATGCGTGTTGCTTCTGTTCTTAGCATTCCTTTTTGAGAATCATTAAGTGCAGCATTGTTCATTTTTACTGAAAGTTCATTAAGTCTATCTGCGCTTTGAGAGATATTGGTAAGGCTAGCATCTGCAATTTGTAAAACCCCTATAGCATCATAAGCATTTGCGACACCTTGATCTATAGTGCTTGATTGAGATCTTAAAGAATCAGCAATAGCTAAATTAGCACTATCAATTCCACTTATTGCGCGAACAGCTGCAATATTTTCTAAAGCTTTATCGCTAGCTTTTTGTGCATTGTTTAAATAATAATTTTGTTGCATCATAGTTGCATCAGAGATCATCATGGCCTACTCCTTCTCTTTTGGATTTATTTAATATTTTATCATTTTTTTGCTATTTTAAAGCTTAAGAAATATAAAAAAACTTGCATTATCAAGATGATTTTAATCACCACTTCACTTGCATTATGGATACTGATAAATTCTTGAGTTTTTGTAGCGTTTTCGCCTAAGTTTTGGAGTTCAATTATGGTATTAGTAAAATAAAAAACAAATATTAAGCTTAAAATCAAAATAAGCAAACTCAGCATAAATTTTGAAAATTTTATTTGAAATTTCATTTCATCTTTTATAAGAGAATAAATTTCATATAAAAAATTAACCGCTGAAACAAAAATCAGTAAATATCCCATTTTAATAAAAATTTGCGTCATCATTAAGCCACTTTGAAAATGGCTCAACACTCCTTCTCCTATAAGATTTTGAGGAAAAAAAATTGTTGGTGCAACAACTATTCCTAGTATGAGTTCAACCCCTATGATGGAGGCAAGTAAAAATAAATTAACAGCTTTCAAGAGTTTCTCCTTTTATTTTTTATCATAACGCATATTTGTAAATTTAGCTACAAAAGCACGATTATAACCTTGTTCATCTTTGAAAAAATCAACAATGAAATTATTTTGATATAAAATTTTTTCCAAAATTTCTTTTTGATCATAGCCAAATTCGCAAGCTAAAAATTTAACTTTTTTATCAAGGGAAAAATGTATGATTTCTTCTAGAATTTCATATCCTTTTTCTCCGCCAAATAAAGCCTCTTTGGGTTCTTTTTGCACCCAAATATCTATAGGATATGAATTTTTAATATAAGGTGGATTTGAAAAAATAAAATCATAATTTTCTTTAATTTGCTTAAAATTACAAAGTTTAAAGTCAATCAAGTGATCGACTTTGTGTAATTTGGCATTCTCTAAAGCTAATTCTAAGGCTTTGGGATTGATATCACAGGCTGTGATTTTTAACCCAAGTTCTTTGGCTAAAACAATGCTTAAAATTCCGCTTCCAAATCCTATTTCTAAAATCCCATTAAAAGTATTTTTTTTGCATAAATTTAAAATTTGAAAAAGTAAAATTTCACTATCGTAGCGAGGGATTAGAACGCCTTTTTTTATCTTAAATTCTAAGCCCCAAAAATCCACTTTTTCAAATATATATTCAAAAGGTTCTCCAGATTTAAAACGCTTTATAAGCTCAAAATAAGGTTCATGATCTATTTTTATATCTTGGTTTAAAAATAACCAAGCTTTATCTTTTTTTAGATATTCGCAAAGCATAAATACAGCTTCATTTTCATAACCTTTTAAGCTAGATTTAGCTTCCATAAGAGCATTTTTTATAGTCAAGAAAGAGCCTTGATTCTATCACTAATACTTGGATGACTGAGATAAAAAAATGTATATATTTTACTTGTTTTGATAAAAGCTTTATTTTCTCTTGCTAGAGCTATCAATGCATTTTTCATATCTTCTTTGCTTGTAACTTTAGCTCCGTGTTGATCAGCTGCAAATTCATTTTTTCTACTTAAGGCATTAAGCATAGGAGAGATTAAAAAGCTAAAAATATTTGCAAAGATAAATAAAAGAGCGAACACACCACCATTTACTGCTTCTAGATGACTTTCTAAGTAAACAAATTCAGGTAAATTTGCAAAAACAAAAAAAAGTAAAAACATAGTTATAGCGCCGTTAAATAAAGCTTTGATAATATCCTTATGAACAAAATGTCCAAGCTCGTGTCCCAAAACAGCTAAAAGTTCTCTTTCATTTAAGGCTTTTAATAATGTATCAAAAAGCACCACTCTTTTGCTTTTAAAAAGTCCACCAAAATAAGCATTTAAACGCTTATCTCTTTTGCTTGCATCAATAACATAAACCCCATTTGCACTAAACCCACATTGTTTCATTAAAGAGCTGATTTTTTTCAGTAAATTTTCATCGTCTAGTTTTTCCATTTTATTAAAAATAGGTGCTATCAAGGTAGGGTAGATGAGATTTATAATCACTATAATACAAAAGGCAAAAATAAAGGCCGCAATCCACCAAAAAGTTCCAAAAAAATCATAGCAAAAAAGCAAAGCATAAAGGATTAAAAATCCAAATATTAAAGTTAAAATAAGACTTTTCATAGTATCTTTGATAAAAAGTTTTACAGTCATATTTGAAAAACCATGGGCTTTATCTTTGATAAAACTTTCATAAATACTTAAAGGTAGATTTAAAATACTTGTGATTATCAAAAAAGATAATAAAAATAAAGTATTTTCAAAACGAGTGTTGCTTGAGATAAGCAATTCTTTAAGATATAAAAATCCAAAACCTATCCATGCAATACTGATGATTAAATTATAAAAATTGGAAAATAGTTTAAATTTTTCATTTTCGATGGCAATATTTGCTGCATTTTGATAGTCTTTTTCGCTTAAAATTTGAGCTTGTTTGTCTTTTTCTCTTTCTAAGAAATGAATTTGAGTATAGGAAATCCAAGATAAAAGTGCTGTGTAAAGACATAAAATTGCAATTAAAGTCATTATTTTTCCTTGATTAGTTTTTTGCAAATTCTAGCTTAAAATAATGAAATAAAGTTAATAGTTTAAAATCTAAAATAATATTCTTTTCAACTAAGTTGGTGTATATTTATAAAAAAAGGATTAAAGAATGTTTTTTAAGAAAAAGATTTCACAAAAACAAAAAGAAAAGCCTAAAATTCCAATCAATGATGCGATTTTAGATGACAGACTTTGTAAGTTTAAAAATAAAGTGCAAAAGATAAGCAAAGATAAAGCTTCGGCAAGTCTGCTTGCTAGACAATTAAGCAGACTTATCAGAGCTAATAAATTTTAATTTTGACATTTTTTCTTAGGGCGAAAAACCTTAATAACTTCATCATTTGCTTGTATATAAGCACCTTCTATTAAATCAATGCAATAAGGTATAGCTGGAAAAACAGGCTCTAGACATTCTTTTATAGCTTTAGGATTTCCTGGTAAATTAATGATAAAAGATTTATTGCGAATTCCTGCACTCTGTCTTGAAAGTATAGCTGTTGGCACATATTTTAAACTTTCTAAGCGCATAAGCTCTCCAAAACCTGGCATCATTTTATCGCACACGGCTTCCGTAGCTTCTGGGGTTACATCACGAAGTGCTGGACCTGTACCTCCGCTTGTAACAATCAAATCGCATTTTTTTTCATCTGCTAAATAAAGTAATTTTTTAATGATTAAATCATAATCATCAGGGATTAATTCTTTATGATAAATAATATCATTTTTTATATATGAATTTAACACTCTTTCAATTTCAGCAGTAGCTTTATCTTCATATATGCCACTACTTGCTCTATCGCTTAGGGTTAAAATTCCTATGTTTATTGTATCCATTGTTTCTCCTTAATAAATTTTTATAACCATCCTTTTTTCTTGAAAACAACCAAAGGTAAAATGATAGAAATTACCATCACACCAAGTACTATGGGATAAGCATAGTGAAGTTCAAGTTCTGGCATGAATTTAAAATTCATACCATAAACAGTTCCTATTAAAGTAGGTGGCATCATGGCAACAGTTGCAACGGTAAAAATTTTAATGATTTTATTTTGTTCTATGTTGATTTGGCTGGCTAAAATGGTTTGAATATTGTCTAAAATATTAAGTTGCGAAACACTAAATTCAACCAAAGAATTTAAGTCTTTTAAAACTATAGTGAGATTTTGTTTTATATCTTTATCGATTTTATCACTTTTTAGCAAAGAAGTCATAGCACGACGTTTATCAAATAAAGAATCTCTTACACGCATATTAAGCTCTTGTAAACTTGAAATATCCTTTAGCATTTCATCATAACTATATTCATCTTTTTTTTCTAAAACACTTGTTCTTAAGCGTCTTGCTTCTTTATCTATCCATTCTAGCAAATCCGCATCTTTTTCAACACGCACTTCAAACATTTTATCAATAATATCAAAACCATCTTCAAAATTCTTCGGACTAGCTAAAATCCTTGCTTGAATTTCTTCAAAAGTGCTAAATTCGTTATATCTTATAGTAAATAAGATATTTTTAGCGGTAGCAAAAGTAACAATTTCTGTGCGAAGCTTGATTAAATTCCTATCTTCTTCATTGCTTTTAAGATCTCTTACTAAAAAATGAGCATTGATGGTTATTGTTGCATTATCTTCCCAATATTTTGCACTAAGTTCTATTTCTTCTCTTTCTTCTTTTGTAGGAAATTCAAGATTAAACTCACTTGATATAAAAGCAATTTCCGCTGCACTTGGATGAAGTAAATCAATCCACAAAATATTTTGTGGTAGTTCTTGGCTATCGAGATTAAAGTTGATTCTTTGAACTAAAGCATTTTGAGTTTTGATATAAACATATAGCATAGTTATTCCTTATTTTTAACTTTAAAATTATACCTTGATTAGTTTAAAAATCAATTTTTTAATTTTTGCAAATCAAAAACCAAATTTTCCATCTAAAGCTCTTAAACTAAGCTTTAGTTTAAAATATCTTTAATCAGTTTTTGCAAATTCCTTTTTGTTTCTTCTTGTTCTTTTATGATAAAACATTTTGCTTTTGGCCAAAAATAACTTTTAGGATTTTCAAATTTTCCCCAACGCCAATCAAACCTAGGATGTAAAAGAACTATAGTAGGAATATCCATAGCTAAGCTTAAATGTGCTATAGCACTATCAATACTAAGCATACAGTCAATATCATATAAATAATTTAGAGTATCATTCCAATTTTTTATAAGCTTGCTTCTATCTTCTATTTCCTTAGGCAATTCTTCTTTTAATTGCATTTGAAAAGAAATGATTTCATAATCTAAGTCTTTTAATATATTAAATAAAAATTCAAATTTTACATTTCTTAATAAATCAGAATTTTCAGCATTAGGAGTAGCATAAAAAATACCAAGTTTTTTTCTTTGATTATGCGGTTTTTTCTGTGGCAATATAGGTGTTTTTAATCGTGAAATCTCATTAAGCTTAATATCAATAAAAAAAGGCAAAGAGCAAATAGGAATAGCATAATCAAAATTTGTAGGTAGATTTTTTAAAACCTTTATATTTTTAAAAATATCATCATTTTGATTTAAAAATTTGATTTGATTTTTAAACATTTCATACATGGCACTTTGAGGAGCAAATAAAACCTTTGAAGCGATTTTACAAAGTTTTTTTAAGCATCTTGCATACATTATAGTATCGCCAAAGCCTTGCTCGCAAAATACCAAAACTTCTTTATTTTTAAAAGCATCAACGCCAAATTTATTAAAAGCTTTTATGCTTTCATTATAATGATAAGTAGAAAAAGTTTCATTATGAGCATAAAACAATCTGCTTTCATAATATTTTTTGCCCTCTTCAAAATTATCATCCACTCCCATACGCATCAAAAGATAAGCCAAATCAAATTGATAGGTTGCATGAGAATCCAAGCTAAGACATTTTTTATAAGCATGATAAGCTTCTTGATAGTTTGAGTTAAATTCTAATACCTTAGCATAGTTTTGCCAAAACTGTGCATGGTGTTGATTGGCTTCTTGTAGTGATTGAAAAAGTTCTAAAGAATCAGATATTCTAAAAAGCTTAAAAAGCAAGTATGCTTTTTGGGGTAAAATTTGATGAGTTAAAAAATCTTCTATTTTAGAAATGGTAATATTTTCTTTGGTTTTACTATGAAGCCTATCTTCGAGTTTGACTAAGTTAAGATTGGTTTGTTCAGCAATGATTCCTTTTTGTAGTTTATCAATCAAATCTTGCATAAAATGACACAAGTGTTCATGTGCATTTAATGCCTTAGTAAAATCATGTTTAAAATAAATTTCTGCATAATTTTTCCATAGATTAAGATTATACATATCTTTAGAAAGCAATTCTTTGAAAATTTTTTCAGATTCTTCTAGTTTGTTGCTTAGTTTATAAACAAAAGCCAATTCTAACTTAAGTTCATCTTCTAAATCATCTTTGCGAGTTAAAAGTGTTTGTAATAAATTCAAGGCTTCATCAAGTCTTAAATTTTCAATATAGCTTTTAGTAAGCATAAGACCATTAAAACTTGTAGGATTTAAAGAAAAAAGCTCTTGAGCATAATATAAAGCTTTTTGAAAAAGAGAAAGTTTATAAGAAGAAAGCGTAGCAAATTCTAAAGCAAATTTTGGACTTTCTTTTAAAAATTGCTCACTCAAGTTTAAACATTTTTCATAATTAGCATTAAAATAATAATAATGAATTTTATCAAACATATTTTTCCTTGATAGTTACATTAAAATCTAATATTATCTTATAAGCTGCATAAAAAGATAATTATATTTTTATAAAATTAAATAATAAAACAAAAATAAAAAAATAAATACAA
>NZ_RYYB01000004.1:0-152041 GCF_004378925.1 Campylobacter sp. CH186 | reverse complement strand
GCTAATAATATCTTAGAAGATGTTAAGAAGAAGAGGTTTTAACCTTAGATAACTAGCTAAAAAGCTAGTTATCTCTATAAAATAATATATGTTTAATTCTTTAAGATTTAATGAAATTGTGATATAGACAAATTCTAATTGTTAATATTAAGTATATTTTTTAAATCAAATACATTTTAGAGTGTGATAAAATTCAGGGTTATCAAAACTTGGAGGAAAAGGAACACTCGCTCTAAATTCTTTATAAGCATTACCTGGAAGTTTGTCTATAATTTCTATAGTGTAAGAAACACTTGTATTTTGCATTTTGGCATTGCGGATATTTTTATCATTGAAAATTTCTCCCCCTGCTTTTTTTTGGTTTAATATGCTAAGCATCAAATAGCATTTTCTGATTTCAAATTTAGTAAGATTTTGGACCTTTCCGCTTACGATAACACTTTCATGTCTCAGATCTCTTGTGTAGGTTAGTTTGCTAAGATCGGCTTGAGTGGTGAATTGATTGATTGTTAGAAAAATAGAATATATCAAAAGTGCGATAAAAATAGTAGCTATGGTATAAGAAATCAAAGCCATTTCTTTCTGTTCGACTTTTAGAAAGATTAAAATACAAATCAAGGCAAAGCAAATAAGTAAAATAATAAAAGCTATAATATGAAAAATTGTAAAATGCATTAAAAACACTCCGAAACTAAGCGTATGGTATAGTTATTTTCATAGTTAAAATTTTCAAAAGCAATTCTTTGAAATTGGGTTGCATTTTTCTTTAGATCTTTAATTTCTCTACTTTTTTGTCTAAAAGGGATAAATTTCTTTTTATATTCTTCTATGATATTATCATTAGGTATTTTATCTGCAAAAATTTTAGCTGTAATTTTGCATTCTTTAAAATTATTTTTTGAATTATTTGTAATGTTAAAATCAACAATTAAATCATTTGAGCTTTGTATTATTTTTTGATCTGTAATAGCGGTTTTTCGAGTTCTTATTTCATTGTCTATTAGTTTATACCCATAGATATAAACTAAAAAACAAATAATAATATCAAATGCAATAATAAAAAGTGCTGCTATAGGTCTATGGCGTAAAAATACACAAAGAAGTAAAACACAAGTGAAGAGAAAAAAAACTAATAAAATCAGCATATAATCTACTAAATATAAATGAGTAGTGTAAAAAAGCACGATTTCTCTTAGTTTTTCCACTTGCGTATCCTTTTAGTTCATGTTGGCAGAACTTTGCTTTTTAGCATCTTTGGTATCAACCCAAATGTTTGGCACTGCTCCACCTGGAGTTAAGAAAATTTTAGCATCTTGATTGACTTTTAAAGCTTCATTAAATTCTTTTTGAGTTTCAATTTGCTTTAAATTTAGCAAAGGAGTGTTTAAGCTGTTTGCGATTTCTTTGTTAGAATAAGCTTGTGCATCTGCTTCTATTTTAACAGCCATAGCTTTACCTTTGGCACTGATTATGGTTGCATTTGCTTCCCCTTCAGCTAAAGCAGCTTTTTTTAAGGCTTCTTGATTAGCTCTTTCTACTTCATATTTAGTTCTTTCAGCCTCTTGTTTTGCAATTTGCACGCGTTCGATTTGTTCTTTTACTTTTGAAGGTAAAATAATTTCTCTAAGTTGTACAGCGCGAAGTTCTACAGGTTCGTTTGGTTGGGCTTCTATGGTTTTTCTTATACCTTCTTCTATTTGAGCGGCTATTGTATTACGATTAGTAGGAAGTTCTTCGGCTGTATATTTTCCTACAACACTTCGCACTACATCACGAACAACTGGATCGATAATTTTATTTTCCCAATTTAAGCTCCAAGTAGCTATGGTTTGAGGAACTTGCAAAGGATTTAAACGGTATTGCACCGTAACATCAATAGATACAGGCAATCCACGAGAATCAAGTACAGAAATACTATTTTTATTAATAACACCTGAACCTGAAGATAAATTTTCATTACTTCCCTCTATAGAAGCATAGTTGATTTGTCTTACTCTAGTATCGAT
Source organism: Campylobacter sp. CH186 (assembly GCF_004378925.1). Classification (NCBI taxonomy): domain Bacteria; kingdom Pseudomonadati; phylum Campylobacterota; class Epsilonproteobacteria; order Campylobacterales; family Campylobacteraceae; genus Campylobacter; species Campylobacter sp. CH186. The sequence goes on along the minus strand of NZ_RYYB01000004.1, from coordinate 150,035 downwards.
TATGGTTATTTTTTGTACAAAAGGTAAGAAAAAGTGAAGTCCTGGTTCTAATGGATTTGGGTCATATTTACCTGTTGTTGATTTAATCCCCATTTCCCCAGAATTTATCACCATAAAAGGTTTTGCAACGATTAAAAATAAGATAATAATAATCACTCCATAAACAAATGGAGAGAATTTTCCAAAACCTTTAAAATTAAATTCTGGTGCTTTGAAATTGAAATTTTGACGGTTGTTGTTTCCGTTATTGTTAGAATTTCCATTTTTTTTATTGAAATAATCATTCAAATCAGCTGGCATTTATTTCCTTTTTTAAATATAAGTTAGCATAGATGCGTATTTTTCATTGCGTCCATAAACTACATCAAAATAAGCATCTTGAAGTTTTTTAGTTACAGATCCTCTTAAACCATTTCCTATTATTCTTGCATCGATATTGTTAATAGGTGTGATTTCAGCGGCTGTTCCGGTAAAAAATGCTTCATCAGCAGTATAAACTTCATCTCTTGAAATTCTTTGGCGAAGCACGGTGATACCAAGATCATGAGCGATTTTAAGCACTGTATCTTGAGTAATGCTTTTTAAAGAAAAATCATTTGGAGGCGTGATTAAAACCCCATCTTTTACAATAAAGAAACATTCTCCTGTTCCTTCTGCGATAAAACCTTCTTCATCAAGCATCAAAGCTTCTTCATAGCCTGCTTCAATAGCTTCAAATTTTGCAATTTGAGAGTTAAGATAATTCGCACTTGCTTTAGCTTTTCCCATGCATGATTTAACACTATTTCTTGCAAAAGACGAAATTTTTACTTTTATGCCTTTTTCTAAACCTTCTTCTCCAAGGTAAGCACCCCATTCCCAAGCTGCAATCCCAACTCTTACAGGAGCTTTTATATGATAAAGTCCCATAACTCCATCACCTAAGAAAATCAAAGGACGGATATAGACATTGCTTTGAAAATTGTTTGCTTTTAAGAGTTCAATTTGTGCATTTTCAAGATCTTTTTGAGAAAAAGGACAATTTAAAAGAGTAATTTTTGCAGACTCTAAAAGTCTTTTGGTGTGATCTTCAAGTCTGAAAATTGCTAAGCCTTTATCTGTTTTATAGGCTCTAGTTCCTTCAAAAACAGCATTGCCATAATGCAAAGAATGGGTTAAAAAGTGCAAAGTTGCATCTTTAAAATCAACTAATTTTCCATCCATCCAAATTTTATCTGCTGAGATCATTTTTTACCTTTTATAGTTGTTTATTTCTTAAAAAATATTATTTTAAGAATAAATCGGGATTTTATCAAAAATATACTAACAATAAGCTTTTATTAAATTAAGGTTTTTTGTTAAAAAAAATATTAGGTATTTTTTGAAATAATTATGAAAAATTATCGTTAAAAAGGAGAAATTATGCCATTGGTAAATATTAAATTAGCAAAGCCGTCTTTAAGCAAGGAACAAAAAGCGGAACTTATAGCTGATATTACCGAACTTTTAAGCACGAAATATAATAAAAGTAGAGAAAGAGTTGTGGTGGTTTTAGAAGATGTGGAAAATTATGACATAGGCTTTGGCGGAGAAAGCGTTGAAGCTATTAAAGCAAAGGCAAGTAAATGAGTTTAAACATAGGAGATAAAGCGCCTCAGTTTGAGCTTTTAAATCAAGATGGGGTAAAAATAGCATTAAAAGATTTTATTGGCAAAAAGGTGATTTTGTATTTTTATCCAAAAGATAATACCCCAGGTTGCACTACAGAAGCTTGTGATTTTAGTGCAAATTATGATAAATTTGGTGGTAAAAATGCAGTGATTATTGGTATCAGTCCTGATAGCGTGGCAAGTCATGAAAAATTTATCTCTAAATTTGATTTAAAACATACTTTACTTAGCGATAGTGAAAAAGAAGTTGCTAAAGTTTATGGAGCTTGGGGGCTTAAGAAAAATTACGGAAAAGAATACGAAGGTCTTATTCGTTCTACTTTTGTTATCGATGAAACAGGTAAGATTGCCCAAATTTATAGTAATGTTCGTGTAAAAGATCATGCTTTAAAAGTGCTTGAAAGTCTTTAATGCTAGTACATATTTGTTGTAGCGTAGATAGTCATTATTTTATTGAAGAACTTAGAAAAACTTATCCTAATGAAAAAATCATAGGATATTTTTATGATCCAAATATCCATCCTTTAAGCGAATACGAACTAAGATTTTTAGATGTAAAAAGATCTTGTGATAAACTTGGTATCAAGCTTTATAAAGGTGAGTATGAGTATGAAAAATGGCTTAATGCTGTGCGTGGTTATGAAGATGAGCCTGAAAAGGGTGCAAGGTGTGAAATTTGCTTTGATGTAAGAATGGGATCTAGTGTTAAATTTGCTGCTAAAATAGGAGAAAAAAAGCTTACTACTACGCTTTTAACTAGCCCTAAAAAAGATTTAGAACAGTTAAAAAATGCTTTACAAAAAGAATGTGAGCCTTATGGGGTAGAGTTTTTAGCTCCTGATTTTCGTAAAAATGGCGGCACTCAAAGGCAGTTTGCTTTAGCAAAAAAAGAAATGCTCTATCATCAAAATTATTGTGGTTGTATTTATGGACTTAAAAAACAAAAACAAGATAAGAATTTCATTGATGAATTAATGTCTTCTGTAAATAAGCAAATTTTACCTGCAAGTATAGAAGCAAGAATAGCTCTTTATAAAAAAGTAGTTTTATGGGAAAAAAAGGGTATAAAATTTGAAATTTTAAGAGAGAAATTTTTAAATTATCGTCTTTTAAGCGCTTTGATAAAATTAGATAAAAAGCCTGTTAAATCTCATATTTTATTTTATTCGCATTTTAAAAACGCTTATACAAGATTTTCTTTAAATGAAGAAAGCTTAAAACAGAATTTAAAAGAAGGTTTTTATAGAAGCACCAAAGATGAAATGGTTTTTGTAGAATTTTGGCGTTTTAATACATTTTTTAAAAATAAATGGAAAAATTTTGAAGATTTTTTAAAAAGACCTTTGAGTGTGCAAGCAGAAATTAAATGGCGCAATAAATTGTTTGGAACTTATAATCTTAGCCCTATTATCATCCTTGAAAATATTTTACCTTCAAGATATGAAGTGATAGCAAAAAGTGAAATTTATCATGATAATCAAGAGGTGCTTGTAGAAATTTAAGAAATTTATTAAGAAAAACTTTTTTGTTAATGTAATTTTTAATGATTTTTTTATATAATAAAATTTTTAATTGTTTTCAAGGTTAATTTAATAATGATAGATGTAATGCAAATTCAAGAAATCTTACCACACCGTTATCCTTTTTTACTAGTAGATAAAATTACAGAATTAAAAGTTAAAGAAGTGGTGCGAGGATATAAAAACATCAGTATAAGTGACCATGTTTTTATGGGACATTTTCCAGGGCATCCTATTTATCCTGGAGTTTTGATTTTAGAAGGTATGGCTCAAACAGGTGGAGTTTTAGCTTTTGAAAGTATGGAAGATAAAGTGGATCCAAAAAGTAAAGTGGTTTATTTCACAGGCATAGATGGAGCAAAATTTAGAAATCCTGTGCGTCCTGGAGATAGGCTTGATTATGAAATGAGCGTGGTTAAAAATCGTGGTAATATGTGGATTTTTAAAGGGCAAGCTTTTGTAGATGGAAATTTAGTTGCAGAGGCCGAGCTTAAAGCTATGATAGTGGATAAATAATGAAAAAAATTCATCCAAGTGCGGTGATTGAAGAGGGTGCACAACTTGGTGACGATGTTGTAATAGAAGCTTATGCCTATGTAAGCAAAGATGCTAAAATAGGTAATGATGTTGTCATCAAACAAGGTGCTCGAATTCTTTCAGATACAACTATAGGTGATCATTCTCGTGTATTTTCTTATGCTATAGTAGGCGATATTCCTCAGGATATATCTTATAAAGAAGAGCAAAAAAGCGGTGTTGTTATAGGAAAAAATGCAACTATTAGAGAATTTGCAACGATAAATTCAGGTACAGCTAAAGGAGATGGTTTTACTCGTATAGGCGATAATGCTTTTATTATGGCTTATTGTCATATTGCTCATGATTGTCTTTTAGGTAATAATATTATTTTAGCTAATAATGCAACTTTAGCAGGACATGTAGAGCTTGGAGATTTTACGGTTGTAGGCGGGCTTACACCTATTCATCAATTTGTCAAAGTAGGTGAGGGTTGTATGATAGCAGGAGCAAGTGCACTTTCTCAGGATATAGTACCGTTTTGTTTAGCAGAAGGAAATCGTGCAAGTATTAGAAGTTTAAATTTAGTAGGTATTCGTCGTCGTTTTGATAAAGATGAAGTAGATAGACTTAGCAGAGCTTTTAAAACTTTATTTAGACAAGGAGATTTAAAAGAAAATGCTAAAAATTTGCTTGAAAATCAAGAAAGTGAAAATGTTAAAAAAATGTGCCATTTTATATTAGAAACAAAGCGCGGAATTCCTATCTATAGGGGTAAAAATAATGCCTAGAAAATGTAGTTTTTGCAATGAAGTGGAGAATCCACAAAGAAGAATTTTAGCAAATGAAAATGATGATGCTTTTATTTGTGAATATTGCGTTGAAGGTGCTTATAGTATTATTTATGGAGAAGAAAAAGAATTTAAAGAACCTAAACAAAGCCATAATACAGAATTTAAAGATATCACTCCAAAAGAATTAAAAGCTTATCTAGATCGTTATGTTATAGGACAAGATAGAGCTAAAAAAGTTTTTAGTGTTGGAGTATACAATCATTATAAAAGACTTTTTAAAGCCGAACTTCAAGATGATGATACAGAGCTTTTTAAGTCAAATATTTTACTTGTTGGGCCAACAGGAAGTGGAAAAACTTTATTGGCGCAAACTTTAGCTAAATTTTTAGATGTACCTATAGCAATTTGTGATGCAACTTCTTTAACTGAAGCAGGATATGTAGGTGAGGATGTGGAAAATATTTTAACACGTCTTTTACAAGCTGCAGATGGAGATGTGCAAAGAGCTCAAAAAGGTATAGTTTTTATTGATGAGATTGATAAAATTGCTAGAATGAGTGAAAATCGTTCTATTACTCGTGATGTAAGTGGAGAGGGTGTGCAGCAAGCTTTACTTAAGATTATCGAAGGAAGTTTGGTAAATATTCCACCAAAAGGGGGAAGAAAACATCCAAATCAAGAGTTTATACAAATTGACACTTCAAATATTTTATTTGTTTGTGGTGGAGCTTTTGATGGTTTGGAAACTATCTTAAAAAGAAAACTTGGCGATAAAGTTGTGGGCTTTTTTGATGATGCAAAAGAAGAAAATAAAGCTTTACTTGAGAAAATTGAACCTGATGATTTGGTGCATTTTGGTTTGATTCCTGAGCTTATAGGTCGTTTGCATGTGATTGCATCTTTAAATGAGCTTAATGAAGAAGATATGGTAAGAATTTTAACTGAGCCTAAAAATGCCATTATTAAGCAATATCAAAAGCTTTTTGCTATTGATGGAGTGAATTTAAAATTTGAGGAAGATGCTCTAAGAGCTATCGCACAACTTGCATTGGAGAGAAAAACAGGGGCTAGGGGGCTTAGAAGTATTATAGAAGAAATGATGATAGATTTAATGTTTGAGTTACCAGAGTATAAAGACTATGATATTGTAATAACCAAAGAAGTTGTTAAAGACAATGCAAAGGCATTATTAATAAAAAGAAAAATAAGTTAAAAAGGATAGAAATGATATTAGATCAGCTTATAGGATTTTTTTCTAGTGATATGGGGATTGATTTAGGAACAGCTAATACGCTAGTTTTGGTAAAAGATAAGGGTATAGTGATAAATGAGCCTTCTGTTGTGGCAGTTGAAAGAGAAAGGTATGGTTCCAAAGCAAAAATTTTAGCCGTAGGTAAAGAAGCTAAAGATATGGTGGGAAAAACTCCAGGCAATATCGAAGCTATTCGTCCTATGAAAGATGGCGTGATTGCAGATTTTGATATGACTGAAAAAATGATCCGCTATTTTATAGAAAAAACACACCGTAGAAAAAGTTTTTTACGCCCTAGAATTATCATTTCTGTTCCTTATGGTTTAACTCAAGTAGAAAGAAAAGCGGTAAGAGAAAGTGCTTTAAGCGCAGGTGCAAGAGAGGTATTTTTGATTGAAGAGCCTATGGCAGCAGCTATTGGTGCAAGTTTACCTATACAAGAGCCTAAAGGAAATTTGGTAGTAGATATAGGGGGTGGAACTACTGAGATTGGAGTGATTTCTTTGGGTGGACTTGTGATTTCAAAGTCTATTCGTACGGCTGGAGATAAGCTTGATATGAGTATAGTTAATTATGTAAAAGAAAAATACAATCTTATCATAGGTGAAAGAACAGGCGAAGAGATCAAAATCACTATAGGTTCAGCAATACAACTTCCAAAAGAGCTTTCTATGGTGGTAAAAGGACGCGATCAAGTAAGTGGACTTTTAAGTCGTATTGAACTTACAAGCGAAGATGTAAGAGAAGCGATGCGTGAGTATTTAAAAGAAATTGCTGATGCTTTAAAAATGGTTCTTGAAATGATGCCGCCTGATTTAGCAAGTGATATAGTAGAAAATGGTGTAGTTTTAACAGGTGGCGGAGCATTGATTCGTGGTCTTGATAAATACTTAAGTGAAATTGTACGTTTGCCAGTTTATATCGCAGATGAACCGCTTTTAGCTGTAGCAAAAGGAACAGGTAAAGCTTTAGAGGAAATTTCATTATTACAACAATTAACCAATGAAGAATAAGATTTTTTATGTTCTTGTCTTAGCCTTTTTGGTTTTTATATCTTTTTATTATGGAGGACTTATTAAGCAAAATGTTCTCCGTGTTAATGATTTTGTTATAGGTAATTTTTATAATATTAAAGATTATTTAGGAGAAAAAATTTCAGAACACTTTAATCAAGCAAATCAAATTCAGCAACTAAAAGCTAGAAATAAAGAATTAGAAGATATTGCTGTAAAGGTAACTAGTTTTGCAAATCAATTAAATCGTATTTTAGAGGATCAAAATTCTACAAAATATTTACCTCAAGTTTCTTTAACTAGAGTTATTTCTTATGTTCAATTGAATGATTATAAAAAATTATGGTTAGATTGGAGCAAAATTCCCGTTGGTAAAAATCGTGGTTTGATATATCAAGGATATACCGCAGGTATAGCTATTAATAAAAATGGTAGAGCAATGGCTCTTTTACAAGGTGATGATCAGTGTGTTTTTTCTGTTTATATAGGAAAATCCAAAGCTCCAGGTTTAATCCAAGGTGAAGATGGCAGGATTGTGGTTAAATTTATTCCAAAATGGGCAAAAATTAATATCGGAGATGAAATTTTAACAAGTGGACTTGATAATATTTTCTTTTCAGATATACCTGTTGGGATTGTGAATAGAATTGATGATGAAGATATGTATCAAAGTGTAGAAGTAAAGCCTTATGTTAAGATTAGTATTCCTGCTTATTTATATGTAGTAGATAATTTATAAGTCAAGGATTAGACTTTTTAAAAAAATTTCTATATTTTTGCTAATTATTATAACTTTGTTTAATGCTAAAAATTTTATTAAATTATCAAATAAATTTTTATAATCGAATGAGAATTTTATAAAAAATCTTAAATTTCTTTATGTATTATTTCCTAGATTAAAAGCAGAGTGTTTATTTTTTAAAATTATATCGATAATTTCAAAGTTTATAAAACTAATTTTTGTTATAATCAGCCCAAATTTATGCTCTTAGGAAAATTTATGCCAAAACGAACAGATATTAAAAGTATTTTACTTATAGGAAGTGGTCCTATTGTGATAGGACAAGCTTGTGAATTTGATTATTCTGGAACTCAAGCCGCAAAGACTTTAAAAGAATTAGGATATCGTGTAGTATTAATTAACTCAAATCCTGCAACCATCATGACAGATCCCGAATTTGCAGATGCGACTTATATAGAACCCATAACAAAAGAAAGTATTTTAAGTATTATTAAAAAAGAAAAAATTGATGCAATTTTACCAACCATGGGTGGACAAGTAGCGTTAAATGTTGCTATGGAAGTTTATGAAAGTGGACTTTTAGGAGATGTGAAATTTTTAGGTGCAAACCCTGAGGCGATTAAAAAAGGTGAAGATCGTCAGGTCTTTAAAGAATGTATGAAAAAAATCGGCATGGATTTACCAAAATCGATGTATGCGTATAATTATGATGAAGCTTTAAAAGCTGTAGATGAAATTGGCTTTCCTTTGATGATCCGTGCTTCTTATACTTTAGGAGGTGCTGGAAGTGGTGTGGTTTATAATATGGACGAATTTAAAGAACTTGCCAATACTGCTTTAGCTTTATCGCCTATCCATGAAATTTTGATTGAAGAAAGTTTGTTGGGTTGGAAAGAATATGAAATGGAAGTTATACGCGATAGAGCGGATAATTGTATCATAGTTTGTAGTATAGAAAATATCGATCCTATGGGAGTTCATACAGGAGATAGTATTACAATAGCTCCAGCATTAACTTTGACGGATAAAGAATATCAAGTTATGCGTAATGCTTCTTTTGCTATTTTGCGTGAAATTGGCGTAGATACAGGCGGAAGTAATGTGCAGTTTGCTATCAACCCAAAAAATGGAAGAATGATAGTTATAGAAATGAATCCAAGAGTTTCAAGATCAAGTGCTTTAGCTTCTAAGGCAACGGGCTATCCTATAGCAAAGGTTGCGACACTTTTGGCAGTAGGCTTTAGTTTAGATGAGATTAAAAACGATATTACAGGAACTCCTGCATCTTTCGAGCCTGTGATTGATTATATCGTAACAAAAATTCCTCGCTTTACTTTTGAAAAATTTCCAGGAGCAAACACAACTTTAGGTACAGCTATGAAAAGTGTGGGTGAGGTAATGGCTATAGGACGCACTTTTAAAGAAAGTATACAAAAAGCACTTTGTTCTCTTGAGCGTTCTTTGAGTGGTTTTGATAGAGTAAAATTTGAAGATAGAAATGATCTTGTTTTTAAAATTCGCAATGCCAATGAAAAGCGTTTGCTTTATGTTGCTCAAGCTTTTAGGGAAGGTTTTAGCGTAGAAGAACTTTATGAGCTTTGTAAAATAGATCCTTGGTTTTTAACACAGATTAAAGAAATTGTAGATTTTGAAGAGCAAATTGATATGGATATTTTAAACAATAAAGCTCTTTTGAGAAAAGCAAAAACTATGGGCTTTTCAGATAAAATGATAGCCTTGCTTGTAAATTTGAAAGATAATTTAGAATTAAGCCAAAATGATATTTATTATGCAAGAATGAAGCAAAAAATCATCGCAGAATTTAGTGAAGTGGATACTTGTGCGGGTGAATTTGAAGCCTTAACTCCTTATCTTTATTCAAGTATTAATGTAAGCGAACTCACTCAAAGTAAAAACGATGCTAAGGATAAAAAAGAAAAAAAAGTGATGATTATAGGCGGGGGGCCAAACCGCATAGGACAAGGTATAGAATTTGACTATGCTTGCGTACATGCTTCTTTTGCGCTTAAAGATATGGGTATTAAAACTATTATGTATAATTGCAACCCTGAAACCGTTTCGACTGACTACGATACAAGCGATATTTTGTATTTCGAGCCTATTGATTTTGAACATTTAAGAGCGGTGATTGAGCGTGAAAAACCTGATGGAGTGATTGTGCATTTTGGTGGACAAACTCCTTTGAAATTTGCTAAGCGTTTGAGTGCTTTTGGAGCTAAAATTATAGGTACTAGTGCAAGAGTAATTGATATGGCAGAAGATAGAAAGAAATTTGCCGAATTTATTACAAAATTAGGCATCAATCAGCCAAAAAATTCCACTGCAATAAGCGTGGAAGAAGCAGTGCTTAAGGCTAGTGATATAGGATATCCTGTGCTTGTAAGACCAAGTTATGTTTTAGGTGGGCGTGCGATGCGTGTGGTAAATGATGAGGCTGAACTTAGACTCTATATGCAAGAAGCTGTGGATGTAAGCGATAAAAGTCCTGTTTTGATCGATCAGTTTTTAGACAATGCTACAGAAATTGATGTTGATGCGATTTGTGATGGCAAAGATGTTTATGTGGCAGGAATTATGGAGCATATAGAAGAAGCAGGAATTCATTCAGGTGATAGTGCTTGTTCTTTACCACCTTGTAATATCGATGAAAAAATGCAAGAATTTATTGCACAAAAAACAGCAGATATTGCTTTAAATTTAGGAGTTGTAGGGCTTTTAAATATACAATTTGCTTTACATAATAATGAGCTTTATATGATAGAATTAAATCCTAGAGCTAGTCGTACTGTGCCTTTTGTTAGTAAAGCTACGGGTATTCCTTTAGCAAAAGTGGCAACGCGTGTGATGTGGCAAGGAAATTTAAAAGAAGCTTTAAAATTTTATGATACTTTCAAAGTGGTTAATTTTGATACTAAAATTTTACGCCCTAAAACTCCAAAATATATGAGCGTAAAAGAAGCAGTATTTCCATTTGCAAAACTTAGCGGAAGTGATTTAGAATTAGGCCCTGAAATGCGTTCAACGGGTGAAGTTATGGGTATAAGCAAGGATTTTGCAAATTCTTACGCAAAAAGTCAAATCGCATCGTTTAATCATCTTCCAGAGCAAGGCGTGGTATTTATCTCCTTAAAAGATAAGGATAAAAAATATACCAAAAAAATCGCCGCAGAATATGTAAAGCTTGGCTTTAAGCTTATGGCAACTGGGGGGACTTGCAAGGAAATTTTAGAAAGTGGTTTTGAGTGTGGGCTTGTGCATAAAATTTCAGAAGGACGCCCCAATGTTGAAGATAAATTGAAAAATGGAGAAATTCACTTAGTTATCAATACAAGTGATAATCACAGTTTTAAAGGTGATACGAAAAAAATTCGTGAAAATATTATTCGTTTTAAAATACCTTATTTTACAAATTTACGATCAGCTTTAGCAGGTGCAAAATCGATTAAAGCTATACAGAGTAAATCTTGCCTAGATGCAAAGAGTTTGCAAGAGTGGCTTAAATATTGATTTATTTAGCTCAAACAGATACTACGGTAGGATTTTTAAGTAAAAATTTAGAAGAGATTAATGCTTTAAAAGGTAGAGATAAAAATCAACCTTGCTTAATCACTTCTGCGAAATTTTGCGAGTTAAAAAGTTTGGCAAGAATTCCAAAATCTTTTAAAAATTTAGTACGTCGTTCTAAAAAAACAACTTTTATTTATCCAAATAATCAGGCCATTCGTATTGTGAAAGAGTGTAAACATGCGAATTTTTTAAGTAAAAATGGCTATTTTTATTCATCTTCGGCAAACAAGCATGGAAAAGAATTTGATGAAGAATGGGCTAGAAGTGTTGCTGATATAATACTTGATGAGAAATTTTTCGAAAATATCCCATCAAAAATATTAAAACTTTCAAAGAATAAAATGATAAAAATACGTTAATTAAAGAGCTTTTAAAATATCTTCAAAAGCAATACAAAATTGCTCTATGCCATCGCTTAACAAATCATTGCAAGCTTTTTCTCGTTCACTTTGAGAAATGATTTGATTAAGTTCTGTATAAATTTCAAAATTCATTAAAGGTTTTTTAAAATCCATTTTTCCTTTAAATGCCTCTATTGCATCAAGAGGAGCAGTATTAACAGAATTCTCAAAAAGAAGTTCTTTGATATAATAGTCTTTTGGCAGATCATCTCCTTTAACTCCAGTGCTTGCAAACAAGGCGCGAATATTAGGTTCATTTTTTGAGTAGATATTGTTATAAGCTAAATTTGCATTTAAAATTCCAATACGATTTTGCTCTTTGGCTTTAGGATTTAAAAGTCTATCAAAACGACTTACAAAAATACTTATAACAGCTTGTGGTGTTCTAGTATTTTGTTCTTTTAAGGCTATATTGTTTTTTCTAAATTCGACTAAACCTGCATTTAAAGCTTCAAAACATTTTTGACTTTGTTCAAGAGAAAAAATTAAGGTAGCATTGACGCTAATACCATTTTTCATAAGTTCATACATTACTTCATAAGAAGCTTTTGTAGCTGGAATTTTAATCATTACATTTTCTTTGCTAATAGCACTATAAAGTCTTTTAGCTTCGCCTAAACTAAGAGTCGTGTTATTATGAAGTCTTGGATCTATTTCAATACTTATAAATCCATCGTTTTTTTGATAAAAAAGAGGAGCTAATTTATCAGCTGCTTTTTGAATATCAGAAATTGCTAATTCTTCATAAATATCTTTTGTTTTTTTTCCTTTTAATTTAAGAATTTTATCTTTATAAATTGGAGAATTTAAAATAGCATTTTTAAAAATAGCAGGATTTGAAGTAGCACCATTAATTCCATGTGATAATAAATTTAAAAATTCATTATCTAAAAAACTATTTTCTATAAAATCACACCAAAGAGAAAAATTTTTCATTATATTACCTTTATTATTTCTTTTAAGTCTTTTATATCTATGCAAATATCAGCTTTGGAACGTAAAATTTCTTTAGCACAAAATGCAATCTTTAATCCACTTTCGTTAAACATTGCCAAATCATTTGCCCCATCGCCAACACACATCACTTCATCTGTTTTCAAATTTAAAAAGCTTTTTAATCGTTGTAGCATTAAGCCTTTTGAATTTGAAAACATCATTTCCCCACCAACTAGCCCTGTTAAAATGTCATTTTTATGATGCAGATAATTTGCAAAACCAAGGTTAATTCCAAGTTTTTGCATAGCAGGATCTATGCCTTCATGAAAACCACCGCTAAAAATAACAATTTGTATATTTTTAGATTTTAAATATTGGATAAGTTCATGTGCTCCATGCATTAGTGGAAGTGTGCTACCTAATTCTAAAACTTTTTTATAAGACATACCTTTTAAAAGGCTTACTCGTTTTTGAAGACTTTCGAAAAAATCAAGCTCTCCAGCCATGGCATGGCGGGTAATTTCGCTTGTTTGATTACCCTTGCCATGTGCTGTAGCTAAAATATCGATGGTTTCACCATCCATTAAAGTAGCGTCAAAGTCAAAAACACAAAGTTTAATCATTAAAATTCGCGCTTAAGTAAAGCTTCTACTTTGAGTATAGTTAAGATATTTTCATCTCTTTTTCCTATACCATAAATCATACCTTTGTCTTTAACTAAAGTTTCAGGTGGTGGATCGATTCTGTTTCTGTGAATTTTAATTGCTTCAGTTAATCTATCTATAACAAAACCAGCATTTCCTCCAACTCCAGTTCCATTTGTCTCACCTCTTAAAACAATATATCTTGTTTGAGGTGTCATTTTAGAACTTCCTAAATGAAAGCGTTGAGCTAGATCAATGAGTGGCATAACATTACCACGCATATTAAAAACCCCTAGAACATAATCAGGTACACTAGGAACTCTAGTATATTCTATAGGTTTGATGATTTCTTGTATATTAAGAATTGGAATCGCATATTCCTCATCTCCAACTACAAAGCCGACAAGTTGGATGATATCATCTTCTCTTTGATCGACATCAGGACCAGCCATCTGAGTTTGCTGTTTTTGCAAAATTTGCTCTAATTTTTCATTACTCATATTCTTATCCTAGTTTCAAATTTTTTCTAACCACATTTTCCAAGTATTCTGGAGAATAAGGTTTAGTGATATATTCAGTCATACCCACTTCAACACCTCTTAAGCGGTCAGTTTTACTTGTTCTTGAAGTAACTGCAATGAGTGGTAAGTTACGATATTTAGAATACTTTCTAATTTCACCAGCTAAGGTGTATCCATCCATTCTTGGCATTTCGATATCTATAAGCATTGCATCAATATCATGTTCGCCAGATTTTATAATATTCAATGCTTCAACACCATTTGTTGCTTCAACTAAACTAACTCCTAGCGGTTCTAAAGCTTTTTGCATTAAGGTTCTATCCATTTTAGAATCATCTACAATTAAGACTTTATAATCACTTGGTTGTTCTTTAGGTTTTTTCGCGCTTGATTCTAATTGCGCTTTAATATCAACTTTAATTTCTTTGGCCATATCCATCATAGCACCTACATCAATGATTAATGTCACTCTACCATCACCACGGATTGTAGCTCCTGCTATGCCTTGGATATTTTGTAAATAATCACCCATAGATTTAATAACTATTTCTTCTTGTCCTACAAGAGTATCTACTATAATACCAAGCTTGCTTTCTGCTACCCCTATAACAACGACATAAGTTTGATCACCGCTTTCAAGGACTTGTTTAACTCCAAATACATCTGAAAGTCTCACAAGAGAAAGCACTTCATCTCTTAAGCGTAATACATTTTTACCTTCGATAGTATAGATATCATCAATTGGCACTCTAACTGTTTCAAGAACGCTTGCAAGTGGAATTGCATAGAATTCCTCTTGAGTTCCTACAAGTAAAGATTGAATGATTGCCAAGGTAAGAGGAATTTTAAGTTTAAATGAACTTCCTTTACCTAACTCACTATCAATTTCAATTACCCCATTTAGTTTTTCGATGTTGGTTTTAACAACATCCATTCCTACACCACGACCTGAAACATTTGTTACTTTAGCCGCAGTTGAAAAACCAGGCTTGAAAATCAAAGCAAAAGCTTCTTTGTCTGTCATTTGATCTGCTTCTCTTTCGGTAATCAAATTTTTCTCTATAGCTTTTGCTTTTAAGCCATTTGGATCAAGTCCTTTACCATCATCTGTAATTTCTACAACGATGTGATTGCCTTCATTATAAGCTTTAAGTTGAACTATACCTTTTTCAGGTTTTCCATTAGCTGCACGAGTTGCTGGATCCTCAACACCATGGTCACATGAATTTCTAATCATATGCATGATAGGATCGCCAATTTCCTCTACGATAGATTTATCAAGTTCAGTTTCTTCACCTGTAATTTCAAGTTCTATTTGCTTTCCTAATTCACGACTCAAATCACGAACAACTCTTGGGAATTTATTGAAAACTTTTGCTATAGGTTGCATTCTTGTTTTCATTACAGCAAGCTGAACATCAGTTGTAATAATACTTAATTGACTTACAACCTGATTAAGTTCTTCAAGGAATTTTTCTCCTTCATAACGCTCTTCAACATCATCGTAAATTTTAAGCAAACGGTTTTTACCTAAAACAAGCTCCCCAATTAGATTCATTAAGTGATCTAATCTTTTTACCTCCACGCGTATGGTTTGATCCATACTGCTAGCATTACTACCTGAAGCAGGAACTTTTTTCTCTCCACTTTCCGCAGGTTTATTTGCTGTATTGTTAGTCGATTTAGGTACCGCATTTGTTGTTTGTTTTTTTTGTGCGCGACGAGCTTGATCTTCAGCTTTTCTAACTTTTAAAAGTCTTTCTATTTCAGCTTCAACTTCAGAATCACTTAATTGATTAACATCTACTTCAGGTTCTGGAGTAGCTATTTCTTGTTTTGGTGCTTCTGGTTCTGCTTGTGGAGTAGATTTTTCATTTGAATCTTTTGCCGCAACAGGAGACTCTCCCTCTGAAATAGCTGTTAATCTTGCGCAAATTGGTTCTATATCCATACCAATAGCAGTATCGTTGCCATTATCACGAATGGAATTAAGCAAAGTTTTCATTCTATCAATAGACTCTAAAACTACATCCATAATATCTGGAGTTATTTTTAACTCGCCATGTCTTGCTTTGTTTAAAACATCTTCCATGTGGTGAGTTAACTTTGTTAAAACATCAAAATTTAAGAAGCTTGATGATCCTTTAACCGTATGTGCAACACGGAAAATTCTATTTAATAATTCTAAATCTTCTGGATTTGATTCAAGCTCTACTAAATCATGGTCGATTTGCTCAACAAGCTCAAAAGCTTCAACCAAAAAGTCTTCAAGTATTTCTTGCATATCTTCCATATTTTACCCCTGTTCTTGAGATTGATGTTTTTTAATAACCTTTGCAATTTCATTGAAGAAATCGCTAGCGTTAAATTTGACAAGATAACCTTCTCCACCAGCTTCTTGAACACCTTTCTCATTCATAAATTCATTTGATAAAGACGAGTTAAAGACTATAGGAATATCTTTAAATCTTGGATCTTCTTTAATGCGTGCAGCAAAGTGGAAACCATCCATTTGTGGCATTTCGACATCGCTTACTATAATTTTTAAAGTATCATTTAAACTTTCACCATAAACTTGGCTTAATTCTTCTAATTTGTTTATGCCCTCTACGCCGTCCTTAGCTTCAACAACTTGAAAGCCCATCTGTTGCATCATTTCTTTGACGCGTTTTCTAGCAGTCATGCTGTCATCAAGTATAAGTGCTGTTCCAGTAAATTTTTCTATTTTTCCAAAATCTATATCTGTTTTTGGAGCGTAAATTCCTAAATCTTCAACAACACTTTCAAGATCTAAAATTAGCAACACTTCATCATTTTCAATGCGTGTTACACCTGTGATTTTACCTTTATCTAAAGCACCTGATCCTGTAGAAAAAGTTGCTGGTTCTATATCTTTCCAGTTTATTCTACGAATTCTTTTTGCTTCGTGAACTATAAAACCAATAAGAATATTGCTAAATTCAGTAATAATAACTCTAGGTTTTAGCATAGTGCTTTCTGGCTCAGTGATTTGCATCCATTTGGCAAGATTGACTACAGGTATAACCACGCCACGAAGATCAAAGATACCTTCGATGTAATCAGGTACACCTGGAAGTTCTGTAAGGCTTGGGATTTTTATAATCTCCCTTACCTTAGAAACATTTACACCATAAATTCCTTCATAGACTTTATCGTGTCCTTGCTTAAAGATACGGAAATCGACAAGCTCCAATTCATTTGAACCCGTTTTCACGATATTTTCATCAAACATTTTGACCCCTCAATTTCTGTTCTCGAAATTTGATTTCTTGCTGATATTCTACTACAAAAAAACTTCTCTCATATGCAAAACTAGCTAAGTTAAGATATTTAATGTTTTCTTTGTTGATTTGTTGATTTTGATGATAGTGTCCTTCACATACCCAAAATCCTAAATTTTCATATCTTTCATATCTTTTTTTCGCTAAATTTTCAAAATCTTTTATTTGATAAAAAAGGTTTTTTTTGTTTTGATTTTGAAGAATTTTATTTGAAATAAAATTACAAGTAATAATATTTAAAAAATTCAAAAATATAAGCAAATAATGATTTCTTAATGTTTTAAGAGTAAATTGTAAAAGAGGTGGTAAAAAAATATCTCCGTGAGCTAATTTTATAAAAGCATTATTTAAAACAAGATTATTACCTTTACTTGTATGCAAATTAAGCTTTATGGGCTGCTCTTGTAAGTTAAAAATTTTTACCCTTTTAAAAAAACAAGAAAGATTAAAATCATGATTGCCTTCTAAGTAGATAATTTCAATTTTTAAGGCCAATTCTTCTAAAAGTTCTATGTAAGGTTTAGCAAATTCATGTGTAGCAGAGATTTCGCCTATAAGCAAATCGAAAATATCACCCATGAGTATGAGTTGAGGGGTGGAAATTTTACCTTTCTTTAAGGCTTGTAAAAATTCCCAAAATCCCTTTCTTTGTTCATTTTCATGAGCATCCGCGATTAAAATCGCTCCATTTTGTAGTAAAATTTTTTATCCTTAAAATTTCAAAGGCTCATAATTTATAGAAAGGATTTCAAATTCACTCTCACCTTTTGGCAAACGCACTTTAAAATCATCTCCTTCTTTTTTCCCAAGCATAGCTTTTGCTATTGGAGATGCGATGGAAATATAACCCTTATCTAAATCTCCTTCGCAAATTCCTACTAAAGTATATTTATTTTCTTTTTCTGTATCCAAATCCATGATCACAACACTTGAACCAAATTTCACACTATCATGTTCATAGCTTGAAGGATCGATCACTTGAGCTCTTGCTAGCAAGTCACTAAGCTCTACAATACGACTTTCTATCAAAGCTTGTTTTTCTCTTGCAGCATGGTATTCCGCATTTTCTTTCAAATCCCCATGACTCCTTGCTGTATCGATTTCTATTACAACGGCAGGGCGTTGATTGTCTTTTAAATCTTTTAATTCTGCGGCTAATTTATCATAGCCAAATTGACTCATTGGTTCTTTTTGCATGATTTATCCTTTTATATTTCGCTTAGGATTTTTGCTAAATTTTTAGCACTTCCAAATTGTAAATATTCTTTTAAAAAATCAACTTTAGCAAAAAATGCCTTATAATCATATTTATTATAAGCTTCATATAAATTTAAAACATTAACTTTATCTTGTAAAAATTCAGGATTTAAAGCTTCTTTTTTAGCAAAATCACAAAAAATATTTGCAAGTCCTATGTGTTTTAATTTTACAAAAAGTTTTGCGATAAAAATATCAATAGCCTTTGCCTTATAAGCAAGAGCAAAAGGAGTTCCCACTAAAGCTGCTTCTAAAGTAGCCGTTCCACTACAAATAAAGGCAAAATCAGCTTTTTTAAGCACTTTTGGAGTGTTACTTTCTATTTTAAATTCACTAATATCACCATAAATTTCTAATTTTTCAAGATTAAATGGGGGAACACAAAGAATTTTTTCACCCTTAAATTTTTGAGAAAGTTCTTTAAAAATAGGCATCAAACGCCTAATTTCACTACGCCTTGAACCTGGTAAAAAGGCTATAGTTTTTTCATCATCTTTTTTTGAAAATGTATGATTAATATCTTCTTGATTTTTAAATTCTTTTATCTCATCTAAGAGTGGATGCCCTACATAAGTGCTTTTGTTAAAAAACTGATTATCAAAGGGTAAAATAGAAGCTAAAATATCAAAATGACTTTCTATGATAGGTATGCGACCTTTTTTCCACGCCCAAACTTGAGGCAAGATATAATAAATGCGTGGAATTTTACTGCCTGCTTTTTTTAAAGCCTTGGCAAAAGGTATGTTAAAAGCGGGCGAATCTATACATAAAATCCCATTTATTTTTTGAGTAAAGCTTAAATTTACAAGTTCTTTTATAGCTTTTTTTGCTTTGAAAATCAAAGGTAAAACTTCTATAAAACCCATAGCACTAAATTCATGTGAGCTATAAAGTGGTTTAGAATTTAAATCAAATTCTTTGCATAAACTCTCATCATAAATCCCATGAAGTTCAAATTCACCAAAATCTTTTTTATAAGCTTTTAAAACTTCTTTTAAATGCAAATTTGCTGAAGGCTCTAAAGCGCAAACTAAAAAGGTTTTCATTTTTACTCTTTCTTATTTCTTAAGGAAATATCACAACCGATTTTTTAATATTTTAATAGTTTTAATTTCATATTATCTTAACTTCATTATTTGATAAATTTATACTTGCTTAGTTTATATAATTAAAAAGGCAAGGCAAAATCATCGTTTTTTGATATAAAAGGAATTTGAGATATTTTCTCTTCAAGATTATCTAAAACAAGTTTTTGCATTTTGCCATTTAACGCTTTAAACCACTTATAAAATTTATCCAACTCTTCACATTTGATAGAACTAGGATATTGCTGTGTATGAAAATCATTTTTAATGATTATGTTTATAAGTTTAGAATTGTTTTCAATATACTCATTAAAAGAATTTCTTTGAATAACCTTATCAATTTCTCCTAGAATTTCATTTATATTAGCATTTAATACAGGCTCTCCTATAAAACAATCAATATAACCAATAATATAATTTGAAAAAATATTATAAATCGCTTTATCTTCTTGGCTAATTTTTAAATTAACAAAATTTTCTTTGTTTAACTCTCTCTTTATATCTGCAAAACTTTGGTAACGAAATTTTTTTTCTTTTTTAATCATTTTATTTAAAATATTAAAATATTCAAAATTATGTTTATTTTCTGCTAAGTTATTAATAAGTCTATAAACCAAATCACCTAAATAATAAATATCAGTTTGAATTGTATATTCCTTTTGAAAATACTCTTCTGGTAAAGTATCAACATCATTTCTATTTATAATTGAATTTAGGGTATCTTCGTTTTTACTTATATCAAAAACCTTTCCCAAACCAAAATCAATAACTTTAACTACCCCGTCAGCATCTATAAGAATATTCTTTTCTCTTATATCCCTATGTATAATGCCTTTTTCTTCTATATAGGCAAAGACCTCAATTAGTTGTATAAAAATAGAATTTAAATTCTCCAAGTTATTTTCATCATCAAAATACTCTTTAATATTTTTCCCTTGTATATACTCCATTATAATATAAGCTGTATAAATATTTTCATAAGGATAATAATTAAAAATTCTAACAATATTTTTATGATTTAACTTGTATAAAATTTTTATCTCATCTAAAAAATTTTTATAAAATCTTTTCTTATTATTTTCATCTAGTATATCATCTGGATCATATTTTTTTACAACAAAAAGCTCATCAATAAAAACATCTCTAATCAATAAAACCTTACCAAATGATCCTTCATCTAAGAAAGTAATTTTTTCATAATCTTTTTGCTTAATAAATTTAATAATTTCTTGGCCCATCTTAATACACCACTTTCAAGCGTTCTTTTAAAAAGCTTTCTAGGTTTAAATAATCTTCTAAATTTATATCATCATATCCATTAATATACACATTTTCATTTTGTGTTTTTCTTAAAAATTCTAAAACTTCATCATCGCAATTTACTATATAAAAACAATCTTCGCACTCATAAAGTTTATCTTTTAAAATCATTTTTAAGTCTTTGTCTAAAGTCTTACCATCTAGTAAGGCTAAATTCAAAGCTTTTTCATAAGGGGTTAAATGTTCGTGATATTTTAAATTTAAAGCATTTAAATCATCTTTTGTTAGTTCAGGTTTTTCTACAAGAGAAAATACTTTAAAGCCTAAATCTAAATTTTTATCCCTATTTTCTTTTAAAATTTTCTCACCCGCTCTTTTAACTCTTTCAATGGTTATATCGCTAATAACTGGGTTTTCGCTTCCTAGTTTATTTTTACAAAAATTATAAGCCACTTTACTTTTATTCTCATCGATTTTTTCATCAAGTTGCACTAGAATAAATTTACGATTTCCATTATCTTCTGCGTTGAGTTCCATTACCGCTTGTGCTGTCGTGCCACTACCTGCAAAAAAGTCTAGGATAATATCATCGTTTTTAGTAACATTTTTTATAAATTTTTTAATTAATTTTGAAGGTTTTGAATAGTTAAAAATCGGGAGTTCAAAAATTTTTTTAATTTCTTCTGCAGCATCATTATTTGTATAAACATCCTCTTCTATTTTTTTGCTTAATAAATTTCGCATAGGACGGAAGGGGATGTCTTTACCAAAATTTTTATAAAATATAGGTTTCATTCCTTTTATAGATTTAATTTCAATTTTTCCACCTTGTTTTATTTCATCATCAATTTTTTGTTGAGACCAGCAAAATCTACCTTTAATTTGAATATCATCTTTAGCAATTCCATTTGTTATCTCTACATCTTTTAAAATTTCTATATTAAATTGTTTTGATCCATACTCACCCCTTTTTAATAAACCATTAAATTTTCCATTTTCAAATATACAAAAATTTTTATCTAAAATTCTTTCACTTACATTAGATGATTTTATAATTAACTCTCTATGACCTTTTGGATCAATAAGTGCATCTCTTGTACCTTCAAAAGTTTCACTTTTTCTATAAATTAAAATATATTCAATTAAATCTACAATATTTTTACCTAAAAATGAAGCATTATCTTTTTTATGCCAAACAATATTTGCCACAAAATTCTCTTCCCCAAAAATCTCATCACAAAGAATCTTTAAATTTGCTTGTTCGTTATCATCAATGCTTATAAATATTACTCCATCTTCTCTTAGCAAATCTCTAGCAAGTTTAAGGCGTGGTAGCATAAAGCCAAGCCATGCACTATGACTTCTATCGCCCCTAGTATTGATGAAAAAATTTAAAATTTTACTTCTGATTTCTTCACCTTCTTCTGTGATTTCTAAAAGTCCAACTTCTATTAAAAGTTTTTTATGCTCTTTTACAAAATCATCATTATAAATAAATTTATCATTTTTAGTATTGTAAGGCGGATCGATATAAATCATTTTTATTTTTTCATAGTAAGCGGATTTTAAAAGTTTTAAGGCATGAAGATTATCCCCTTTTATGATAGCATTTTTAGTAGTTTCAAAGTTTTTGCTTAAACTCTTATGAAATTTTAATTCTTTAGTATTTGGAGTATCGTAAAGAGCATTTGCTAAAGCTTTGCCTGTGAAACTTAACTCATAACCTCTAATTTCTTTATTATTTAAGCCTAAAAGCATAGCAATAGCCTTTAAATCGACTTGTCCATCTTTTATGGTTTGTGGGAAATTTAGCTTTAAATACTCTAAAAGTTCATTTTTATTTTCTTTTGTATTGATTAAATTTTCTTTTTTGATTTTATTTATATCAAGCATTATTTTCCTTTAAAACTTCATTGATACAATGAATTAATTTTTGTTTATTTATCCTTGTGTTAAAAATAATTTTTATATTTTCATTTTTTAAATTCTCATCTAATTTTTGAAAAAACACTCTAGCATAATCTATCTTTTTTCTTTCATTTAATGCGATATCACTTTCTTTATCATAGCCTTTACTTTCGCATACAAAAAAGATTTTTTTACCCTTTTGATCTTCTAAAAAATAAGCAAAATCAGGTTCATAGTTTTTATAAGGTGTAGGGATGCTAAGTTTTGGTAATTTGGCAAAAACTTTTATCGTTTTAGTTTCGATAATTTCATGATTTTCTTTGATGATTTCTTTTTCTATATTAGAATCATAAATCACACTTTCATAAAGATAATTTTTAGCCGGTTCTTCATCATCTTTGTAACGCCCTAATTTTTGCATAGCGATACTTTCTTTAAATTCACCATTTTCTATCAAATTTTCATAAGAATTTGAAAAAGCATGAAGAGAAAATTCATAATTTATAGAGTGTAATAAACTATGATGAATTTTATCTTTGATGATGTTTTTTAGGCTATTAAAAGCTTTTTTTGGAGAGTTTTCAAATTTAGTTTTATCAAGTTTTTCATAAATTTTTAGCAAAAATACTAAAGGAAATTTTTCATCTTTACTGAAATTTAAAAGCAAATTTTGTATTTCTTGGTAAAGGCTTTTTTTATAATCAATTTCTTCCAAGGTTTTAATTTCTTCAGTGATGATAGAATTTTGCTTAGCGTCAAAAAGTTTTCTTTCATAATACACGCGTTCTTTTTCTATATTTAAAGCATTAAAAGCTAGTATAACTTCATCTATAATACTTTGTTCGTTTATGTTTTGATAAATTATTTGTGCTTTTTTATTAATTTTTTCCCAAAGCTCTTTAAAATCTTTGGCTAAATGCGTTCTTATTTTGACCTTATTATCTTGATTTTTAGCATTGATGATTTGCTCATGAGTGTTGTTTGAATTTTCTTTAAATATATTTAAGAATTTATCAAATTTATCGCCTAAAAGTTCTTTAAACTCTTCATTATCCTTTATACTTTCATATATAGGAGATAAGATTTTATAATTACTTTGTTCTTCATTGTAAGAAATTAATTTTGATTTTTTTAAAAGATAAATTAAATCACTAGCTAAATCTACATTTAATAAATTCTCAAGAAAGTTTTTTTCTAGTGTTTGACTATCAAATCTAAAACTAGAATCTAAAACTTCTTTTTGCAAATTTTCTATATAATCAATTTCTCTTGCACTCACTAAAATATCAAGATAATTAATATCATAAAATTGATTGTCATCAAAATCTAAATAATTATGCGTAATTCTCTTGCCTTTATTATTAACACAAAGTCTTAAACCACGCCCCACTTGTTGATGAATGCTAATTTGAGAAGAAGAATTTGAAAGTTTGGTTAAAGTAAAAATATTTGGATTATCCCAGCCTTCTTGCAAAGCCCAAACGCTGAAAATAAAACGCAAAGAAGTATCAAAAGAAAGTAATTTTTCTTTTTCTTCTAAAATAAGCTTTACTCCATTAGCTTCTTTTTCATCAGGACTTCCTTTATCGCCACTAAAATAGCCTTGATGAACTCTTAAATTTCCTGCTTCATCAAAGTCTTTTTCTAAATATTCTTTGTATCGAACATCTAAATTTAGCTTTAAAATTTCCTTGCGTTTTTCTTTGTAAAGTTCTTCAAAAGTATTTTTAATAAAAGGACTTTCTCCCCTAAAATCTGTGATGTTCGGGATAAAAAACAAACTTAAAGCTTTGATACCCTTTTTAAAAAGTTTTTCTTCCTTTTCAAAATGCAAGTCAATCGCTTTTTTTAAAAGTTCTTTAATTTCATCATTGTTTAAAACATAACTTTCTTTTTTCTCGATAATAGTTTCATCATTAAAATAAGCTTTATTATCCTTTACTTGCGTTAAAATGGCATTATTTAAAAGAGAAAAACTATCTTGTAACTTTATTGTTTCTTCTCTTTCTATGCCATTTAAAGTATAGGTAAAAATTGCTTTTTTATTTTTATACTCTTTAAGAAAAATATTGTTTGTATTTACTCCTAAAGTATGTACTTTGACTTGTTTTACAAGATATTCTTTAAAAGCAGATATAGAATCAAGACAATAGATCATATTGCTAAGTTCATAATCTTTTTCTTTTGGAAAAGTCGCCCCAAAGCGAAAATAAAGTGAATTTATTTTTGAAAAATATTCATTAAAAGCCTTTCCTTTAAGTAAATGAGGCTCATCAATAATACTAATAGGTTTTAAATCTATGATATTTTCAAAAACGCTTTTGAATTCAGATAAACTTTTAAATAAACTTTCATTTTGTTGATTAAGCAAATTGGTTTTTTTATCAATAGCACTATTGGTTAAAACCAATACCGAAAGTTCATCTTTATTGTTAATGTAGTGATTAATAATAGCACTCTGACTCTTACCATCTGAGTAGTAATAGGCTTTTAAATATTTTTGATATTCTGAATAAAAATAAATTTTTGTGAGTTCTATATTTTGTTTTACGCTTTCTAAAATTGCTTTTCTTGGAACAAAAATAATGAATTTATTTTGCTTAAATTGCCTATGAAGTTCAAATATCAAATTTAAATAAGTAAAAGTCTTACCTGTGCCCGTTTCCATTAAAATATCTAAATTTAATTTATCACTTATATTTTGCACCGGTAAAAAGGTGTTTTTATAAAATTCTTTCAAACATTCTTTTAAATTATCCTGTCTTTTAAAATCAAAATTCTTTAAAAGTGTGATAATATTATCTATGCACTTAACTTGATACTCTTGTTTTTCAAAAATCATTCACATTTTCCGATAAAATATTTTAAACATTTTATCTTATTTTGGCTTAATTAAAAGAAGTTATGCAAGAATACACGCTAAAAAGCGTGTATGAAGGTTTATTCTCTCCAGCCGTATTTTTTAAAAATTTCTTTAGCTTCCTTAGAACTTAAATAAGCAATAAAATCTTGTGTTTCTTTGCTCGCACCTTCTTTAGCTACCACATTAAAAGTTCTATAAACAACCAAATCTTTTTCTATAGCTACGGCAGTTCCTATGTCAGGATTGCTTTTTGACCAGTCAATCCAAGTGATCCAAGCATCGGCTTGATCTTGTGCGAAAAGCTTTCTTGCACTTCCACTATTTGGAACAAAAGCTACGATATTGTTTCTAAAATTTTGTATGGTTTTTATATCTTGAGTTCTACCTATCATATCTTCCCAAACTCCCGTTCCAGAAGTATTACTCTTTCCAGCACCTTCAGGCACAACAATTCTTACTTTTTTATTGGCCAAATCTTTTAAACCTTTGATTTTTAAAGGATTGCCTTTTTGAGTAAGTATGATGGCTTCTCTAAAATACAAAGGCTTGATTTTACTCACATTAAAATCTTTCCCAAAATCACTCGCTATAGCTAAAGCCGATTGATCTGAAGCACCAAATAAAATATCTGCATCTTTTTTAGCCTTTTCAAACCAAGTCGCTTGAGGGCCAAAATTTACATTTACTTTAACGCCTGTTTTTTCGCTATATTTACTTGCTATATCTTTTAAGGCCGTGTGTGGGCCACCTGGTCCATAAAGATTTACATCTGCATTTGCCATACTAAAAGCTAAGGCACATGCACCAAATAAAGTAATAATTTTTTTCATAGTATTTCCTTTTATGATAAATTTTTATTGATTGAAGGTGAGATTTTAGAAATTATATGTTAATAAATAGTTATAATGTAATAAAAATATTACTAATGTATAATAAATATTAATTTTTTATAAAATAAAATTGTAAATGAAGTATTGTTTATTATTAAAATCATAGATATAAATTAGAATAGATTTGGTATTATTTTAATAATATTGTAAACCGAAATTTTTGGTTTACAAATGTATAATTAATAAATAGGGGTTGCTTCTATAATAGCTGGAGTAAAAAACATTAATTCATTTAAATCTAAAAATAAAGCTGGATCCAAAGTGCAAGGTTGTATGCCAAAGCGATTTTCTATAGCGACATTTGGATTATAAAATGTTACCATACACTCTCTTCCTCCTTCAACTAAAGATCTAATTTGAACTGCTGGTCCTGTTGTCGGCATAATAGAGAATACAGTTTCTAATTTTTCATCTTCTAAATCTTTTGTACAAGATTTTCCTCCAAAAAACCCACTTTCTAGTATTGCTAAACATAAATCACTATCGCTTGGATTAACAAATTGCACATAACCAAAAGGTAACTCTTTTGCTAATTCATCCCTTTGTTTTAATTTGTCATTAAGTATAATTTCTCTTAGAATCCAATTTTGATCTTCAAGTTTCTGAGAAGTTTCTCTGAATGGACTTAAACTAATTCCTGTTTCTAAAGATCTTATGGCAAACATAGGGGTAAAATCAGACAAGTCGCCTGGTTGTTCAATTGATCTAGATAAACTTAAAAAAATAAAAATTAAAACAAAAATTTTTTTCATGGTATTACCTTTAAAATTTTCTAAAATTTACTGGAAAGTGGTCTGATGCTAAAAAGGTTCTAAGACCTGCAAAAGCTAGTATAGCAAGTATTGATGGCGGACTATATCTTCTACTTATATCAGAATTTCCAGTAATGGCATAATCAAGAACATCGCCGCTTGCTTGTGTAAAAGAAGAAGGGGTAACAAAAGAGATTCTTGATCTTAAATCAGCATCTAGCAAGGGTGCTAATAATCCTGGATTTCTATTAAAATCGCCCATAATCATCCAGTTTATTTGAGGCATATTTCTAAAATGAGCATCTATAGCTGTTACTATAGCTCCTGCATCATTACCACCTCTTGCTAAAGCATGGATACTAAAAAAAGCATCATTTCCTATACGAATTCCTATAATAGGTCGTGAGCTTACAGTTGGAGGAGGTAAAACTATAACTTCATCAGCTTGTCTTCTGCTGACTATAGCCATATTAACTCTATTTGCGCCTACGTCTATTCTTGAGTAATATATAAAAACAGAATTTGGACGAGATGAGGTGCCTAAATTCCATTCATATTCGTGAATAGGAATACCTATTCCAACAGGTTGAACTTGTCTTTGTGTCATTACTGCAGTAGTAGGGAGAACCCCTGCTTCTTGAATAGCAAGAATATCCATAGGATTATCTCCTGTGACAAGTTGTCTAATGCTAATATTCCATTTGCTCTCTGTTGCTGCTGAAGAGCCTTGTAAATTCCATGTTCCAACATTATAATCTTCCAAGGCTCCAAAAAGTAAATTTATACTAAAAACCAATAAAAATATTTTTTTCATATTAAACTCCATTTTATCTATACGGTCTATGAGAAGCAAAAGTAGGTGCTGTTATATACCATTGTCTATCTAGATTTTTTTCACCTGATTTTAAACAGTCTGTTGTATATATATCATAAAAAGAGAAATTGAATTCATGCATCACATCTTGTATGGGAGTTTGAATACATTTTTGAGTTGCAAAATTTTGAATTTGGTAAGCTCCATTGCTCATAGGATAAAGTTTCCAAAATTGTGCATAATTACTTTGATCGCAAGGATAATGAACAATTCCTTCCCCATAAGCATTTAAACAAGTTAGTGTTTTGGCATTTTTAATCATAACCTTATTATTAGGAAATTCTATAAGTTGCCATATATTTGCATCTCCAAAAGGTATGCTTGAGTATAGATTATAACCCCATATCCAATTTCCCGGTCTTAATGCCCAAACAGTTAAAGCAGCTCCTGAAGGACCCATAATAGTCACGAAATCGCTTGGATATCCTCTATTTTCATATACAGATGCATCATTAAATTCGCCATTTGATTTTAATCTTGGCAAAGGTCCTTTAATACTACTACTATTATCTTTAAAAGTATTTAATTTTATTAAAGGTGGTTCTAACGGGATATCTGCTGGAATTAGGTTTGTGTCATCAATTAATGCAGGAATTTCTTGTTTAGCTGGTATTGTAGGTTTTTTTCCTATTTTAAGAGGATCGCTATCATATAATTTACCATAAGAACGCCCTAAAGGATTGAGTTCTTTAGAGGAACATCCAATAAAAAATAATAACAACAAGCTTAATATTATTACAAGATTAATTTTTTGCATTTTTTCTCCTTGAAGCAAAAATATTGTAAGTATATTAATATATTTTTTAAAAAGATATAAAATTTATAATTTATTTAATTTTTTAAATATATGTAAAGAATAAAAATAGTAAGTGATATCAATATTTATAAGTAATGCAGACAGTTTGGTAATAAATGAAATTAAGTAAAGTTTTGAAGCAAAATAAAGAAAATTGATAATAGACTAAAGGCTTTGTGATTGAGATAATTTGAATTTTGAAAGTACTATTTATAGAGAGTTGATATTAGTGTTTATAATCTCTAAAACTAGGAAGATTGAAATTAAGTGTTCCTGGATTTTAACAAGATATTGTATTAAAATTAAAAAGTATAGATAATTATTATATTTTTTATTATATGGTTGAATGTTAGAGAAATTATTTACATTTATAGGTGAAAATTTTAAACTAAATAGCAAAAATCAAAGTCTAATTCCTATGCTGATTTTATGGATTAGCTTTATTAAATTGAATTAGAGATAAGGAATATAAAAGTATTAGTAAAATTAGTAGTAGAAATTTAATCTATACTTGTACTTAAGGCTTTTTATGTTAAAATACTTAAAAAAAGGGTAAGAATGAAAAGAATTTTAATTACCAATGATGATGGTTATGAGAGCGAAGGACTTAAAAAGCTTGTCAAAATGTTAAAAAAAGAATTTAAAGTTAAAATTACCATAGTAGCTCCTGCTACTGAAAAATCAGCCTGTTCGCACTCTATAACTTTAACAAAACCCTTACGCTTTGTTAAAGTAGGAAAAAGATTTTACAAACTTGATGATGGTACTCCTGCAGATTGTGTTTATCTTGCACTTCACGCACTTTATAAAACACGCTTGCCTGATCTTGTAATCAGTGGGATTAACAAAGGAGCAAATGTAGGGGAAGATATTACTTACTCAGGAACTTGTGCAGGAGCTATGGAGGCGGTTTTACAAGGAATTCCTGCTATCGCTCTTTCTCAATTTTATAAAAAAAGTGAAAAAGAACTAGACTATAAAAATGCTTTAAAAATTACCAAAAAAATCATTCAAAATATTTTTGATAAAGGTTTTCCTTTGGAAAAAAAAGAATTTTTAAATATCAATTTTCCTGCAAAATCAAAAATCAAAGGCATTAAAATTTGTAAAGCGGGCAAAAGGGTTTATAATTTTGAAGCTCACTCAAATGTCAATCCGAGAGGAGTTGAGTATTATTGGCTTGCAGCGGCGAATTTAGACTTTGAAGATGAGAAAAATAGCGATATTGCCTTACTTAAAAAAGGCTACGCTACAATAACCCCTATAATGCTGGATCTTACAGCTTATGAAAGAATGAAAAAAGTTAAAAAATGGTTAAAGGCAAATGATGAATGATAGATTTACACGTATAAAATGGCTAGTTGGAGAAGAAAAATTTCAAAAAATTTCACAAACAAAAGTTTTGGTTTGCGGACTTGGTGGAGTGGGTGGAATTTGCGTTGATACACTTTATCGTAGCGGTTTTAAAAACCTTACTTTAATTGATGCGGATAAATTTGAAATCACTAATCAAAATCGCCAAATTCATAGCGAAAATATAGGCGAAGAAAAGGCTAAAGTATTTGAAAGAATTTATAAGGCTAAAGGTATAGTCAGTAAAATCGATGAAGATTTTTTAAAAAAATTTGATTTAAGCGAGTTTGATCTTATCATAGATGCCATTGATGATATCCCTGCAAAAGTAGCTTTAGCTCATCTTATAGATTTTAAAAAACAAATTTTTATTTCTTCAACAGGTGGAGCTAGAAAGCTTGATCCAACACGTATTAAAACCACAAGTATTTTTAAAACTTACGGTGATGCTTTAGCGAAAAAATTTCGCTATGAACTTAGAAAATCAGGCTTTAAGGGAAATTTTGATGTGGTATTTTCTGATGAAGAAGCACATTGCAAAGATTTAGGTTCTTTTATGGGCGTGACAGCTTCTTTTGGCTTAGTTTTAGCAAGTTTAGCAATGAGAAAAGTCTTATCAAGATATAAAGAGCAGTGAGAAATTTTATTGTATTTATATTGTTTTTGAATATAGCCATTGGAGAGGATAAAATACTTGGTAATTTTTTTAAAGATTATAATACAAGTGGGACTTTTATAGTCTTTAATGGAAAAAATTATGCAAGTAATGATTTTAAAAGAGCTAAAAAAGCTTTTTCTCCTGCTTCAACTTTTAAAATTTTTAATGCTTTAATTGCACTTGATAATGGTGTAGTTAGAGACACAAAGGAAATTTTTTATCATTATAAGGGTGAAAAAGTATTTTTGCCCTCTTGGAAACAAGATGCTAGTTTAAGCTCAGCCATAAAATGCTCTCAAGTGCCTGCTTTTAAAGAATTGGCAAGAAACATAGGACTTAAAACTATGCAAGAAAGCTTAAATAAACTTTCTTATGGAAATACAAAAATTTCAAAAATCGATACCTTTTGGCTAGATAATTCTTTACAAATTTCTGCAAAAAATCAAGCTGATTTACTTTTTAAACTTTCGCAAAATTCTTTACCTTTTTCTAAAAAAAATCAAGAAGAAGTTAAAGAAATTATTCTTTTTAAGGAAGATAAAATCCAAAAAATTTATGCTAAAACAGGTTTTAATGATAATATCAATTTAGCTTGGATTGTTGGATTTGTAAAGATTAAAAACAAAATTTTATCTTTTGCTTTAAATGTTGATATAAAGGACATTAAAAATATTAAAATAAGGGAAGAATTATTAAATAAGTATTTAGCTAATTTTTTCAACAATAATAGGATTAAAAGCTTTTACTGAAAGTATGAGAGTATCGCCTATTTTTATATCTTGATAAGCTTTTAAAAATTCCTCTTCACTAAGAGTGATTTTAATAATATCTTGATTTAAAAGCAAGGTTAAAACCACCAAAATATCACTTTTTTTAATTTCAAGTAAAGTCGCACTCAAACGCAATTTTGCACTAATACTTGAATGAGTAAAAAATTCATTTTTAGGAAAATCCTTAATGATATTTCCATTTTTAAGCTCTAAAATTCTATGACTTAACTTATAAATTTCAGCCAAATCATGACTTACCAATAAAGTACTTATCTTAAAATACTCTAAAATTTTAGCCAATTCATCTTGTAAATTGGCGCGCATTTTAAAATCCAAAGCACTCAAAGGCTCATCTAAAAGCAAAATTTTTGGTTCTCTTGCTAAAGCTCTTGCTAAAGCTACTCTTTGTGCTTGTCCTCCGCTTAAATGTTTAGGATAAATTTTAGCCAAATTTTCAAGACCCATTAAGGCTAAAAGCTCACTAACCTTTGCTTTAGAACTAGCGGCATAGGCGATGTTTTCTTTTACATTCATATTTGGAAAAAGCGCATAATCTTGAAAAACAAAACCAATTTTTCTTTTTTGTAAAGCTAAGCTAAAATTTTTTGAAGAATCAAACCAAAGTTCATTATCTGCTTCTATACGCCCAAATTCAGGTCTTATAAGCCCTGCTATGATTTTTAAAAGAGTAGTTTTTCCTGCTCCACTTTCGCCAAAAAGTGCAGTAATTTTTCCTGATTCTATATCTTTTTTAAAATTTAAATCCACCCTTCCTTTAGCGGTATTCATAGGATGATTGATATCAATTTTTATCATTGAAAACTCATTTTTTTATTGACAAAATAAAGACTAAAAAGCACTAAAAAAGAAAAAATAAACAATATAAAAGCATATTGATGGGCTAAGCTATAGTTTAAGATTTCAAGTTCATCATAAATAGCTATACTAGCCACTAAAGTTTCGCCTTGTTTATGTCCTCCTATCATCATCACGACTCCAAATTCACCCACAGTATGAGCAAAACTCATCGCACAAGCACTAAAAATTCCTGCTTTAGAATTAGGTAAAATCACTCTAAAAAGAGTATAAATTTTACTTTTACCTAAACTATAAGAAGCATCGAGCAAATTTGGATTAATCGATGAAAAGGCACTTTGTAAAGGATTTACCATAAAAGGCAAAGAAAAAATCAAAGAAGCAAAAACAAGACCTTCAAAACTAAAAACTAAAGAAAGATTAAAATATTCTTTTAAAACTTGCCCTAAAAAACTATTAGCCGAAAAAGTTACAAGCAAATAAAATCCCAAAACACTAGGAGGTAAGATTAAAGGCAGAGAAATAAAGCTTTGAAGAATTGTTTTAAAAGGAAAACGCACAAAACTTAACAAATAAGCTAAAAAAACACCAATAAAAAAAAGAATAAAAGTCGTGATAAAAGCAAGTTTAAAAGTAAGATAAAGGGTTTGTAAAAAAGCTGGATCAAGCACTATGACTCCTTAATACAATATCATTTGCTTTTACAAAACAAAACCATTCTTGATTTTCACAAAGTTCAAGTTCTAAAGCTTTTTCTTTAGTGATAATACTAGAAAGCTCATTACCTTTAAAATCAAAAAATACCTGATACAAAAGTTCGCCTTTTTTAATTTTTGTAATTTTAGCTAAAAAAGAATTTTCAACACTTAAAAGAGTTTTACTTGTGCTAAAACAAAGTTCATGCTCTTTAAAAAGAAGTTCTACACTCGCACCAATTTTTAAATTTTCTAAAGATTTTAATTCAAGCATTAAAACACTAAAAATCACTTCTTTAGAAAGTATTTTAACAATAACTATATCCTCTTGATTCAAAAGTTCACAAATTTGTCCTTTTATAAGGTTCATGGTGTGCTAAATCCGTATTTTTTAAAAATCTCTTTTGCTTTTGAAGAACTAATAAATTCACTAAATTCAAAGGCTAATTTTTTATCCTTAGCATATTTTGTAATGACATAACTTTGCTCTAAAGGGCTAAAATACTTTGGATTAATA
The DNA here is from genome assembly GCF_004378925.1 of Campylobacter sp. CH186. Lineage (NCBI taxonomy): Bacteria > Pseudomonadati > Campylobacterota > Epsilonproteobacteria > Campylobacterales > Campylobacteraceae > Campylobacter > Campylobacter sp. CH186. The sequence continues at coordinate 116,663 of NZ_RYYB01000004.1, read as the reverse complement.
ATACTTGTTTTACCTTTAGGATGATTGATAGGAGAAACTAAAGAATAAGCCACTATAGCTATATCTACATTTTTACTATCTACATGTAAAACAGGTACTGAGATATTTTCGCCTAAAACGATTTTGTCTTTAAAAAGCTCATTTAAATCCAAATTTTCAAGCACTTCTTTAGCCGCTACTCCATAAGGAGCTACTTTAGGATTGGCTATGCTTAGATGCGTGATTTTACCTGCCTTTTCTTTTAAATTTTCAACACCTCCTTGGAGTAAATTTTCATCCAAACTATACAAAGCCAAAACTCCTAAAACATAAACTTTTGGTTTTATTAAGGCATTTTTATCATCATAAATAGCCTTAGCATATTTAGTATCTGCTGAAAAAAAGAGATCAAATTCTCTCCCTTGTTTTAAAAGCTCATAATATTTTCCAGAAGCACCAAAAACCAATTCTATTTTATCTTTTGGATGTGTTTTTAAAAACTCATCTTTAACTTCACTCATCGCCTTTGAAGCTGAAGAAGCCACGAAAATACTTAAATTTTGTGCATTTAAACACGAAACAAAAAACAAAATCCCAAAAAATACTATAAACTTTTTCATTTAGTTTTCCTTGTGTAAAAATTTAATTTTTGGATTATAACACAAAAAATTCATTTTATATCATTTTTGCATAAAATAAATACAGGATGATAAGTGAGTTTGTTTTGAAATTTTTCTTCAAATTCTTTTAAAAAACTTTTATTTAAAGGATAAAATCCTAAAGAATTTACCCCGCTTAATTTTAAATGCCTGAAAACATCTAAAGTATTATTAAAGCTTAATTCTATGAGTTCTTGAGTGATTTTTACTTCATCAAAATAGACTTTAAAAATTTGCTCTAATTCATTTAAGCTAAAATAATTTAAACCAAAACCCGTACTTTGTTTGATTTCTTTTAAATTTTGTTTTGCAAAAGTAGAAAGAAGTAAAATTCCATTTTGATTTAGCATATTTCTAAGACTTGGTATAATGCGTTTTAAATCAAGCCATTGCAAAGTTGCATTTGAAACAATAAGATCAAATTTCTCTTTACTTAAATCTTGTTTTGCAATTTCATTCATATCAAAAATTAAAATATTAGAATTTTCTTTAAAGTTTAAAATATCGTTTTTTAAATACTCATTAAAAGTAATGAAATTTTGAAGTTTTTTGCTAAATTCACCCCTACCACAACCAAATTCAAATACTTTTTCAAAATGTGAAATTTTTAAATCTTTTAAAATTTCACAAAGTTTTAAACCCATAAAATCTTGCACTTTTGCATGTTTTTCATAATCTTTTGCTTTTAAAAAATTCAAAGCTCATCCCAAGTTTTAAAATGAAAAAAAGCAAAATGCGGTTCATCTAAAAAAATCAAATTTTTAAAACTATTTTTCAAGGCATTTGGTGGAAAAATTTCATCTTCTTTACTTGAATAAACCTTATCCCAAAGCAAATTTTCTTCTTGTTTTGTTAAAGCAAAGTCAAAAAGTTTTTCAAGCTCTATTTTCAAAGATTTTTCATCTTTAAAAATAAAATCTTTGGCTAAGCTTTTGCGTTCTTCAAATAAAACTTCTTTAAAATATTTTAATTTAAAATTTTGCAGGGTTTTTTTAAAAATTGTAGAATGAATTCCTTTTAATTTATCTATGCCTAAATTTGTGCCATTTATGGCTATTTTTTGTTTAAAATGAAGCTCTTTTAAAAGTCTATTTGCTACGCAAACTCCCATAGAAAAAGCGATTAAAAAAAGTTCATCAAAAGCTTTGAAATCAAAATTTAAATCAAAATTTTCATAATCATAAAATAAAATCACATTTTTATTGCTTTTTAAATGCGAAAAATGACTAGGATGTGAAGCAAACCCTCCAAATACCACTATAAGTTTTTTTGAATCAGGATTTTTACATAAAAATTCATATTTCATAAAAGCTCTATTATCCTTTCAAGTTCTTCTGTGTTAAGTCCTGCGTGCAAAGAAAAACGAATTCTAGCTGTATTTTTTGGCACAGTAGGTTCTTTGATCGCAGGAGCAAAAAATCCAGCTTTTTGGAGTTTTTGTGAAATTTCTAAGGCTTTTTTATTTTCACCTAAAAGCAAGCAAATGATATAAGCATCGCCTAAAACAGTGTGATTTTTTTCTTGCAATTTACTTTTAAAAAAAGTGCTTAAAAGTTCTAATTTTTCTCTTTCTTTCTTAAAACAAGGTATTTTTTTAAAAATAAATTGTGTCCAAGCTACATTAATAGGCGGCAAGGCTGTAGAATAAATAAAAGCTCTAGCTTTGTTGATGAAAAATTTTTTATATTTTTCATCACATATCATACAAGCACCTATGGAAGCAAGGGCTTTTCCAAAGGTAAAAACCAAAAAATCCACTTCATTTTCTAAGGCTAGTTTTTTAATAAGCCCCAAACCCTCTTTATCAAAACAACCCACGCTGTGTGCTTCATCTATATAAAGCTTAATTTTATCATAACGTTTTTTAAGCTCACACAAAGTTTTAAAATCGCTAAAATCTCCATCCATACTAAATAAAGCTTCGCTTAAAACGATGATATTTTCATAATTTTCATAATGTTTTTGGATTAAACTCTCTAAATGATTTATATCTTTATGGTGAAAACGAAAAAAATCAGCTCTACCAAGTCTTAAGCCATCAATCATACTTGCATGAATAAATTTATCAGCTAAAAAAAGCGTCTTAGAAACGCTAGAAAGTGCTGCTATGCAAGAGATATTTAAATGATAGCCACTATTAAAATGTAAAATTTCCTTATCTTTAAATTTAGTCTTTAAAAAACTTTCTAATTCTTCATAAATTTCAAAATTTCCACTCAAACTTCTTGAACTCGAACTTGAAAAAAACAAATCTTGTTCTTTTAGGGTGTTTAAAAACTCAGCTTTTAACTCTTTAGAAGACGCCAAATAAAGATAATCATTTCCTGCTAAATTTAAAAGTTTTTGATCTTGCTTATAAACAAATTTATTTTCATGTTTTAAAGGCGTTAGAGTTCTTAGATTGTGATTTTGCTCTAGATCTTGCAAAATTTTTTCAAGCTTCATTTTTTTCCTGTAAATTTAAAAATTTAAAGTATTATTTTGCCAAAATATTTTTAAAAAAGAAGTTATAATGCAAAATCAAATCTTAAAAAATCTCGATTTAAAACACATTTGGCACCCTTGTACACAAATGAAAGATCACGAAACCCTACCTTTAATCCCTATAAAAAAAGCAAAAGGCGTATGGCTTTATGATTTTGATGATAAGGCTTATATGGATTGTGTGAGTTCTTGGTGGGTCAATCTTTTTGGTCATTGTAATGAAAAAATCACAAATGCCATTAAAAAACAAGTTGATGAGCTAGAGCATGTGATCTTAGCAGGCTTTACACATGAGCCCATCATCAAGCTTTCTGCAAGACTTTGCGAAAAAGTAGGCAGGAATTTTAACAAATGTTTTTATGCAGATAATGGCTCAAGTGCTATTGAAGTAGCACTTAAGATGAGTTTTCATTATCATTTAAATAAGGGAGTGAAAAAAAGTAAATTTTTATCTTTAAGCAATTCTTATCATGGCGAAACCTTAGGAGCCTTAAGTGTAGGAGATGTAGCGCTTTATAAAGATACTTACAAAGCTTTGCTTTTAGAGTGTTTAAGCACGCCTGTGCCACAAGGTAAAGACTATACTAAAGAGCTTGAAATTTTAAAAGATATTTTAGAAAAAAATGCAAGTGAAATTTGTGCTTTTATACTTGAACCCTTGGTGCAATGTGCAGGAAATATGCATATGTATGAAGCAGGGTTTATTGATGAGGCCATAAAGCTTTGCCATAAATTTGGAGTGCAAGTGATTTTTGATGAAATTGCGGTAGGTTTTGGACGCACAGGCACTTTGTTTGCCTTACATCAATGCAAACAAAGCCCCGATTTTATCTGCCTTTCAAAAGGGATCACGGGTGGATTTATGCCACTTTCTGTAGTGCTTACAAGAGATGAAATTTATAATGCTTTTTATGATACTTATGAAAGCCAAAAGGCTTTTTTACATTCTCATAGCTATACGGGAAATACCTTAGCTTGCGCCGCAGCAAATGCGGTTTTAGATATCTTTGAGGATGAAAATATTTTAGTAAAAAATCAAATTTTAAGTGCCTTTATCCAGCAAGAATTTTTAAAACTTAAAAAATTTGATTTTTTAGGAAATTTTAGAACTTGTGGAATGATCAGTGCTTTTGATATTTTAAGCTCTAAATACGAACGTGTGGGACTTTTTGTATTTCAAAAAGCCTTAGAAAAAGGTTTGCTTTTAAGACCTTTAGCAAATACGATTTATTTTATGCCTCCTTACATCATCACAAAAGAACAAATCGTTTATGTAGTAGAGAGTTTAGAACAAATTTTTAAGAAATTTTAAGTTGCAAAATTTCTTGCATTTGCTCTTTAAAATCTTTATTTAAAATGCTATTTTCATCAAAAAAATCAAGATTAATTATGGGAATTTTTGCATAATTTTTTATAAAATCATCTTGAAAGGTATCTTTTTTGCCCATCATCACAAGGGCTAAAATATTGATATTTCTTTGCTTTAAAGCTTCAATGCTAAGTAAAATATGATTAATGCTTCCAAGATAGTATTTTGCTACTAAAATCGTAGGGTGTTTAAAAATATTCATAAAATCAATCATAGTGTAATTTTCATCCATAGGAGAAAAAAGCCCACCCGCAAGCTCAATAAGTAGGTTCTCACTTTTTGGTAAAATGATATCTAAGGCTTTATAATCAAGCTTTTCTTTGATTTTTCCAAGATGAGGGGAAGCTGGAGTTTGCAAAAAAATACCTTCTTTAAAAATCTTTGTTTTTGGGCTAAATTTTGCAATAAACTCGCTATCTGTTGGAGTTCCTGCTTGAATGAGTTTAAAATAATCATAGTTAAAATTCGCACAAAAAACTGCGCTAAAATGTGTTTTTCCTACATCAGTATGTATTCCACTTACATAAATTTGCACAAAAAATCCTCAAGAAAGAAATTTTAAACCCACTGTACAAGCAATAATCACAGCGATTAAAAAAAGTTTTAAAAAACTTTTACTTTCTTTATAAAAAAGCACTCCTATCATTGCCCCACCAGCGGTTCCAGCTCCTGTCCATATAGCATAAGCAACACTCATAGCGATATTTTGCATACTTAAGCTTAAAAAAGTAAAAGAAAACCCAAAGCACACTATCAAAGCCAAAAGATAAAGCTTATTTTTAGTATTTACAAGTTCTTTCATGATCGCCACGCCAAAAATTTCACAAGTAGTAGCTAAAAACAAATAAAACCATTCCATGTTTAAGCTTCCTTGCTTACCCATTTAAGGGCTATAATGCTTAAAAGTAAAATCGCTATAAGCACAAGTTTAACTATAGAAACAGCCTCATTAAAAATAAACATTTCATTTAAAACCACTCCTATAGTGCCAATGCCTACAAAAACACTATAAGCAATGCTTACTTCAAGTCTTTCACAAGCTTTTAAAAAACAAGTAAAAGAAATACAAACCCCAATGGCTGTTAAAATATAGTGCCAAATTTCTGTAGAATACTTAAGTCCACTTACCCAAAAACATTCTATAATCCCGCCTAAGATTATTAAAAACCAAGCTATATTGATATTGAATTTTTCATTCACATGAAGCCTTAAATTAACATAATTTATAAAACAAATTATATCTTAAAGAAATTAAAAGAAGCTATAAATTTACTTTTCCATAAGCCAAAATTAGATATAATCAAAGCTCATTTTTAAGAAAGGACAAAAGATGTTAGAAGGTATCGTTAGAGAGAGTATCGGTAGAAAAGCTGCTAAAGCTTTAAAAAGAGATGGTTATCTAATCGCAAACATCTATGGAAAAGGATTAGAAAACATCAATGCCGCTTTTAAAGTAAATGAGTTTATTAAGGAAGTTCGTAAAAAAACTACTTTAATTTTTGATGTAAAAGTAGGTTCTCAAACTTTAAGTGTTGTAGTTGTGGATTATCAAAAAGATCCTGTAACTGCAGAACTTAAACATGTGGATTTAAAAGTTGCGCAAAAAGGTGTGATTTCTAAATACATGGTTCCAGTTAAAATCACAGGAACAGCTATAGGTCTTAAAAATAAAGGTGTTTTAATCCAATCAAAAAGAAGATTAAAAGTAAAATGTGCAGCTGAAAATTTACCAAATTTCTTCGAACTTGATGTAAGTAAACTTGATGTGGGTGATGCTTTACTAGTTCGTGATATTGTAGTTCCTGCGGGAGTAACTATGATTGATGCTGATAGAGTAGCGGTTGTAGGTGTAGAAAAAGCTAGATGATTTTAGTCGTAGGGCTTGGCAATATAGGCGTAGAGTATGAAAATACCCGTCATAATGTCGGTTTTATGCTAATTGACTTGCTTTTAAAAGAAAGCAATTTTACAAATCTTACAAACTCTAAATTTAAAGGAGAACTTTTTAAAATAGGTTCTTCTTTAATTCTTCTTAAACCTAGCACTTATATGAATAATTCAGGACTTAGTGTAAAAGCAGTGAATGATTTTTATAAATGCGAAAGAATGATAGTTATCCATGATGATATAGATATAAATTTAGGAGCCTTGCGCTTTAAAAAAGGCGGTTCAAGTGGTGGACATAATGGGCTTAAAAGCATAGATACTTTATGTGGAAATGATTATGAAAGAGTGCGTATAGGAGTGGGAAAGGGTGAAAATGTGATTTCCCATGTTTTAGGTAAATTTAAATCCGAAGAAGAAATAACTTTAAGCAAAGTTTTAGAGCATACAAAAAAAGCTTTGCTTGAGCTTATTGAAAATGATGATTTGTCTGCTATATCATCCAAATACAGCCTAAAGGCTTAAGATGTGGATATTTTTTCGTTTTATTTCAGGGATTTATTTAAAAATTTTTTTTATTATATTTTTTTCTTTGCTTGGTTTTTATTGCGGTATTGATTTGCTCTTAAATTTTAAAGATCTACCAAAAGCCGCAAATCTTGATTTGCTTTATGTTATGTTTTTATCTTTCTCGGCAGTGCCTTATGTATTACCCATTTCTTTGATTTTTGCTTTGGTAGTTTCTTTGATTTCTATGATCAGAGCAAATGAATTTGTAAGTCTTTATGCGTTAGGACTGAGCAGAAATTATGTTATTTTATTTCCTTTTTTATGGGCTTTATTTTTTTGTTGTATTTATATAGGATTGAATTTTACTTCTTTTGCTTATGCAAATGATTATAAGAGAAATATTTTAAAAAATGGCACTATTATGAATCAAAGTGGAGAAGTGTTTTTGAAATTTAACAATAATTTTGTTTATATTTCAAAGATAAACAATGGACAAAATAGTGCTCAAAATATAAAAATTTTTAATATCAATGATTTAAATTTAAGCTCTTTTGTAAGTGCTAAAAATGCCCATTTTGAGGGTGAAAGTTGGATTTTGCGAGATGGTAATATTACATTATTACCTAAAAATTATGAACTTGCTAATGATGGTTTAAAGATACAAGATTTCTTCGAGCTTAAATCACTTGAGGGTTTTAAACCAAAGATTATAGAAGGGGTTGCTAGTAATAGTGATTATTCAATATCTGACGCACTTGAAAGTTTTGAGCTTTTTAAGGCGCAAAATGTCAATACAGATGCTCTTAAAATCAATCTTTATAAATTTGTTTTTACTCCTTTTTTTGCACCATTTTTAATGCTTATTATGTATTATTTTTTTCCTGTAATAGCAAGATTTTTTAATCTTGCTTTTGTAACTTTTATAGCTTTTGTAGTGACTTTGATGATTTGGGGAGTCTTGTTTTTGCTTACTAGATTAAGCGAAAATAGTGTGATTGCAAGTGAAATTGGCATTGTAGTGCCTATTATAATTTTGGGTTGTTTAAGTGCTTATATGTATTATAAGCATCGATAAATTAAACTTTGTGTAGTAAAATTATAAAAATTAAAGGTTAAATATGGATTATAAACAATTAAAGCAAGAATTTAATACTCCTTTTTATATTTACAATTTTGATTTCATAAAAGAGCGTTTTTTAAATCTCAAAGAGGCTTTTAAGGCTAGAAAATCTCAAATTTTTTACGCTGTAAAAGCCAATTCAAATTTAAGTTTGTTGCAAATGCTCGCAAATTTAGATAGTGGATTTGATTGTGTAAGTATAGGCGAGGTAAAGCGTGCCTTAAAAGCAGGAGCAAAAGCTTATAAGATTATTTTTAGTGGAGTAGGAAAAACCAAAGAAGAGTTAAGACAAGCTTTAGAATATGATATTTTATATATTAACCTTGAAAGCGAAGCTGAAATGATGCTTTTAGAAAGTGTGGCTAAAGAACTTAATCTAAAGGCAAGAATCAGTATCCGTGTTAATCCAAATGTTGATGCAAAAACTCACCCTTATATTTCTACAGGATTAAATGAAAATAAATTTGGTGTTGAAATTGATATAGCAAGAAAAATGTATCTTTATGCAAAAAATTCATCTTTTTTAGAGCCCGTTGGAGTGCATTTTCATATAGGTTCGCAACTTTTAGATATTTCTCCCATTCATGAAGCAGCAGGCATTGTTGCAAAACTTGTAAGAGAGTTAAAAGCCTTGCAAATCGACCTTAAATTTTTTGATATAGGCGGTGGTTTGGGTGTAGCTTATGAAAAAGATGAGTGTGAACCTGATCTTTATAATTATGCACAAGGTATATTAGCACAACTTCATGGGCTTGATTTAACCATAGGAATGGAGCCTGGAAGGTATTTAGTTGCTAAAAGTGGAGAATTTGTTTGTTCAGTGCTTTATGAAAAACAAAATAAAACCAAGCGTTTTGTTGTAGTAGATGGAGCGATGAATGATCTTATACGCCCAAGTTTATACGAGGCTTATCATGAAATAATCTTACCTTATAATCAAGCTCAAGAGAGTTTATGTGATGTTGTAGGTGGAATTTGTGAGAGTGGAGACTTTTTTGCTAAAGCAAGGTCTTTACCTAGCACTCAAAGCGGCGATATAATGGTTATTAAAAATACTGGAGCTTATGGTTTTAGTATGAGTAGTAATTACAATACTCGTAATAAAGCTTGCGAATTAGCCCTTGAAGAAGGACAGGTAAGATTGATCCGTCAAAGAGAAAATTTTGAAGATCAAATCGCTTTAGAAGAGAAATTTTTAAAGGCTTAAAATGTTTTTTTTAGATGTTCAAGGGACTTTAATTTCTGATCATGATAAATCTTTAATCCATGGTGCTAAAGAATTGATTGATTTTTTAAATGCAAAAAATCTTCCTTATCTTATCATTACTAACAATACAAAAAAACTTGATTTTTTAGAAAAATTACAGCAAAAAGGATTGGCTATAAAAGAAAATGCTTATATTGATCCTTTCAGCGTTTTAAAACACCTTTTAAGACCTTGTAAAGTTGCGGCTTTTGGTGCAGATGAGTTTGTAAAAAGTCTTGAAAATCTTGGTTTTGAGCTCGATTTTGTAAATCCTAGTGCTGTGCTTGTGGCTAGTTATGATGATTTTAAATTTAAAGATTTTGCCACTATGATAGAATTGGCTAAAAGAGAAGTTAGATTTATAGCTATGCACGAAACTAGTATTTATAAAAAAGATGGTAGGCCTTATCCTGGTGTAGGTAGCATTATGGCTATGCTTAAAAATGCTATTGATTTTGAATACGAGGTTGTGGGTAAGCCTAGCATTGTTTTTTATAAAGAAGCTTTAAATTTGATAAGAAGACAAAATTCAAAAATCGATTTTGAAGATATTAAAATCATTAGTGATGATTTTAGGGGTGACTTGCTTAAGGCAAAAGAACTTGGCATGAAAACCTTGCTAGTTTTAAGCGGCAAGATAAGCGACACAAAAGGGCTTGATACGGATTTGCTTGATGGAGTTTACCCTAGTGTTTTTGAGTTTTTAAAGGATCTAAAATGCCAAATTTAGAAGAATTTAGAAATAAAATCGATGCGGTTGATGATAAAATTTTAGATCTTTTAAATGAAAGAATGACTTATGTTAAAAGTATAGGTGAGCTTAAACAAAGTAGTGGGGGAAGTATTTATCGTCCTGAGCGTGAAAGAGCCATTATCAATCGTTTAAAAAATGCAAATTTAGGACTTTTAGATCAAAATGCCATAGAGGCAATTTATCAAGAAATTTTTGCAGTTTCAAGAAATTTAGAAATGCCTCAAATTGTAGCTTATTTAGGGCCTGAAGGAACTTATACGCATCAAGCAGCAAGAAGTCGTTTTGGTGCGATGAGTCGTTATATAGCCTTGGCCAATATCGAAGATGTTTTTAAAGAGTTAAGTAACAAAGAAGCAAAATACGGTGTTGTACCTATAGAAAATAATACCGAAGGTGCAGTGGGCATTACTTTAGATTGTCTAGGTAAGTATAATGAGCTTAAAATTTTTGGCGAAATTTATATGGATATTCATCATTCTTTTGTAGGAATTAATGAAAATTTAAAAGAAATCAAACGCATTTATTCGCATCCGCAAGGTTATAATCAATGTCGTAAATTTTTAGAAAGTCATGAACTTAGTGCTATAGAATTTGTTCCTTCAAAATCTACAGCTAATGCAGCTTACCTAGCTTCGCAAGATAAATATGCAGCAGCAATTTGTTCTAAAATAGCGGCTAAACTTTATAATGTGCCCGTACTTTTTGATAAAATAGAAGATAATGCAGCCAATAAAACAAGATTTTTAATTTTAAGCGATATTAAAAATCCTAAAATGCCAAATTGTAAAACTTCTATTTTAGCACACACAGCACATAAACCTGGGGGGCTTAGCTTTTTATTAGAGCAGTTTAAAAAAGAAAATATTAATCTTACTAAGCTTGAATCTCGTCCTGTAAAATCAAAAGAATTTTTACACAGTTTTTATATAGATTTTGAAGGGCATATTGATGATGAAAATGTAAAAAAAGCCTTAAAAGATATACAAGAGATTGTTTGGCTTGGATCTTATTTATCAGGAGAAAAAGATGAAATTTAATGAATTTTTAAATCATTTAAGCAATTATGAACCTGGCAAAGATATAGAAGTTATTGCTAAAGAATATGGCGTTAAAGAAGTGATGAAATTAGCAAGTAATGAAAATCCTTTTGGTACACCACCAAAAGCCATAGAATGTTTAAGACAAAATGCAAACAAAGCTCATCTTTACCCTGATGATAGTATGATAGAACTTAAAAGCACATTGGCTCAAAAATATAAAGTTCAAAATGAAAATATTATCATTGGTGCAGGTAGTGATCAAGTGATTGAATTTGCTATACATGCTAAGTTAAATTCTAAAAATGCTTTTTTGCAAGCTGGAGTTACCTTTGCTATGTATGAAATTTATGCCAAACAATGCGGTGCAAAGTGCTATAAAACTCAAAGCATTACTCATGATTTAAATGAGTTTAAAAAGCTTTATGAAGCACACAAAGATGAAATTAAACTCATTTTCTTATGCTTACCAAACAATCCTTTAGGCGAGTGTTTGGATGCAAGTGAAGTGACCAAGTTTATTAAAGGTGTAGATGAGGATTGTTTAGTTGTGATTGATGCAGCTTATAATGAATTTGCAAGTTTTAAAGATAGCAAAAAACATTTAAAACCTTGTGAATTGATTAAAGAATTTGACAATGTACTTTATTTAGGAACTTTTTCTAAACTTTATGGATTAGGAGGCTTACGCATTGGTTATGGTATAGCTAATGCTAATATTATTAGTGCATTTTACAAGCTTCGTGCACCTTTTAATGTGAGTAATCTTGCTTTAAAAGCAGCAGTTGCAGCAATAGATGATGATGAATTTACTAAAAAAACTTTAGAGAATAATTTTTCTCAAATGGAGCTTTATAAAGAATTTGCTAAAAAATATGATATTAAAATCATTGATAGTTATACAAATTTCATCACTTATTTTTTTGATGAAAAAAATAGTACAGATTTGTCTGAAAAATTGCTTAAAAAGGGTATAATAATAAGAAATTTAAAAAGCTATGGTTTAAATGCTATACGCATTACTATAGGAACATCTTATGAAAATGAAAAATTTTTTACAGAATTTGATAAGATTTTAAGATAGATAAATCAAATAAAAATATGCAAAATTCGCTAAACTAAGGGATGAGAATTAATGGATTTTAAAAATATGCTTCATCAAATTGGGCAACTTTATCAAAATTTAACTCGCAAGCAGCGTATAGTGATTGCTGCATCTATTGTAGTAGTGGTTGGGTTTTTGGTTTTTTTAGCTTTATTTCGTGGAAGTGGTAGTAATGCAAATAATGGATATGCAGTTTTAGTTGAAAATGTAAGCCCAAGTTCTTCTGCTGCAATTGTAGCTAAACTTGAACAAAATAATATTCCCTATAAATTAGAAAGTGAAAATAAAATTTTAGTTCCACAAGATCAGGTTTATCGTCAAAGAATGTTTATTGCAAGCGAAGGTCTTATAAAAGATAGTCGCGTGGGTTTTGAAGCTTTTGATACTCAAGCTTTTGGAGCTACAAATGAAGAGCAAAAGGTAAAATACCAAAGAGCCATAGAAGGCGAACTTGCAAGAACTATTGAGACTTTAGAACCTATTCGTAGCGCTGTTGTACACATAGCATTTCCTAAAGATAGTGTTTTTACTGAAAGGCAAATTCCGCCTACAGCTTCAGTTGTTGTTAATGTTCGCGAAGGCTTAAAGCTTACTAGAAAACAAATTGATGGTATAAAAAATATTGTTTCAGCGGCAGTTCCAAAACTTACTAAAGAAAATGTTAAGATTAGTGATCAAAGTGGTGTGCCTTTAGATGAGCAAGAAGCATATGAAGATGACTTAGTTCGTGCGCAAATTAAATTTAAAAGTGATCAAGAAAAAGCTTTAGAAGATAAGATTATAGAAAATTTAGCTCCTTTTGCAGGTGGTATGGATAAAGTAAAAGTGAGTGTAAATATAGATTTTGATTTTTCCAAGCAAGAATCTCAAAGTGAAATTTATGATCCAAATCCTATAGTGCGTAGTGAGCAGACTTTAAACGAAGAAAGAACAGGTAGAAAAGATCCAGAAATTCAGGGTGTTCCAGGTGCTGTTTCTAATATAGGTCCTGTTGAAGGACTTGACAATAAAGGTCAAATTGACACTTATAAAAAAAATCAAGTTACTACAAATAATGAACTTTCTAAAACTATCACAAATACCAAAAAACAATTTGCAACAGTTTTACGCACTTCAGCAGCTGTTACTATAGATGGAAAATATCAAGATGTGGTTGATGAAAATGGGGATGTGAAAAGTGAATATGTCCCATTGACTAAAGAAGAGCTTGCAAGTGTTGAGAGTATAGTTAAAAATACTATTAATTTTAGCGCTACTAGAGGTGATAGTGTTGTAGTGCAAAATTTGCCATTTCATCGTGAGTCGATTAGAGTTGAGAGTAAAGTTAAAACTTTTTACAATCGTTTTGTTGAGCCATTTATTCCGCCGGTTAAGTATTTTATTGCAGCGATTTTACTTTTTATTTTTTACAAAAAAGTCATTGCTCCATTTACTCAAAAAATGCTTGAAGATGTCGCAGCGCAAGAAGAAATGCAGCAAGGTCCAAATGCTGTTTTAGATGATGTTGAAGATACTTTGGAAAAAATGAATGCAGCAAGGAAGAAAGTTGAAGAACAACTTGGTTTTGGGGATAACTTCAATGAAGATTCTATCCAGTATGAGGTTTTACTTGAAAAATTGCGTGGTTTGGTAAGTGATAAAAGTGAGGAAATTGCTGCACTTTTGCAAAACTTAATTCAAAATGATAGCGAATTTGGCGAAAAGGATATGTGATGATAAAGCTAAGTGAAGAACAAAAAATGGTCTATGATGATTTATCGATGCCTGAGAAGGTAGCGATATTTCTTATACAACTTGGCGAAGATGCAACAACTTCTGTGTTTTCACATATGGAAATTGATGTAATTACAGAAATTTCACGTTATATTGCTATGGCTAAAAATGTTGATAGATCTGTAGCTACTGCGGTTTTAGAAGAATTTTACACTCTGCTTCAATCAAATCAATATATTAAAAGTGGTGGTTTGGAATATGCTAAAGAAATACTTTTTCGTACTTTTGGGCCAGAGATTGCAAATAAAATTCTTGAAAAACTTACTAAAAGTATGGAGAATAATCAAAATTTTGCTTATTTGGCACAAATTAAACCACAGCAACTTGCAGACTTTATTACCAAAGAGCACCCACAAACCATCGCTCTTATTTTGGCACACATGGATTCTATTCATGCGGCAGAAACTTTAGAGTATTTTAGTGATGAATTAAGGGCTGAGGTGGTTATAAGAATGGCAAATCTTGGCGATATTTCTCCAAGTATTATTAAAAGAGTTTCTGCAGTGTTAGAAAGCAAGCTTGAAAGTCTTACCTCTTATAAGGTTGAAGTGGGCGGCCCAAGAGCGGTAGCAGAAGTGCTTAATCGTTTGGGTCAAAAAGCAAGCAAATCAACCATTACTTATATTGAACAAAGTGATGAACGCTTAGCAGAGACTATTAAAGAGCTTATGTTTACTTTCGATGATATACAAAAACTTAGCACTCAAGCTATAAGAGAAATTTTAAAAGTAGCCGATAAGCGTGATTTAATGATAGGTTTAAAAGGTGCAAGTGAAGAGTTAAAGCAAAAATTCTTAGCCAATATGTCTACGCGTGCAAGCGAAGCTTTTCTTGAAGAAATGGGTTTTTTGGGTGCTGTGCGTGTTAAAGATGTTGAAGATGCGCAAAGAAAGGTTGTTGAAGTGGTGCAAAAACTTGCAGAACAAGGTCTTGTTCAAACAGGCGATGCGGATGAAATGATAGAGTAGGTGAGAGATGGTTAATCGTAGCAATGTAATTTCTGGTGGGGCTTCTGATCAGCATGTTGTTGAAGGATATCGTTTTAAAGTTATTTCAGAATTTGATAATCATACAGGTGAAAAAAAACATACTCAAACTCCAGATGAAGAAAATGCTAATATATCTTTAAATGATGAAAAACCAGTCGAAGAAAATCAAGCCATTGCCCCTACGCAAGCTGTTATGGAAACTCAAATTCCAACATTTCAACCAAGCTTTGTTGAAGATTTGCTTAAAAAAACAGATGAAATGTCAAGCAATATTATTAAACTTCAAATGCAAATAGAAAGCCAAGAGAATGAATTTAATAACCGCTTAAATTCAGAACTTGAAAATGCTAAAGAAAAATTTGCCAAAGAAGGTTATGAGAAAGCAAAAGAAGAATTTCAAAAGGAATTGAGTGATTTTAAAGATAAGTATTTAAAAAGTATAGCCAAACTCGATAATGCTTGCGAAAATCTTGAAAATTTCATAGAAAAAAATGAGAAAGAATTAGCAGATACTGCTATAGATATCGCTAAAGAAGTAATCTTAAAAGAGCTTGAACTAAATTCAAGTAAGATAGCTTATGCTTTGGCCAAAGATTTAATCGGCGAGCTTAAGGGTGCTAGTGCAATTGAGCTTAAGGTTAATGCAGAGGATTATGAGTATTTAAAAGAGCAATTTGATCAGAATGCTCATATTAAAATAAGTCTTGATGATGCAATTAGCAAAGGAAGTGTTGTTATTATAAGTGACGCAGGCAATATAGAATCCAATCTTAACTCTCGTCTAACTAAAATTAAAAAAATGGTGAATAATGAGTAAAAAATTTGCCCATACTCAAGAAGAGTTAGAAAAGCTAAGTTTAAAAGAATTAGAAAATTTAGCAGTATCTATGCGTGAAAAAATCATACAAGTTGTGAGTAAAAATGGTGGGCATTTAAGTTCAAATTTGGGTGCTGTAGAACTTAGTATAGCAATGCATTTGGTTTTTGATGCAAAAAAAGATCCTTTTATTTTTGATGTGTCGCATCAGTCTTATACACACAAGCTTTTAAGCGGAAAAGAAGAAATATTTGATACTTTAAGACAAATCAATGGTCTAAGTGGTTATACAAAACCTAGCGAGGGAGATTATTTTGTAGCAGGGCATTCTAGCACCTCTATTTCTTTGGCAGTAGGTGCTTGTAAGGCCATTGCTTTAAAGGGTGAAAAGCGTATTCCTGTTGCTTTGATTGGAGATGGTGCTTTAAGTGCGGGTATGGCCTATGAGGCTTTAAATGAATTGGGTGATTCTAAATTTCCTTGCGTAATACTTTTAAATGATAATGAAATGAGTATCTCAAAACCAATTGGAGCAATTTCAAAGTATCTTTCTCAGGCTATGGCAACGCAGTTTTATCAAAGTTTTAAAAAGCGTATTGCTAAAATGTTGGATATATTGCCTGATAGTGCTACTTATATGGCTAAGCGTTTTGAAGAGAGTTTTAAACTTATTACTCCTGGGCTTTTGTTTGAAGAATTAGGGCTTGAATATATAGGGCCTATTGATGGACATAATTTAGGTGAAATTATTTCTGCATTAAAACAAGCAAAAGCTATGCAAAAGCCTTGTGTGATACATGCTCAAACCATAAAGGGTAAAGGCTATGCTTTAGCTGAAGGAAAACATGCTAAATGGCACGGGGTGGGAGCCTTTGATATAGATAGTGGAGAGAGTGTTAAAAAAAGTGATACTAAAAAATCTGCTACTGAAATTTTTTCTAAGAATTTGCTTGATTTAGCCTCAAAATATGAAAATATTGTTGGGGTTACGGCGGCTATGCCAAGTGGAACAGGTCTTGATAAGCTTATAGAAAAATATCCAAATCGTTTTTGGGATGTGGCTATTGCAGAACAGCATGCAGTAACTTCTATGGCCGCTATGGCAAAAGAAGGATTTAAACCTTTTATTACAATATATAGCACCTTTTTGCAGCGTGCTTATGATCAAGTGATCCATGATTGTGCGATTATGAATTTAAATGTGGTTTTTGCTATGGATAGAGCAGGGATAGTAGGCGAAGATGGGGAGACGCATCAAGGTGTTTTTGATCTTAGTTTTTTAGCTCCTTTGCCAAATTTCACTCTTTTAGCCCCAAGAGATGAACAAATGATGCAAAATATAATGGAGTATGCTTATTTACATCAAGGACCTATTGCTTTTCGTTATCCTAGAGGGAGTTTTATTTTGGATAAAGAATTTAATCCTTGTGAGATAAAACTTGGTAAGGCACAATGGCTTGTAAAAAATAATAGTGAAATTGCTTTTTTAGGTTATGGACAAGGTGTGGCAAAAGCGTGGCAAGTCTTAAGAGCCTTGCAAGAAATGAATAATAATGCTAATTTGATTGATTTAATTTTTGCTAAACCTTTAGATGAAGAGCTTTTGTGTGAGCTTGCTAAAAAAAGTAAAATTTGGTTTATTTTTAGTGAAAATGTTAAAATTGGCGGTATAGAAAGTTTAATTAATAATTTTTTACAAAAATATGATTTGCATGTAAAAGTTGTTAGCTTTGAATATGAAGACAAATTTATTGAACATGGAAAAACAAGTGAGGTGGAAAAAAATCTAGAAAAAGATGTCAATAGTTTGTTGACAAAAGTTTTAAAATTTTATCATTAAATAATAAAAAATATTATTTAATATAAACTTCTTTTAATAAAAATTTTATTATTATTTTTACTTAAAAAAGCAAGGAATAAATAAAATGGAATTACTACAAATGCTTAAAAAACATGAGTTAAAAGCTACTCCGCAAAGACTATGTGTTTTAAAAATTTTAAAAAGACATGAGCATCCTAATATTGATGAATTATATACAGAAATTAAAAAAGAATACCCTTCAATCTCTTTAGCGACGGTTTATAAAAATCTTAATACTTTACAAGAACAAGGTTTAGTTGTTGAAATCAATGTTTTAAATCAAAAAACTTGTTACGATATTTATGAAGAAGAACATATTCATGTTGTTTGCACCAAATGTGGTGGTATAGAGGATTTAAGTTTTAAAGATGCTAAGCTTTATGAATATCAAGAGCATTTAGAAAAAAAGATAGGCAATCTCGTCAATCATCTGTCTGTTTGTGCTTATGTTGATAGTTGCAAAAAGTGTCATTAAGCAAAATAAGGTTAAAATAACCCATATATTTTAAGGGTTATTTTAATGGTTTATGAAATTCAAAAAAACTTTTTACTATCTGATTGCACTCTTTTAGAGAATTTAAAAAAAGATAATATACCTTTTCGAAATTCTAAATTTGAAACTTTTTATACTCAAATAACTTCAAATCATAGTGTTAAATTTCAAAGTTTTTGCAATGAATTTTATAAAATTACAAAATTTAATAATTCAATTTTAGAACAGAATCAAGAAGAGAAAATTTCTAAAAAAAAATTTGAAAAAGCTCGAAAAAAGATTATAGGAAAGAGTATTAAAAAAGAACGCTTCGAATTTAAATTTTGCTCTTTAAAAAGTTATATTGATATTTATGAAGAGCCTAAAATTTGTATTTTAAAAATATTTTTTCCAACTTTGGATAGTTCCAATGAATTTAAAATTCCTAAAGATTTTAAAATTCAAAAAGAATTACATCATGATTTAAATTCTAAACATATTGTTTTATATGGTTTTGAATATCAAAATTTTGATATAGAGAAATGTTTTAAAATTATAGAAAAAAATCAGAATTTTAGCTTGGATTTTCCAAATTATATTAATGCTTATGATGGATTTAGAATTTTTTTATTTTATTTATTTAAAAAATTAAAATTTTATTGGACTTTATCTTTAGAGAGAAAAGATAAGCAAAGTTTATGCGAATTTTTATTTTATTCAAGAAGCTTGTATATAGTTTTATCAAGCATGAATACTATTTTAGATAAAAATTTGAGTAATATTTTGGCTTTAAAGTTTAAAGATATAACGAAAAAAACTCAAGATATTTTAGCAAGTGAAAATTCAAATCAAGATTTATTGCTATTTTTAAGCGATGAAAAAATCCAAGATTTGTTTAATGATTTTGATTTTTTCATAAAGGAAAATTCTTTTTATGAAGGCGATTGCAAAGATAGGTTTTTTAAACAACTTGTTGCGTTAGAACTTAGAAAAAAAATTATTTTATTTAGAAAAAATATACTAAAAAATTTTGATTTAGAGCTTTTTGAAAATAGTTTTTTTGAATTGGCAATATTTTTAGAATATTTTTATCGTTTTTTAGAGATAAAAAATTTAAACAAACTTTATGAAAAATATTGCAAAGATAGGGATAAAAATATTTTTTCGAAAATAATCAATAATAAAAATAAATTTTGCAAATTGCTTAAAAAATCAAGTAAAAATTTGAAAATTTACAAAGGATAAAAATGCAAAAACAAGAAAAAATTATAGAAATGTTTAATCAAATTGCACCTACTTATGATAAGGCAAATAGAATTTTAAGCTTTGGAGCTGATGTAGCGTGGCGCAAAAAAGCTTGTCAAAGAGTGATGAGTTTGTATTTAAAAAAAGATTTAAAAATCGCTGATATTGCCTGTGGCACAGGGGATATGATAGAGATTTGGCAAGAGAGTGCTTTAAAAATGGAAAAAAATATTTTAAATATTAAAGGTATTGATCCAAGTAGTGGCATGCTAAATGTTGCAAAAGAAAAATTTCCAAATGTCGAATTTATAGAAGCAGGGGCGCAAAATTTACCTTTAGAAAGTCAAAGTTTAGATATTTTAAGCATTAGTTATGGCATTCGCAATGTTGTAGAAAGACAAAAAGCCTTAAGTGAATTTGCTAGAGTACTTCAAAAAGATGGTATTTTGGTAGTTTTGGAATTTACAAAAAGAGAAAAGGGTGGATTTATAGCAGCTTGTAGAGATTTTTATCTTAAAAATATTTTACCAAGTATAGGTGGGATAATCAGTAAAAATAAAAGTGCTTATGAGTATTTACCAAACTCTATTGAGGGATTTTTAAGTAAGGAAGAGTTCATCTTGGAACTTAAAAATGCTGGTTTTGAAATGCTTGATTATAAAAGTTTTAGCTTTGGCGTGAGTTCAATGTTTATAGCAAAAAAACTATGACACCAACAGAATTAAATCTTAAGGCAAAGGCTTTATTAGAAACACATTTTGATGATATAGTTTTAAGTGGAGAAATTTCAAAAATTACTTTACATGGTTCAGGGCATTGGTATTTTGATTTAAAAGATGAAAGATCAAGCATTGCTTGTGCTATGTTTAAAGCAGCTAATTTAAAAGTCGCGTTTAAACCAGCGGTGGGGGATTTTTTAGAGCTTTGTGGAAGTGTGAGTTTATATCCTGAAAGCGGTCGTTATCAATTTATCGCTACTAGTATGAAAAAAGCAGGTTTTGGGGATTTGGAAGCACAGTTTTTGGCTTTAAAAGAGCGTTTGCAAAAAGAAGGACTTTTTGATCCACGCTTTAAAAAATCTTTGCCAAAATTTCCTAAAAAAGTAGGCATTATCACTTCAAAAACTTCTGCTGCTTTGCAAGATATGCTAAAACTTATTCATCACAAAGAATATTTTTTGGCAAAAATTTATATTTTTGATGCTTTAACTCAAGGAAATAATGCTCCTTTTTCTCTTATACAAGCTTTAAAAAAAGCCGATGATATGGATTTAGATGTTCTTATTATAGCACGTGGTGGAGGAAGCAGGGAAGATCTTTTTTGTTTTAATGATGAAAATTTAGCAAGAGAGATTTTTAAAGCAAAAACTCCTATTATTTCAGCCATAGGACATGAGATTGATTATGTTATTAGTGATTTTGTTGCAGATTTTAGAGCTCCAACGCCCTCAGCTGCTATAGATACTTTGTTTTATTCTAAGCTGGATATAGAGCAAAGTTTGGATTTAATGGAAGAAAAATTAATGCAACTTTGGAATCATAAAATACAAAATTATGAAAATTTGCTTTTAAATTTAAGCAAATTTTTCAAATTTAATTCTTTGCCAAAAATAATAGATGAAAAAATAAAACAAAGCCATAATATAGAAAAGCAATTAAATCATCTACTGGCAAATCAAATGCGTTATAATGAATTAAAATTAGATAAATTGCAAAATGCCTATTTGCAACATGAGAATTTTTTTAATAAAAGCAAAAAGTTTATTTGTATCAGAAAAAATGGTAAAATAGCAAATTTAGAAGATCTTAAGAGTGATGATATCGTTATTTTAAGTTCTCAAACTTCTCAAAAAGAAGCAAAAATTTTATAAGGATAAATTATGAGAAAAATTAATTTCAGTGCAGGGCCATCGACTTTACCTTTAGAAATTTTAGAGCAAGCTCAAAAAGAACTCTGTGATTATCAGGGTAGGGGTTATTCTATAATGGAAATTTCTCACCGCACAAAAGTATTTGAAGAAGTGCATTTTGGAGCACAAGAGAAAGCTAAAAAACTTTACGGGTTAAATGATGATTATGAAGTATTATTTTTACAAGGTGGAGCAAGTTTGCAATTTGCTATGATTCCTATGAATTTAGCTTTAAATGGGGTTTGTGAATATGCAAATACAGGAGTTTGGACAAAAAAAGCGATTAAAGAAGCACAAATTTTAGGTGTCAATGTTAAAACCGTAGCAAGTAGCGAGGAAAGTAATTTTAATCATATTCCTAGAGTGGAATTTAGCGATAATGCTGATTATGCTTATATTTGTTCTAACAATACTATTTACGGCACTCAATATCAAAATTATCCTAAAACTAAAACTCCTTTGATTGTGGATGCATCGAGTGATTTTTTTTCTAGAAAAGTAGATTTTTCAAATATTGCTCTTTTTTATGGCGGAGTGCAAAAAAATGCTGGAATTTCGGGTTTAAGTTGTATTTTTATCCGTAAAGATATGTTAGAAAGATCTAAAAATAAACAAATTCCTAGCATGTTAAATTATTTGACTCATGCTGAGAATCAGTCCTTGTTTAACACGCCTCCAACCTTTGCTATTTATATGTTTAATCTTGAAATGGATTGGCTTTTAAATCAAGGCGGACTTGATAAAGTACATGAGAAAAATTCTCAAAAAGCTGCTATGCTTTATGAGTGTATTGATTTAAGTAATGGATTTTATAAAGGACATGCAGATAAAAAGGATAGATCTTTAATGAATGTGAGTTTTAATATTGCTAAAAATAAAGATTTAGAGTCTCTTTTTGTAAAGGAAGCCGAAGAAGCTGGAATGATAGGACTTAAAGGACATAGAATTTTAGGAGGAATTCGTGCAAGTATTTATAATGCGCTTAATTTGGATCAGGTAAAAACCTTGTGTGAATTTATGAAAGAATTTCAAGGAAAATATGCATGATAAAGCGTTTTGATGAGTGCGATAGAATGTCGCAAATTATTGTTTTTGATAAATATTTTAAGACTGCAGGACAAGTGGCTTTTGAACCTAGCGGAGATATTAAAAAACAAACTAAAGAAGTGCTTGCAGAACTTGATGCTTTGTTTGAAAAAATAGGCGCAAACAAAGGAGATTTGATTCAAATTCAAATCTGGTTAGATAATATGCAAGATTTTGATGCAATGAATGAAATTTATGATGCTTGGATTAAAAATTATCCTAAACCTGTTAGAGCTTGTGTAGGAAGTGCTTTAGCAGAGGGTTATTTGGTAGAAATTCAAGCTTTTGGAAAGCTAAGAGAGAATTAAAAATTCTCTCCTCCAAATTTTAAAAGTGCAGATCCCCAAGTAAAACCACCGCCAAAAGCATCTAGCAAGATCAGATCCCCTTTTTTAAGCCGACCTTCTTCATAGGCATCATTCATTGCCATAGGTATA
Organism: Campylobacter sp. CH186; assembly: GCF_004378925.1. Classification (NCBI taxonomy): domain Bacteria; kingdom Pseudomonadati; phylum Campylobacterota; class Epsilonproteobacteria; order Campylobacterales; family Campylobacteraceae; genus Campylobacter; species Campylobacter sp. CH186. Next base: position 93,927 of record NZ_RYYB01000004.1, on the reverse strand, counting down.
GAAGCAGCTGAAGTATTGCCATATTTTTGTACAGTGATCACACATTTTTCATCGCTTAGATTGAGTTTTTCTTGGACGGCTTTAATGATGCGTAGATTAGCTTGATGAGGAATAAAAAGATCAATTTCTTGTGCTAAAATGTTATTTTTGGTTAAAATTTCTACAACATCATTACTAAGCGTGTTTACTGCTATTTTAAAAACTTCATTGCCTTTCATTTGCATAGAAAGTGTTTGACATAGGCTTGATTTTTGCGATCTTTGAGTCATTAAAAGATCTCCATAATTACCATTGCTTGCAGTATGTACATCAAGGATATGATTTTCATTATCCAAACTTACAACTCCAGCACCTGCACCGTCTCCAAAGAGTATGCAAATACTTCTGTCATTGTAATCCATAATTGAACTTGTTTTTTCAGCTCCTATGATTAAAACATTTTTTTTCAAACCACTTTCTACTAAGGCTTTAGCTTGTTCAAGCAAATAGATAAAACCAGAACAAGCTGCTGAAATATCAAAAGCGCTAATATTTACAAGTCCTAAATTTGAAGCAATTTTACAAGCGGTTGAAGGCATAGTAAAATAATCAGGACTTAAAGTGGCTACAAGAATAGCATCAATATCTTCAGGTTTTAAATTTGCTCTTTCTATGGCTTTTAATGCAGCTTTTGTGCCCAAATCGCTAGTATTTTCATTTTCACTAGCAATGCGCCTTTCTTTAATACCTGTGCGTCTAGTGATCCATTCATCGGTGGTATCTACCATTTTTTCAAGATCAGCATTGCTTAAAATTTTTTCTGGAATATAAGAAGCTATACTTTTAAGACCGGCTTTAAGCATTGTATTTCCCAAGTTCATTTTCTATAAGTTCATTGATATGAGATTGGCTAAAATTTATAGCTTGAAAAATTGCATTTTTAATAGCTCTAGAATCGCTTTTTCCATGACTTATGATCACGCAGCCATTAACTCCAAGAAGGGGTGCTCCGCCATATTCTTGCCAATCTGTGTGTTTTTTTAATTTTTTAAAAGATGGCTTCATGAGTAAAGCACCTATTTTAGAAATAAAAGATTGCTTTACTTCGTTTTTTAGAAGTTGAAAAATAGCTGTTGCCACACCTTCACAAGCCTTTAAGATAACATTTCCATCAAAACCATCACAGACTAAAACATCTATTTCACCATTGAAAATATCTCTACCTTCAGCATTACCTATAAAATTTGGAATTTTTTTCATAAGCTGATGACTTTCTTTGGTAAGTTCATTACCTTTGCATTCTTCTTCACCATTAGAAAGTAAAGCAAGGCGTGGTTTTTGAATTTGCATGATTGCTCTAGCATAAACTTCACCCATTATGGCAAATTGAAATAAATTTTCAGCTTTACAATCTGTATTAGCTCCAACATCCAAAAGTAAAGTTTTGTTAATGATATTTGGCATTAAAGTGGCAATAGCAGGTCTTGAAATGCCTTTAAGTCTTCCAAGCCTTAAGGTAGCCAAAGACATACTTGCTCCACTATGACCCGCTGAAACTACAGCATCTACTTTTTTTTCTTTTAATAAATTAATAGCTTTATATATGGTTGTTTCTTTATTTTTTAAAGCATCTGTGGCATTTTCATTCATCGAAAAAATTTCACTAGCTTCTTCGTATTGTATATATTGTTCTAATTTTTTTGGTATTAAAGGTTTTAGAATTTTAGAATTTCCCACTAAGATAGCGTTAAAAGGTTTTGCTTCTAGCGCCTTTAAAACGCCTTCTATAATGGGTTTTTCTCCAAAATCACCACCCATTGCATCAATGGCAATGTTAATCATTGATTTTAATATTCCTTAGTTGTTGGATTCGCACGGTGAGGCATTTTGTAGCTTCCATCTTTGTCTTTTATAGGCATAGGAAGACTAACTTTATAGTGAGTTCTGCGTTTAGCTGCACGAGTTTTGCTCACTCTTCTCTTTGGTACTGCCATTTTTTCTCCTTTATAAAATTTAATTAATTATTGCAATTTATGCAATAAAAATAATCACTTAAATAAGCTTCAAGCTCGCTGATAGCAACTTCTATTAAATCAATATGTCCATCGAAAAATTCTATAGTATTGCTCAATTCGTTTGCTTCATCTTTAAAAATACCATCACTTGCAAAAAGTTCTAAATTTTCTTTAATTTCAAGTTTTAACTCAGTTCCACAACTATCACAAGGTCTATAGATAAAACCTTGCATAATAGCATTTATTTTAACAAGCTTAGGATTTATTTTTACTAAATTTCCCTCAAAAATCATATTTTCAAGATTAAGTTTAAAAGGATATTCCTTTGTATTAATCTTAGAAAAAGGGATTTTCATTTAGCAAATTTCATTTGGTTTAAAGAAAAAATCAATTTCTATTTTTGCATTTTCCAAGCTGTCACTTCCATGAACAGCATTAGCATCAATACTCTCAGCAAAATCGGCTCTAATTGTTCCTGCTTTAGCTTCTTTAGGATTTGTCGCTCCCATTAAATCTCTATTTTTTAATACAGCACCTTCTCCTTCTAGTACAGAAACAACAACAGGACCGCTAATCATAAATTCAACTAAGTCTTTAAAAAAAGGTCTTTCTTTATGAACAGCATAAAAATTTTCAGCTTGTTCTTTACTAAGTTGAACTTTTTTCATTGCAGCGATTCTTAATCCATTGCTTTCAAAACGATCTAAAATTTTTCCTATAACACCTTTTTTAACAGCATCAGGTTTAATTATAGATAAAGTTTTTTCCATCTTTGTAATAACTCCTTATTTTAATAAAGCTTAAAATTATACTTGAATTTGTTTAAAGAAAGTTAAATTATAAAGAAAAAGCTAGGAATCTCTAGCTTTTTAATTTTTTAAAATTATGCAAAAACTGGAGTGTCCCCACTTCTCATATCAGCGCCAATATTATCACGACTTGGTTGTCCTGATTCTACAGCACTCCAAACTATACATCCATCTGTTGGGCAAGCACTGGCACAAGCTGGTTGATCATTATGTCCTACGCATTCAACGCATTTGTTTGCATAAACATAATATCTATCTTCACCTTCTGGATTGTTAGCATCATCAACGATAGCACTCACTGGACACTCATCAATACAAGAACCACAAGCAATACATATATCTGTAATTTTTACAGCCATTTTTTCTCCTTTTTAATATTAAGATTTAAAAGATTTTAGCATAAAATTCTTAAATAATGTAAATTTTGATAATCAAAATTTTACCTTATTTGATAATAATTATAACTTTCTTAAATTTTTAATATTATTTTAGATATTTAAAAAAAAATAAAGATTTAAACGATATAATTTCGTTATCAATAAAATTTATTATTTAGGAGAAAATATGATAGTTACTAAAAAAGCTTTAGATTTTACTGCTCCAGCAGTATTGGGAAACAATGAAATTGTTCAAGATTTTAATCTTTATAAAAATATAGGTCCAAAAGGAGCGGTAGTATTCTTTTATCCAAAAGATTTTACTTTTGTTTGTCCTTCAGAAATTATAGCTTTTGACAAAAGATATCAAGAATTTAAAAACCGTGGCATTGAAGTAATTGGAATTTCAGGAGATAATGAATTTTCACATTTTGCTTGGAAAAATACTCCAGTAAATCAAGGTGGTATTGGTCAGGTTAAATTTCCGCTTGTTGCTGACTTAACTAAGCAGATTGCTAGAAATTTTGATGTACTTTATGCAGAAGCAGTTGCCCTTCGTGGTTCGTTCTTGCTTGATGCTGATGGAACAGTTCGCCATGCTGTGGTTAATGATTTACCACTAGGTAGAAATATAGATGAAATGTTAAGAATGGTTGATACTATGCTTTTTACAAATGAGCATGGTGAAGTTTGTCCTGCAGGATGGAATAAGGGTGATGAAGGTATGAAAGCTAACCCTAAAGGCGTGGCTGAATATCTTGGCAAAAACGAAGCTAAACTTTAATTTCTTAGTATAAAGCCTCTTTACGAGGCTTTTTCTTCATTTTTATTCTTTAATTGAAATTCATAAATTTTCTACTATAATTTTACACACATATTAAAATTTTTATTTAGGCTAAAATATGGCAGGCGAAGATCAAGAAAAAACAGAAGAACCCACGTCCAAAAAGATAGAAGATGCGCGTAAAGAAGGTAATGTTCCAAAGTCTCAAGATGCGGCAGCTATTGTAACTTTGATAATTGGAGTAACTATAACTTTATTTATGATGAGTTTTATGGGCGAGAGAATTGTAAATTTATATAGATACTATCAAAGTTTTATTGGTGTTGAATTTGATTTGCGTATTATTCAAGCCATTATGATTAAAAGTATTTTTGAGGTTTTAATTATTCTTGCACCTATTGTTTTAAGTATTATGATTGCTGGGGTTTTAGGAAATATTATGCAATTTGGTTTTATTTTTACAACTAAACCTATTATGCCAAATTTAGGAAAAATCAATCCTCTAAAAGGTTTAAAAAACCTTTTTTCGTTGAAAAAAATTGTTGAAAGTATAAAAATTATTTTAAAAGTGGGTATTGTTTTTACTATAGCTTTTATAGTTTTACTTAAATTTATGCAAGAGCTTCCAAGAGTTGAGCTTTATACTATGGTTGCACAGCTTACTTGGCTAAGAGACAGAGCTATTGTTTTAGCAGCTATTGTTATAGTTGCTTTTTTAATTATTGCTGTTTTAGATGTTTTTTTGGTGCGTTTTCAGTATTTTAAAGGTTTGCGTATGAGCAAACAAGAAATAAAAGATGAGTATAAACAAATGGAAGGAGATCCTCAGGTTAAAGGTAGAATTCGTAGACTTCAAATGGAAGCTGCGCGTCGTCGTATGATTCAAGATGTTGCAGGTGCGGATGTGGTGATCACAAACCCAACGCATTATGCCGTAGCTATTCGTTATGATACAAGTAAAGAACAAGCCCCTAGGGTTGTTGCCAAAGGAGTGGATTTTCTCGCTCTTCGCATAAAACAAGTAGCCTATGAAAATAATGTTGTAGTTTATGAAAATCCTCCTTTAGCAAGAGAGCTTTATAAAGCTTGTGATGTTAATGATCTTATTCCTAGGGAAATGTTTAAAGCTGTAGCTGAGGTACTAGGATTTGTTTATAATACAAATAATAAGAGTCGTTTAGCTGGTCAAGTAAAAAAAGGAAACTAAAACTTTTAAGGTGCTTTAGTTCCTATTTTGTTAATAAGCTCAAGAACCGATTTTTGAGTATTTGTATCTGCTGTATCGACTTTAAAATATATTTCTACTCTATTATTTTCTAGAGCTTGTGGATTTCCATTGATGGGATTATTAAGCCCGTAGCTTTTAATGCTAATGTTTTTTAAATTTGCTCCACCTTCTATAAAATATTTTAATACATTTTCTGCTCTTTGATAGGCGAGTTCATAACTTCTTATAATAGAGTCGCTATTGTCTGTATAGCCTCTAATTTCTATTTTTGCTTGAGGTGGCAAATATGTTGTTAGTTCAGCCATACGTTTTAAATAATCTTGTATATCAGCTGAAACGATTTGAGCACTACCTCTTTCAAATTCAACTTTAGATGGAAGGTTAAGAGCAACCTGATTGTCGCTTTGATCTAGAGCTGCTTGAAGACGTTTGATGGTTTCTTGCTGTGTCATAGTCATTTGTTTTAACGATTTGAGTTCATCACTTTCTTCTTTTGCTGCACCCTTATATTTTTCTTGGGTTTTACTTTCTTCTTTGACTGTTTGAGTAGAGGTATAATCAAAGATTTTAACAAATTCGGTTTTTAAAGCCTCTACTTTAGCAGGATTTGTTTTAGAAATTGCCCAAAGAGCAATAAAAAGTGCCAAAAGCAAACTTAGAAAGTCTGCATAAGGTACAGCCCATTTTTCACCTGCAGGACATTCTGGACATTTATGTTTCTTGGCCATTTTTAACCTTTGTCAAATTGTGAAATTTTTGGATCATCGTGACTTAAGAAATTAAAAAGCTTAGCTTCCAAATCTCTAGGATTCGCACCTTCTGCAATTCCTTTTATGGCTTCAGTGATGACAATTTGCTCTTTTACAAGATCCATTCCATTAGCTTTCATTTTTCTTCCCCAAGGTGCAAAAAGCGCATAAGCACCAAAAATCCCAGTAACCGTAGCTGTAAAAGCACCTGAAATACCCGCTGCCATTGCTTGAGGATTATCTAGCAATTTAAGAGCTAGAATAAGACCAAAAACCGCTCCAACAAGTCCCATGGTAGGGCAAGTTTCTCCAAATACTATCCAATATTCTGCGCATTCTTTATAATGCTCTTCAAGTTGTTCGGTTTGTATTTCCATGCTTTCGTGAATTTCTTCAAAGCTTTTACCATCTACAAGCATCATCATAGCATTTTTTAAAAATTCATTTTCGATCTCATTGGTTCTTGATTCTAATGCTAAAAGACCATCTCTTCTTGCAATAATAGCAAATTCTATTAACTGAGCTATCCTTTCAGGTAGATTTACTCCAGAACCTTTAAAGACAACTTTGAGTTCTTTATAAGCTGCTTTTACAATTTTTTTATGTGTAGAAGTCATTGCACAAAATGCAGCCGTTGGCATAACTATAAGAAAGGAAGAAAGGTGAATAACATGTAAAGGATTTCCTCCTTCTAATATATCTCCTACTGAAATACTAGTAACTGCGAGCACCATTCCCAGTATGGTTGAAAGATCCATTAAATATCTCCTTGATTATTTTAAATCGCCCCAATTTTTAGCGATACTTGAGCTTGTTTTTAATTTTACTTTTAATTTTACTATATTTTCCATAATATCTCTAGTTTTTTTTACAAAATTTTCACATAAATCATCTTTTACTTCAAAAATTAATTCATCGTGAATTTGCAAAATAAGCTTTTTGTCTTCATTTAATTCTTTATTGATTTCTAGCATTGCAAGTTTGATTACATCAGCTGCTGAGCCTTGTAAGATTGAATTAATGCTTTCTCTTTCATACATGGCAATTTGCATAGGTTTTGCGTTTTCAAAATCAAAATAACGCTTGCGACCGCTTAAAGTAGTGATAAAACCATTTTGTTTAGCTTTGTTTTTAACTGTTTCAAAATATTTCTTAATACTAGTAAAATTTTCAAAATATTTTTCTATGTAAGATTTGGCTAAATGAGCTTCTATTTTTAAATTTTGACTTAAAGTTTTATAGCCCATGCCATAAATAAGTCCAAAATTTATACTTTTTGCAACACTTCTGGTTTCATAATTGCTTTCTCCAAAAATCATTATAGCTGTTCTTGCATGTATATCTTCATCGTTAGCAAAAGCATTTAAAAGTTTTTCATCTTCGCTAAAATGCGCAAGCATTCTCAGTTCGATTTGAGAATAATCAAGAGAGATAAAACTAAATCCATCTTTAGCTACAAAGCAAGATTTATAATCTTTTGCGTATTGTCCGTGTGCAGGAATATTTTGCAAATTCGGATCTTTAGATGAAAGGCGTCCTGTAGCAGTTCCAGTCTGTAAAAAACTTGAATAAATGCGTGAATTTTTATCTTTTAACGCTAGTTTTAACAAAGGTTCGCAATAAGTGGAATAAAGTTTGGCAAGTTCTCTATAATCTAAAATTTTGGCAATTACAGGATGTTTATCTAAAAGTGCATTTAAAACTTTTTCATCGGTAGAATATCCTGTTTTTCCTTTTTTTCCACTTGGAAGTTTAAGTTTTTCAAAAAGTATATCACCTACTTGTTTAGGTGAGTTTAGGTTAAATCTATCCTCACAAAGAGTATAAATTTCTTCACTTAAATTTTTGATTTCATTTTCAAATTTTTTCATAAGGGCTTCAAGTGCATTTGTATCAAGCTTTATGCCATTTTCTTCCATCATCATAATGATTTTAATGAAATCAAATTCACAGTTTTTAGCAAGTTCTAATAAAGGAGTTTCAAGATTTTTTAAAAAATAAAGATAAAATCTTAACGTGATATAAGCATCTTCTGCGGCGTATTTGCAAGCTTTTTCAAGTTCTACACTTGCAAAATTTTCTCCTTTTTTAACAAGGCTTTCAAAATGTAAGGTTTCATAATTAAAAAGTCTTAAGGCTAAATCATCCATATTTACTCTTAAAGAAGGATTTTTAAGCCATGCTAAAATCATTGTATCTGCGTATTTTTGAGGTAAATTTAATCCAAAATTGTTTTGAATGATTTTAAAATCATATTTGAGATTGTGTCCTATAACAAAATGATTAAAGATTAGCTCTATAGCTTTTTTGGCACTTTGCAATGAAATTTGCTCACCTACTCCAAGATAGTTATGAGTTAAAGGCACGTAAAAAGCTTCGTTTTCACTCATGCAAAAACTAAAACCAACAATTTTTGCTTCTTTTGTATCAAGTCCTGTGGTTTCGGTATCAAAAGCAATAATACTTTCTTTATCAAGGGTATTTAAAATTTCAAAAAGTTTGTTTTCATCTTGTATTAAAGTGGCTTTAAAACCTAAATTTTTATCTTTATTATCAGGATTTTGACGCAGCTTTTTAAGCAAAGTATTAAGTTCGTAATGTTCTAAAATTTCAAGTATTTTTAAAAGAGGTTCTTCATCAGGATAAGTTGCTTTTTCTATAAGATCTTGCACTTCTAAATTTTCGTATAAAGAAGCTAATTTTTTGCTTAAAAATGCATTTTCCTTACCCTCTAAAAGCAAGTTACGACTTCTTTCGTTGCGTATTAGAGTTAAATTTTCATAAATTCCTTCTATGCTACCAAATTCATCAAGTAAGGTTTTAGCCCCTTTTGCACCTATACCTTTAACGCCTGGAATATTATCAGAACTATCTCCGCAAAGAGCTAAAAAATCTCTGATTTGATGAGGTTTTACTCCGTATTTTTCTAAACACGCTGCTTCATCATAGTCGTTTTTAGAAATAGGACTGTAAATGCTTGTTTTACCATCTTTTATGAGTTGATAAAGATCTTTATCTTGAGTGATAATGCGTACAAAAATATCCCTATCTTCACAAGTTTTTACAAAAGAAGCGATGATATCATCGGCTTCATAACCTTCTTGAGAAACGCTTATAAAACCCATTTTTTCTATCATCTCTATGCAAATTGGAATTTGTTCTAGAAGTTCAGGTGGTGGTGGAGTGCGATTTTGTTTATAGTTTGGATCAATTTCGCTACGAAAAGTTTTTCCTTTGGAGTCTAATGCAAAAACAATATAATCACTTTTATGTTCATTTTTTAAGCTATAAATAAAATTTGCAAAACCGCTAATCATTCCACTAGCTTGTCCTTGTGAATTTTTAAAACCTTTTAATGCGTAGTAAAGTCTGAAAAAAAATCCAAAAGTATCGATAATAGTTAAAGTTTTCATAATAATTTCTTCTTTTGATAAAATATATTTTTAAGCTGTATTATTTCAAAATTTTGCTTAATAATGTCTACAATTTAAGATCTTTAAGCAAAAACACTGCAATTTTTAGCCATAATTACAAATTATTTATAAAAAAATATATTAAAATATAAGGATAATGTAATGACAAATCAGCAAATTGATGGAATTGCGGATAAGAATTTTAACACACCTGAAGGTAGGAAAGTTTTTAAAAAGGCAGTTTTTTCTTGCTGGTTGGGAACTGCTATGGAATATGCAGATTTTGCACTTTATGGTTTAGCAGCTGCAACAATTTTTTCAGAAGTGTTTTTTCCTGAGCAAACTCCAGTAATTGCACTTTTGCTTAGTTTTGTAACTTATGGCATAGGTTTTATTGCAAGACCTATTGGGGCTTTGTTTTTTGGTTATTTAGGCGATAAACACGGAAGAAAAAATGTTATGATGGCTACAATAGCTTTAATGGGAATTTCAACTACTCTTATAGGTTTTATTCCAAGCTATGCAGTGATTGGTGTTTGGGCGCCTATTTGTTTGGTTATATTACGTTTTATGCAGGGTTTTGGTGCGGGAGCTGAACTTTCAGGTGGAACAGTTATGCTAGGAGAATATGCTCCTAGCAAGAGAAGAGGGCTTGTTTCTTCTGTGATTGCCTTAGGATCAAATAGCGGAACTTTGCTTGCGTCTTTTGTATGGCTTTTGATGGTACAAATGGATGAAGCAAGTTTTAAAGAATGGGGTTGGAGAGTTCCTTTTATGGGAAGTATTTTAATCGCTCTTTTTGCTGTATATATTCGTTTTCATGTCAAAGAAACCCCTGTTTTTGAAAAGCAAAAAAATGAAATGATGAAATTGCGTCTTAATAACGAAAAGCATATGAAAAAAGATGAAAGAAGTTTTTGGCAAAGAAGTCGTGCTTTTTGGACTATGGTGGGCTTAAGAATAGGCGAAAACGGACCTTCTTATCTTGCACAAGGTTTTATTGTAGGTTATGTGACTAAAATTTTACTTTTAGACAAATCAGTTGCCACTACAGCGGTAATGATAGCTTCATTGGTGGGTTTTTTGGTTATTCCTTTGGCAGGTTATTTAAGTGATAGATTTGGAAGACGTATTACTTATAGAATGTTTTGTTTGCTTTTGATGATTTATGCTTTTCCTGCTTTTATGCTTTTAGATAGTAAAAATGAAATTATTGTGATTTTAACTATTATTGTAGGTATGTCTTTAGCATCTTTAGGGATTTTTGGTGTACAAGCGGCTTGGGGTGTAGAACTTTTTGGGGTAAAAAACCGTTATACAAAAATGGCTTTTGCTAAGGAGCTAGGTTCTATTCTTTCAGGAGGAACAGCGCCTATGGTGGCTTCTGCTTTGCTTGCGTATTATGGCACTTGGTGGCCTATCGCAACGTATTTTGTATTAACTGCAGGTATAGGTTTTGTGACTACATTTTTTGCGCCAGAAACTAGAGGCAGGGATTTAAATAAAATAGAGGATGCGATATGAGACTTATCTTAGACACGGATATAGGCAATGCTATTGCAGGAGCAAATACCGATGATGGTTTAGCGCTTGCTTTGATTTTGGCATCTAAAGAAATCAAACTTGAAATGCTAAGCACAATTTGCGGTAATGTTCCAAGTCTTGTTGCCTATAGCGTGGCTAAGGATTTATTTAAACGTTTAAATTTAAATATCCCCGTTTATTTAGGAGCGAATGAAGCCTTAAAAGAACCAAGTAAAGCTTGGCGTCAAAGACTTGATGAAAGTGTAAAAAATTTTAAGCTTGAATATCTTTGGGAAAATATAAAAAGTCCTGAAATTTTAGAAAATATAAATCCTGATGCGATTTTTAAAATGGGTGAGTTGGTGGGTAAAAATCCTAAAGAAATTTCTATTTGTGCGATAGGACCTTTGACAAATATTGCTATGGCTATGAAAATTTTTAAAGATTTTGATATAAATCTTAAAGAGCTTTTTATTATGGGCGGTAGTTTTGATATGCCTTATTACACTAAGGATACAAATTTTGGTTTCGATCCTGAGGCGGCTAGTATAGTGTTAAATTCAAGAGCTAAAATTACACTCGTACCTTATAATGTAACCATGCAGACTTTACTAACACATGAGGATTTAAAAGAGTTGCAAGCTAAGAATATTTTATGCGATTTTATCGTTGAAACTTTAGGTGTTTGGATTGATTATGTTTCTAAAACACGTGGTACAAAGGGAACTTGGATACATGACGCTTTAACAATAGCTTATGCATTAGATTCTAGTATTGCAGATTTTGATGAGTGTTATGCTGATGTTATTTGTGATAGTTCTTTGGCAAGAGGTATGAGTTGGCGTTGTTTTAAAGAACCAAAAATGAGTATGGGGGTGGATTTAAGCACTAAAAATTGTGTTAAAATTTTAAAAAATGTAGATAATACAAAGCTTTTAAAACTTATAAAAGAGAGGCTTTTAAAAGGAGTTTGCTATGAAAATTATGAAAGCATAACGACTTAATTTTCCAAGTAAGATAAAAAATATAGTTTTTAAAAAAGAATATTTCGCAAAACCAAGTCCCAAGGCAAAAAGATCTCCCACCAAAGGTAAAAAAGTAAAAAAAGCAAATATACTTCCAAATTTAGCAAAATTAGCATTGAAATTTTCTAATTTTTTCAAGGATTTGCTAAAGTATTTTTCTAAAATTTTTTGCTTACCAAGATAAGCCAAGCCATAAGTACTTAAACTTCCTAAGGTATTACCCAAAGTAGCTACGATAAGCACTAAATTTGGATTAAAATCAAGTTTTATAAAGCCTAAAACAAAGGCTTCGCTTGCCAAAGGTAATAGTGTGCTTGAAAGAAAACACACTATAAAAAGTCCTAAATAACTTATATCATTATATAAAAAACCAAACATAAAATTATGATTTTTGTGTATTTTTAAGCTCTAAGTCTAGATAATATCCTGTGTAAGAACGGGTTTTTTTGTGTTCTTTAGCGACTTTTTCCACGCTTCCTGTGCTTATAACTTTTCCACCTTTAACTCCGCCTTCAGGCCCCATATCGATAATATAATCAGCATTTTTAATCACATCTAAATTATGCTCTATTACAAAAACCGAATTTTTAAGATCAACCAAATGTTGTAAAACTAAGATGAGTTTATTGACATCTTCAAAATGCAGTCCTGTTGTAGGTTCATCAAGTATATAAAGCGTTTTTCCTGTATCGCTACGGCTTAGTTCTTTAGCAAGTTTGATTCTTTGTGCTTCACCTCCACTTAAGGTGGTGGCATTTTGTCCTAGAGTTAGATAATCTAAACCCACTTTTACTAGAGTATCTAATTTTTGTTTGATTTTGGGAACAGCTGTAAAAAATTCACTCGCTTCTAAAACACTCATATTTAAAATTTCACTGATATTTTTGCCTTTATATTTGATTTCTAGCGTGGCATCATTGTAGCGTTTGCCCCCGCAAGTATCACAAACTACCATAACATCAGGTAAAAAATGCATCTCTATTTTGATTTCTCCATCTCCGCTACATTTCTCACATCTTCCACCCTTGACATTAAAAGAAAAGCGTCCTGCTTTATAACCACGCATTTTGGCTTCTTTAGTGGAGGCAAAAAGATTTCTGATTTCATCCATAGCGCCTGTATAGGTGGCAGGATTTGATCGTGGTGTGCGCCCAATTGGGCTTTGATCAAGATAAATGACTTTATCAAGTTTTTCAAGTCCTTCTATTTGTACCCCACCAAGTTTTTTAACTTTTTTAGCGCGGTTTAATTCTTCTTGTGCAAAAGGAAGTAGGGTTTGAAGTATCAAAGAACTTTTTCCAGAACCTGAAACTCCTGTTATAGCGACTAAATTTTGTAAAGGAAATTTTACGCTTAAATCTTGGATATTGTTAATATTTACATTTTTAAGTTCAAGCCATTCTTTTTGTGCTCTGTTTTGAAGTTGTGAAATTTGTTTTTTACCATTCATATAAAGTGCAGTTTCGCTTTTGCTTTTTAAAAGTTCTTTATAAGTTCCACTAAATACAACCTCACCTCCAAATTTTCCTGCTTTTGGGCCAATATCTACAATAAAATCTGCTTCTTCTATAGTCATTTTATCATGCTCTACGACAATTAGGGTATTGCCCTTTTGTTGTAAATTTCTTAAAGTTTTAATCAGTTTTGCAGTATCTCTTTCATGAAGTCCTATGCTAGGCTCATCTAAGACATACATCACTCCACTTAAACCACTGCCAATTTGTGAAGCTATGCGGATTCTTTGTGCTTCACCCCCACTAATCGTTCTTGCATCGCGCCCTAAGGAAAGATAACCTAGTCCCACATCATACAAGAAAAACAATCTTTCGTTGATTTCTTTTAGGATAGGTTTAGAAATAAGTTTTTGTTGCTCGCTTAAATAAGAAAAATTTTTCTCATCTGCAAAAAAGGCCGTACTATCTTCTATGCTCATATCTAAAATTTCACCCAAGCCTTTTTTGGCTACTTTCACGGCTAAACTTTCGGGTTTTAAACGATGCCCACCGCAGTCTTTACAAATTTTTTCACTCATATATTCGGCTAAATCTTTTTCATCTTTTAGCATTTCATAAGCCATTTTAACTATGCCTTCAAAGGTGCGTTTTAGACGATTTCTTTTCCAAAGAAATTCTATAGTTTTGGCATTACCATACAATACAAGGCGTTTTTGTTCTTCGCTTAATTGCATAAAAGGTATTTTGATAGGAATTTCATTTTGTTCGCAAAAGGCGATTAGGAATTTATAATAATAACTTTTATTAAAACCATACATGATTTTAACAGCACCATTTTCGAGGCTTAAATTTTCATCGATGATTTTTTTCATATCTAAAGTATAACGAATTCCAAGTCCATCACAAGCTTCACATGCTCCTTTTGGAGAATTAAAAGAAAAGCTTAAAGGCTCGAGTGGAACAAAAGAAATTTTACAATCAAAACAAGCTGAATGTTCGCTAAAATGATAATGTTTATTAAGGTTTATTTCCTCATGATTTAAAACTTCTATTTCTATTTCTCCAAAGCTTTCTTGTAAGCCTTTTTCTATATCGCTTGCAAGACGAGAGAGTAAATCTTCTTGAATTTCAAGCCTATCTATGACAAGTTTAATGGTGTGTTTTTTGGTTTTGGCCAGTTCAATTTCTTCATCAAGTCTTACCAAAACTCCATCGATTTGAGCTCTTACATAGCCTTTGTTGCGTAAATTTTCAAGCAAATCTGCATAAGTTCCTTTTTTTTCTCGTATGAGTGGGGCGTAGATGATGATTTTTGCACCTTTTGGAAATTTTAAAATTTCACTGACTATATCACTTGCACTCATAGATGAGATTTTTTGTCCGCATTGATGACAATGTTGAATACCCACTCTTGCATATAAAAGTCTTAGATAATCATAAATTTCAGTGATGGTTCCCACGGTCGAGCGTGGATTTTTAGAAGTGGTTTTTTGATCTATGGCAATGGCTGGAGTTAAACCTTCGATTTTATCGACATCAGGTTTGCCTACCTTATCTAAAAATTGTCTGGCATAAGCACTTAAACTTTCTATATAACGGCGTTGTCCTTCAGCATAAAGAGTTCCAAAAGCAAGGGTTGATTTTCCACTTCCACTCAGTCCTGTAAAAACAATGAGTTTGTTTTTGGGAATTTCAAGGTGGATATTTTTTAGGTTATTTTCTCTTGCACCAATGATTTTTATGGTATCGTTCATAGTCTTTCCTAAACATTAAATAAATTTAAGATTTTAGCATAATAATATTAAAAGAACTTGGATAAATCCAAGTTAAAAATTTATAAGATTTAGCTTATTAAGTAAAGAGTGGGTGGTTCCAAGTATTGATAAGGCATATACGCAAAGTAAAATTTTTCTATGAGCTGAAATATGCATTTTTTCTATGATTTTAATTCCTATAAAAACTCCAACCATAGAAGCTATACCTACTAGTATTCCTTTGTGAATAACTTCAGAGTCTATAACTCTAGAATTTGAAAAAGATATAATACCAGAGACTGAAGCAAAAATAACAAAAAACAAGGATAAAGAAACAACTTTTTTACTATCATAGCCTAAAAAATAAGCTAAAATCGGAGCAATTAAAAGTCCACCACCAATTCCCAAAGAAATAGCAAAAATACCAGTAAAAGCTCCAGCAATAAATAAAATGACATTCTTTACCCAAACGCTTCTTTGATTTTGCACAATGTTTTCTTTAATTCCAAAAGCATATTTGATAAAAAATATACAACTTACCGCCAAAAATACGCTAGTAAGAGCTACATCACTTAAAGCTTTTAAAAGCATTCCGCTAAAGCTTGCCCCTATGAGTCCTCCAAAACCTATCATAATACCATCTTTAAGATTTAGATTTTTTTTCTTATAATTAATATAAGAGCCAAAAACTGCTGCAAAAATCATTTGCAATACTGAAATTCCGATAGCATGGTGAGCACTTGCTCCAAGTGCGAACATAGAAGGAACGATAATCATACCTCCACCAATGCCAAAAAGTCCAGAAGCAATACCTGAAATGATTCCTATGATTAGATAAGGTAAATCTGTGATTTCCATAGCTTTTCCTAAAAAATATTAAATATTTCAAATACGGAATAATTTTATCTTATTAAGCTAAGTATTATCTTAGTTTTTTATAACAATAGAATATTTTTTGGTAACTTTAAGCATCGTAAAAATGTTTCAAAATATTATAAAATATAAAGATTTTATAATATTTATTTTAAATTTAAAGCAAAATTTATATTTATTGATTAAAATTAATTTAGACTTTAAAAATTTTCATAAAAGTCTTAATTTTTGAAATATTTTATAAGAAAGGTAAAAGATGAGTCAAAATGGTTTTTTTAGCAATTCTTTGATTTTAAAACTTACACATACTCTTCGCTCTTGGCGTTTCTAAACTTCTTTTTATCTAAATTTTTTCTTTAATATTATTTTAATTTATTTTTTAAAAAAGGTTTATTATGTTTGTTAAAAATGTAAATTTTTATTACAGACAAATCCTTGAAAAATTTGAAAATTCTTATTTTGCAGAGGATTTGACTAAGGTAATTATAGGGATTGATTGTGATTATTTAGATGCTAATGAATTATCCTTTAGCGAGTTTAAGGCAAAATATTATGAAGCTTTAAGCAAGAATAAAATTTGCGACTTTGCTGGATTTTTTGGAGTTTTTAGTGCAAATTTTGTATCTTTGTTTGAAAAAATTCCACTTTCTTCTAAGAAAAATTATGATTTTCCTTTATTTTTATTTGCCAATGCTAAAGCTTATTTGATTTATGAGAAAAATAGCAAGATGTTTTTTAAATTTGGTGCTTCAAAATATTTTGAATATTTAAAAGATGATATTGAACCAATGAAAAAGAAACAAAAAAATGATTTTGAAATTTTAAATTCTTTAGAAGATGAAAAAAATGATTTTTTAAAAATGTGCGAAAAAGCCAAAGAATATCTTTTAAGTGGAGATATTTTTCAAGTGGTCTTAAGTAAGCAACTTTGTATCAAACATCAAGTAAATGCTTTTGACTACTATGAGAGTTTAAGTGCTTTAAATCCAAGCGCTTATATGTTTTATTTTCCAAGTAAATATGGTGTTGTTTTGGGTTCTTCTCCAGAGTTTTTATTGAAAATTAAAAAAAGAGAGATTTATTTAGCCCCTATTGCTGGAACTAGAAATTTGGAAAATAACTGTGATCTTTTAGCTTTAGAAAAAGATCTTTTAAGTGATGAAAAAGAACTTAGTGAACATAAGATGCTTGTAGATTTAGCAAGAAATGATGCTTCTAAATTTGGCACTCAAACAAGAGTGGAAAATCTTTTTTCTATTATTAAAAATAAATTTGTAATACACATAGTGAGTGAAGTGTATGCCAATATGAAAGAAGATGCGAGTATTTTTGATGTGATTGAAGCAGTTTTTCCAGCGGGAACTTTAAGCGGAGCTCCTAAAATAAGAGCTTTAGAGATCATTAGTGAGCTTGAAGATTGCGATCGTGGAATTTATGGTGGTGCGGTAGGATTTTTAAATTTTAACGAAGACATAACTTTAGCGATTTTAATTCGTTGCGCTTTTTTTACTCAAGATAAGGCTTATTTGGCAAGTGGGGCGGGTATTGTTTTGCAAAGTGAGAGTCAAAAAGAATATGCAGAAATTCGTGCTAAACGCAAGGCGCTTTTGGTAGCTTTTGAAAATTTAAAAAAGGAAAATCAATGATACTTTTAATTGATAATTATGATTCTTTTGTTTTTAATGTTAAAAGCATGTTAGAGCAACTCAGCAATGATGAAATTTTAGTAAGAAGAAATGATGAAATTTCTCTGAGTGAAATTAAAAATTTAAATCCTACTCATATTATTTTAAGTCCTGGTCCAAAGCATCCAAGTCAAAGTGGGATTTGTCTTGAAATTTTTAAAGCAAGGCTTAATATCCCTGTTTTGGGCATTTGCTTAGGACATCAAGCTTTAGCTTTAGCTTTTGATTCTTTAGTGGTTAAGATGCAAGAGCCTATGCATGCAAAAAATTCTTTGATAAAACAGTGCAGGGAAAATGAATTATTTTCTAATTTACCTTTAAATTTTAGCGTGATGCGTTATCATTCTTTAGAGGTTAAACAGCTTAGTGATGAGCTTGAAATTTTAGCCCTTGATGAAAAGGGTGTGATTATGGCTTTGGGACATAAAAATTTACCTTATTATGGTGTGCAATTTCATCCTGAAAGCTATTTTAGTGAATATGGCTTACAACTTTTTTCTAATTTTTTAAAACAAGATATAAAAAAATCACAAAAACAGGAAAATCCTTTAAGTTTTTATTTGCAAAAAATGAGTGAAAATCATTTTTTACAAAGCGATGATTTTGAGCAAATTTGTAAGATTATTATGTCTAAAGATTATGAAATTTTGCAAGTGGCGGCTTTGTTGATTTTAATCACTGAAAAGTCTTTAAACGAAAAATCTTTAAGTGCTTTTGTAAGACAAATTTTAAGATATTCTCAAACTTTTAGTGATGAGAGTGAGATGATTGATATTTGTGGAACAGGTGGAGATGGTTTTAAAAGTATCAATGTTTCTACGACTAGTGCTTTTATTTTAGCAGCTTTAGGAGTAAAAGTAGCCAAACACGGAAATCGTGCCATTTCAAGTTCTAGCGGAAGTACAGATGTGTTAGAAGCTTTAAATATAACTACTCCAAACACTTTAGAATCAGCTTTAAAACAACTAAACAATCAAGGGCTTAGTTTTTTACATGCTCCATTTTTCCATCCTTTAGTAGGAGAACTTAAAGAGATCAGATCAAGGCTTGGAGTAAGAACGGTTTTTAATGTTTTAGGTCCTTTATTGCACCCTAATTTAAAGTTAAAATATCAACTTATGGGAAATTATCACGCACCTGTGCATAGGCTTTTGATAGAGGTTTTAAAAAATTTAGGACGCAAAAAAGCTTTAGTGGTAAGAGGAAATGATGGTATGGATGAGCTTAGTATTTGCGATGAAAGTAAAATTTATGAGCTTTGTGAAGGAGAAATTTTAGAGTATTCTATCTGTCCTGAACAATTTGGTTTTAAAAGAGCTTTTCATAGTGAAATCATAGGATCTAGTGCATATGAAAACGCTAAGGATTTAAAAGATATTTTAAGTGGTAAAATGCAAGGGGCAAAATTTGATTTAGTAGTTTTAAATGCTATGTTTGCACTTTATACAGCCAATAAAGCAAGTTCGCCTTTAGTGGCTAAAGATATGATTTTAGAAGCCATTTATTCAGGTAAAGTTATAGAGTATTTTAAGGAGTATCAAGCTTATGCTAAAGCTTAAAATTTGTGGCATTAAAGATGAAAAAAATGCCAAAGATTTAGCTTTTTTAAATATTGATTTTTTTGGACTTATTTTTGCTAAAAGTCCAAGAAGAGTGAGTTTAGAACAAGCAAGAAATTTAAGTGCAATTTTTCATGAAAAAGATAAAAAAGTTGTCGGTGTTTTTGTAGATGAAAATTTGGAACAAATTTTAAGATGTATTCAAGAAGTTAAGCTTGATGGAGTACAAATTTATCGCACTATTACCAAAGAAGAATTTGAAATTTTAAAGGTGCAAAATGTTTTTGTATGGCAGGTGATAAGTGTGGAAGATAGTTTAGATTTAAAAAGTGAAATTTTTGCTGATTTAGTGCTTTTTGATGCTAAGGGAATTTTAAAGGGCGGTAATGGAATAAGTTTTAATTGGACTTTATTAAGTTCTTATACTAAAGATTTTGTATTAGCTGGAGGCATAGGTTTGGATAATATTCATAAGGCCGTAAAAACAGGAGCTAAAATTTTAGATCTTAATTCGAAGCTTGAAGATGAAAAAGGCTTAAAAGATATCAACAAAATAAAACAAATTTTAAAGGAGCTGAAAAAATGAAAAAAGCATATTATGGGGATTTTGGTGGGCAGTTTTTGCCTGAAAGTGCAATGTTTGCTTTAAATGAGCTAGAAAGTGCTTTTTTGAAATTTTCTAAAGATAAACTCTTTAAAAAAGAATTAAACGAGCTTTTAAAAACTTATGTGGGGCGTCCTACTCCGCTTTATTTTGCTAGAAATTTAAGCAAAAAATATCAGCATGAAATTTATTTAAAACGCGAGGATTTAAATCATACTGGAGCACATAAAATCAATAATGCCATCGCTCAAGCCCTTTTAGCAAAAAAAATGGGAAAGAAAAAAATCATAGCAGAAACAGGAGCAGGTCAACACGGACTTGCAACAGCCACTGCAGCAGCACTTTTAGGACTTGAATGTGAAATTTATATGGGGGCAACTGATGTACAAAGACAGGCTTTAAATGTTTATAAAATGGAGCTTTTGGGTGCTAAAATTCATGCGGTACAAAGTGGGCTTAAAACTCTAAAAGAAGCTACTACTGCGGCTATTCAAGCTTGGGTTGGAGATATTAAAAATATTTTTTATGTGGTTGGAAGTGCGGTAGGTCCTTATCCTTATCCTAAAATGGTAACGCATTTTCAAAGCATTATAGGAAAAGAATGCAAAATGCAACTTCAAAAACTCAATAAAAAAGTAGATTATATTATCGCAGCTGTTGGGGGTGGAAGCAATGCAGCTGGGATTTTTTATGATTTTATCAAAGATGAAAATGTTAAACTTATAGGTATTGAAGCAGGGGGGCTTGGCATCGATACACCTTATCATGCAGCGACTTTAAATAAGGGAAAAACAGGCATTATTCACGGTATGAAAACCAAGGTTTTACAAGATGATTTAGGCAATATCTTGCCTGTGCATAGTGTTTCTGCAGGGCTTGATTATCCAGGAATTGGCCCTTTGCATGCTTTTTTATTTGAAAGTAAAAGAGCGCAATATCATGCTATAAGTGATGAAGAATGTATGCAAGCTTTAAAATTACTTTGCAAAGAGGAAGGTATTATTGCAGCGATTGAAAGTTCGCATGCTTTAGCGTTTTTAGAAAAACTTTGTCCAACTTTAAAAAAGAAAAGCGTGATAGTAGTAAATCTTTCAGGTAGGGGAGATAAGGATATGCAAATGATTAGAGATTATAAAAAAGGGGTGATTTATGGTTGATTTTAGAAAATTTTATAAAGAAAATGCAAATGTGGCTTATACGGTTTTAGGTTATCCAAATCTTCAAACAAGTGAAGCTTTTTTGCAAAGATTGGATCAAAGCCCTATTGATATTTTAGAACTTGGTGTTGCTTATAGTGATCCTATTGCCGATGGTGAGATTATTGCAGATGCGGCAAAAATAGCTCTTGATCAAGGTGTAGATATTTACAATGTTTTTGAGCTTTTAGCTAGGGTAAAAACTAAAAAAGCTTTGGTTTTTATGCTTTATTATAATTTAATTTTTTCTTATGGTTTGGAAAAATTTGTGAAAAAAACAAAATCTTTAGGGATTTGTGCTTTGATTATACCTGAATTAAGTTTTGAAGAAAGTGATGATTTAATTAAAGAGTGTGAGAAATATAATATAGCTTTAATTACACTTGTAAGTGTTACAACCCCTAAAGAAAGGGTTAAAAAGTTAGTAAAACATGCTAAAGGTTTTATTTATTTATTAGCAAGCATAGGTATTACAGGTACTAAAAGTGTCGAAGAAGCAATCTTACAAGATAAAGTAAAAGAAATCAGATCTTTTACAAATTTGCCTATTTTTGTAGGTTTTGGCATTCAAAATAATCAAGATGTAAAAAGAATGAGAAAAGTTGCTGATGGAGTGATTGTGGGAACTAGCATAGTAAAGTGTTTTAAACAAGGAAATTTGGATATAATAATGAAAGATATTGAAGAAATTTTCAAAAAATAAAATTTTAAAACATATTTTTATTTTATATTTACTATAATTTTAAATTAAGTTTTTTATAAAGGTGGTAGCTATGTTAAAGATTCTTGAGTATTCCATCACTCATTTTTGCGAGCATATCTTAAGACTTCGCATTGAAGCAGCTCAAGATATAAGCGGTGAACTTTATGGAGCGAGTATTCCTATCATGGGCAAAAGTGAAGGAGAAAGTAATTTTTATTTATTTTTTCCAAAAGAATTTTTAAAAAAAATTGCAGAAATTTTAATTAATGATGAAAAATTTAAAGAAGATGACTGGTGCGATTTAACTAAAGAATGTGCCAATCAGATTATAGGTTATGCTAAAAATTTGTTAAATGATGCCAAGGGTGATGACGAGTATAAACTCGGAATTCCGGAATATTTAGGAAAAGTTGATTTTTCTGAAATAGTTCTAGATGAAGCTTTAACTTATAAATTTGAAAATTGTTATTTTAGAATAGGATATTGCAAATAATGAGCGATGATATAGAGTTTAACATTCATCATGGGCTTTTACAATCTTATGAAGATATCTTAGATATTACAGTAGATTTTGTAAGCGAGCTTGGAACTACAAATATGAGTGTAGCGGAGCTTTTAAAACTTGAAGTAGGTTCGGTTATTGATCTTGAAAAGCCTGCTGGAGAAAGCGTTGAGCTTTATATCAATAAAAGAATTTTTGGCAAAGGCGAGGTTATGGTTTATGAAAAAAATCTCGCTATAAGAATTAATGAAATTTTGGATTCTAAGACTGTGCTTCAATATTTTAAAAAAGAAATTTAAATGAGATTGCTAGTATTATTTTTTTTAATTTTACCTTTATATAGTGTTGAGTTGATTAGTTATAATATCTACGATAGAAATGATCGAGTAGATTTAATGCTTTCCTTTGATAATGCTTATAATGGCAAGATTTCTCAAAAAAAAGAAAAAAATTTAACTCTTTTAACTTTTAGTGATTTAACATATTCTAAAGATGAATTAAAAGAACTTAACTCTCAACTTGTAGATAAAATTAGTATTAGTTCTAAAAATAATAATACCTATATTATGCTACAAAACAAACAAAATATTAATTTAGAACTTAGCTCTATCAATGATAAATTTGGAATAAGAATACGAGCTATAGAGCAAGGGAAAGCAAATATCGAATCTGTAGCATCACCTATAACTACTGCGAATAGTTCTCAAGAATTAATGCCTAAACCAAAAAGTACAAGTTTAGAAGGGTATGATTATACAAATTATATCTTAGTAATGTTGATTTTAGTTATTTTGTTAATAGTGCTTTGGTGGTTTAAAAAGACTATGGTTTATAAAAATAACAATGTTTCTAGAGATTTTACTATGATTTTCCAAAGATTTTTAGATAAAAATAATCAACTTGTTGTTTTTGATCACGCCAACAAACGTTATACAATGATAATAGGTAATTCCAATGTACTTTTAGAAAGTGTTGAAATTCCAGAGGAACAAATAATAAAACATACAGAAAAAACAGAGAAAAATTTTGATTCTTTTTTTGAAGAGAATAAAAAAAGAATTCAAAATCTTATAGAGCAGCGTCAAAAAGGTAAAAAATCTTAAATTTTTTGATTGATTGCTAATGCTATGGTAGCTGGTTTTGCAATTTTTTTGAGCTCATCTTTGGGTAAATTAAGAATTTTGTTTTCTTGATATATATAAAGAGTATTGTTTGCAAAAGCAAAATCAATCTTATCTTCATTTGTGCTTAAAGTTTTAGCTAAGCACAAAATAAAATTAAGCCATGAAATGGTATGAATATTGGGTAAAAGTTGTTTATAGGGTTCAAGATTATAAGGATTAACTTTTTTTCCATTAAGCTTAATAATGCTAGCAATTAAAGCTTTTTCTTTATGCGAAAATCCATAATTTAATCCACCTAGTACAAAATGAGCAGAGTGTTCATTAGCAAAATAGAAATTTAAATATTCTCCAATATGGCATAATTTAGCAGCATTTAGTAAAGTATGTTTGTAGTTATCGTTAAGTCTATGAAGATTTTTAAGGGCTGTAAAAATTTGGAGAGCAAAATGTGGAGTTTTATTTTTTTGTTTTGATTGTAAAAATTTATCTTGTAAACATTTTAAACTAGGATTGAAATTTGATGGAAATGTGATTTTAGGACGAAGCAAATCTTGTAAATAAACTCCTTCTCTGATTCCAACTCCACTCGTGATAACTTGTTTGGCTTTTATTTTTTCCGCAATTTTTAAAAAAATAAATATACCTTCTTTAATGGTATCAAAACGATCCTTTTTTATGCCAAAATTGATTAAAGAGTCTAAGTTTGAATTAAAAATTTTTAAAATATGTCCTTTTTCTTCATCTAGCATATAGCGAAAATCATGTAAATTTTTCAGTGGATAGGAATTTTTTTGCATGATGGAATTAGATATTGCTCTTAAGCTTCCACCTATTGCAATAAGGTTTTGATTGCAAAATTCTTTAGGAATTTGTTCTAAAATTGGTTTTATAAATTCTTCTAAAGAATCCATTTTTCCAGTATCATAGAATAATTCTTTTAGCCTAACAGTGCCAATATCAAGAGATATGCAAGAAATAATTCTATTATTTTTTATTAAACACAATTCACTAGAACCACCACCTATGTCTAAAGTGGTTCCATCCTTAAAAGGACTTAATAAATTTAAAGCCGCAAGACCACCTAAGTAGCTTTCGCTTTTTCCATCTATACAGCGTATATTTAAAGACAGATTATCTTTGATTCTCTTAATGAAATTTTTTGAATTTGGGGCATCTCTTAAGGCTGATGTGCCTACTATAAATATTTTTTTACATTTATGCTTTAAAGCGCATTGTTTGAAAAAAGCTAAAGCATCTTCAGCTCTTTGCATGGCTTCTTCTTGGAGAATTTTACCATTATTATAAGCATTTTCTCCAAGTCTTACTTTGCGTTTGTATTCGCAAGTTGTATAAAAACCATATCTAGAAGTTTTTTCAAAAATCACCATTCTAATGGAGTTTGAGCCAAGATCAACAACGGCTGTTTTTTTTGCCATTAAAATTCTCTATCTCTATGTTTGAGTTTTAATTCTTCTATAGTTTCTACATTATCAGGATCAGGAATGATACATTCATATGGGCAAGCAACAATACAGGCAGGCTCTGAAAAATCATTAACGCACTCTGAACAAAGATCAGGGTCTATTACATAAATTGGACTATTTTCATAAATAGCTTCATCAGGACATTCTTCTCTGCAAGCATCACAACATACGCAGTCTTTTGTAATTAAAAGAGACATCATAACCTTTCAAAAATTTAAAAAATAATTTTAGTTTATACAATAACCAAACTTAAATAAAATATAAAAATAGAAATAAAGATAAATTTTTTGCACCGAAGGTGCAAAATTGTTAAGATTTTTTAGGAAAGCAGAAACGGTATCCTCTACGACGAACTGTTTCTATGGTAGATATATTTAATGGTTTATCCATTTTTTGACGAAT
Source organism: Campylobacter sp. CH186 (assembly GCF_004378925.1). NCBI lineage: Bacteria > Pseudomonadati > Campylobacterota > Epsilonproteobacteria > Campylobacterales > Campylobacteraceae > Campylobacter > Campylobacter sp. CH186. Next base: position 68,684 of record NZ_RYYB01000004.1, on the reverse strand, counting down.
TTGATTGATAGCTACTTCGATAACATTTGGAGTTACTAGCTCAGGTTCTTCCCAGATAGCATCTAAAAGTTGTTCTTTGGATACAATTTGATCTGAATGTCTTGCTAAGTGCGTTAAAACTTCAAAAGGTTTTCCTTTAAGTTCTATATCTTGACCTTTATAAGTAATTTTTTCCTCATCTGGATCAATAACTAAGTCTTCAATTTTAATAACATTGGTTCCGCCAAGTCTTAGTCTTGCTTCAATTCTTGCGAGTAGAATATCAAAATCTAAAGGTTTTTTAACAAAATCATCAGCTCCAGCTTTTAAAGCTTTGATTTCTGTTTCTTTGTCTGTTTTTGAAGACATAATCATAACTGAAGTTCTTGGAGATTTATGTTTAATGGTATTAACAAGTTCTGCTCCATCTCCATCGGGTAAAGTCCAGTTTGCTAAAACTAAATCATAATGTCTAATGCCGATAAAGTATTCTCCATCTTTAAAATTTTCAGAAGAATCGGTTTGATAACCAAATTCATTAAGATTGTCTATAATTGTTTTATTTAGGCTAATCTCATCTTCTATAACTAAAATTCTCATTTGTTCTATCCTTATTAAGAAAAATTTAAAAAATTATATCATAGTTTAAGTAAATGTTTAGATATCTTTAAAAAAAAATTAATATTTTTTTTTCAATTTAACCCCAACTGTAGCATTTTTTATTATATGGGGTTTGAAAATTTTTATGTTAAGATTGGTTAAATTAGGAAAATCTTTTTTTAAATTTAAGCTTACAAAGCCTAAAGACTCTTCAAGGGTGTAAAATTCTTCTTTTTTATACCATTTTTTAATTTTGGTAATTACCTCTGCATAATTTAAAAATTCATTTGCTTTAGCTTTAAGCTTGATAATAATTTTTTGTTTTTTTCTTCTTTCGAAATCTAATATACCAATGATACACTTAAAGTGAAATTTTATTTTTATATGACTTTGCATTCTTCTTTAAAAATCAATCTTTTAATATTAGGTAGATGTTTATATACTATAATAAAAGCGATAATGAAAACGGGTGCATGTGTATGAATTTCTAAGTCATAATTAAATATAAAAGAACTTACAACAAAGGCAAGTAATGCTGCTAAAGAAGCTAGCGAAGATATTTTAAAAATTTTTCCAATAATTGCCCAAACAATAAATGCTGTAAGTACTTCCAATGGAAGTAAAACTATCATAGCACCTGCTCCTGTTGCTATGCCTTTACCTCCTTCAAATAACAAGTAAATTGAAAAACAGTGTCCAAAAATAGCCAAAACTGCGACGCTCCAAAGCAAAGCTTGATCATAATGAAGAAATTTCAAGATTAGTAAAGGAATAGCTGCTTTTGCAAAATCTAAAATTATTGTAGCAATGGCAAGTTTTTTTGCTAGTTTGGGATTTTTTTCTTTTACTACTCTTAAAACATTGGTTGCCCCTATACTTTTTGAACCTTCTTTTTTGATATCAGTTTTAGCAAAAAATTTAGCTAGGATTAGCCCAAAAGGGATTGAACCTAAAAGATATATAAAAGCGTAAATTATTAAATTTTCCATAATATCCTTTTCAAATCATCTTAAAATTTTAAGATTTATAACTAAAAATTATATCTTATGAAAATAAATAAACAAAAAATAATTTTTAAGATAAAAATAGTATTAATTAATTGTAAATATTTTTTAATAATATTTATTTTTATTTAAGCTCTAAATGATTATTATTTTATTTTAATTTATCTTTAATAGGAGTTTGTAAATGAAAGTAAAATCATTGCTAATCGCATCCTTAGTTGCTTTTTCAAGCTTAAATGCTGCAAGTCTTATAGATGAAGCTAAAAATTCAGGTCTTGTTGCCTTACCAAAAGATCAAAAAGGCGTTGATGAAATTTTAAAACAAAATGGAGTAAAGGCTAGTGAATTTACTCTTGAAAAAGCAGAGCTTGGCAAAAAGCTCTATTTTGAACCACGTCTTTCAAAAAGTGGTATCATTTCTTGTAATACCTGTCATAATGTAGGACTTGGTGGAACAGATGGAATCAGTACTGCAATAGGTCATAAATGGACAGCAAATCCTCATCATTTAAATTCACCAACAGTTTATAATGCAGTTTTAAATAATACTCAATTTTGGGATGGTCGTGCAGGAACATTAGCCGATCAAGCTAAAGGTCCAATCCAAGCTGATCCTGAAATGGCAACTCCTGCTAAACTTGCAGTAGAAAAAATTTCATCTTTGCCTGAATATGTGAGTGAGTTTAAAAAAATCTATGGTAAAAGCGGTGTAAATTTTGACAATATTGCTGATGCAATTGCAAATTTTGAAAGAACTTTGATCACTCCATCTCGTTTTGATAAATTTTTAGAAGGCGATGAAAAAGCTTTAACAAAAGAAGAACAAAAAGGCTTAAAGCTTTTTATAGATAAAGGTTGTGTAGCTTGTCATAATGGTGTGAATTTAGGTGGCAATATGCAAGCGTTTGAAGTTGCTGGTAAATATAAATTTGCAAATTTAGGTGATTTTAAAGGTGATGCAAATGGCATGGTAAAAACTCCAACTTTAAGAAATGTTGCTGAAACTGCTCCATATTTTCATAATGGTGCGATTTGGAATTTAAAAGATGCTATTAAGGAAATGGGTAGTGTGCAACTTGGCATTAAAATTTCTGATAAAGAAGCAAAAAGTATTGAAACTTTCTTAAAATCTTTAACAGGAACAAAACCAGCAATTGTTTATCCACAACTTCCTATTTCTACTGAAAAAACTCCTAAACCTGAACTATAAGGTTTCCAAACGAGCTCTATTTTTAGGGCTTGTTTAAATTTCTTTATCTTAGCTTTGTTATAATTGTCTTTAAATTTTGCTAGAAAGGTTTGCAATGAAACTTTTTGGAACTGATGGAGTTCGTGGAAAAGCGGGTGAATTTTTAGATAGTTTTTTGGCTATGCGTTTAGCAATGGCTGCGGGTATTTATTTTAAAGATAAAAGTATTACTAATAATATCTTAGTAGGAAAAGATACAAGAAGAAGTGGTTATATGATAGAAAATGCTATTGTTTCCGGACTTACTTCTATAGGATATAATGTTATACAAATTGGTCCTATGCCAACTCCTGCGATTGCATTCTTAACTGAAGATATGCGTTGTGATGCAGGGATTATGATTTCAGCTTCTCACAATCCTTATTATGATAATGGTATTAAATTTTTTGATTCTCATGGAAACAAACTTAGTGAAGATATAGAGAAAAAAATAGAAGAAATTTATTTTGATGATAAGCTTATACAAGCCTCTAAGGTGGATATGGAAAAAATTGGTCAAGCAAAAAGAATTGATGATGTTATAGGAAGATATATTGTTTCTATTAAAAATTCTTTTCCAAAAGATCTTACTTTAAAGTCTTTGCGTGTGGTTTTAGATGTGGCTCATGGAGCAGCTTATAAGGTAGCACCTACTGTTTTTAAGGAATTAGGTGCTGAAGTTATAGTAATGAGTGATAAACCCAATGGACTTAATATCAATGAAAATTGTGGAGCTTTGCATCCTGCAAACTTAGCTGCTGAAGTAAAGCGTTTGCGTGCAGATGTGGGCTTTGCTTTTGATGGTGATGCGGATCGTTTGGTGGTTGTAGATGAAAAAGGCGAAGTGGCTAATGGAGATAGTTTATTGGGTGTATTAGCACTTTATCTTAAAGAACAAGGTAAATTACAATCAAGTGTTGTAGCCACTATAATGAGTAATGGTGCTTTAAAAGAATTTTTAAATAAACATGGTATAGAACTTGATACTTGTAATGTGGGTGATAAATATGTGCTTGAAAAATTAAAAGCTAATGGTGGAAATTTTGGTGGAGAGCAAAGTGGGCATATTATTTTTAGCGATTATGCAAAAACTGGAGATGGCTTAATAGCTGCTTTGCAATTTAGTGCTTTAATGCTTTCTAAGAAAAAATCTGCAAGTTCTATTTTGGGTCAAGTTAAGCCTTATCCTCAGCTTTTAACCAATCTTAAAATTGCAGAAAAAAAAGATTTGGATAAAATTAAAGGTTTAAAAGAATTAAAAAAAGATTTAGAAAATAAAAATATCAATACCTTATTTCGCTATTCTGGAACTGAAAATTTGATAAGACTTTTACTAGAAGCCAAAGATATTAAGCTCTTAGAAAAAGAAATGAAAAATGTTGTGGAGTTTTTTAAGAAAGCTTTAAATGGCTAAAACTTTTAAATTTATTTTTTATTTTTGGGGTGCCTTTGTTTTGGTTTTTGTCCTTGATCAATGGGTGAAATCCTTAACTTTAGCAGGACTTAGATGGCAGAGTGAATACTTAGATTTAACTTATGCTCTAAATACAGGCGTAGCTTTTTCAATGTTGAGTTTTTTAGAACATAATTTAAAATATTTACATCTTGCTTTAATTGGAGTGCTTTTTATTTATCTTTTTTGGCAAAAAACACTTTTAAAAACTCATAGCATAGCTTTTGGAATGATGCTTGGTGCTGGCGTTTCAAATTTATTGGATCGTTTTATATACGGAGGTGTAGTGGATATGTTTTTTTGGCATAAATGGTTTAATTTTGCTATTTTTAATGTTGCAGATGTCATGATAAATATAAGTGTGGCTTTGATTTTAATACAAGAAATATTTAAAAAAAGGAAAAAAGATGACAGAATGGATTAATGATTATTATTTTTGGATTAAATGGGTGCATTATTTGGCATTTGTTTCTTGGATGGCTGGACTTTTTTATTTACCTCGTCTTTTTGTGTATCATGCTGAACATAAAGACAATAAAGGTTTTGTCGAGATTGTAAAAATTCAAGAAAGAAAACTTTATTTTTATATACAAACTCCTGCAATGATTGTGACTTTAATCACAGGAAGTTTAATGTTGCATGCTCATAAGGAAGTTTTAATGGTAGGTGCGGGTTTTATGCATGTTAAACTTACCTGTGTTACACTTTTGATTATTTTTCATATACATAATTATTATTGTTTAAAAGCTTTAGCAAATGATACTTCTACTAAAAGTGGGAAATACTTTAGAATTTATAATGAACTTCCAACTATAATGTTTATTATTATCGCTTTAATGATGGTTGTTCGTCCCTTTTAGTTTGTCTCCGCTTTAAATTCCATACTAGCGGAGTTAAGCGGATCAATATTTTCTTTCATGATATCGATATAATCTTTATTTTTAAGACGCTTATCATCTCTAAATACTGCACGCACAAGATCCATTCCTGTGTAAAAATCTTTCATTAAAACCACAAAAAGATATCGACCAAATTCAGTTGCGATTAAAGCATTTTGATCTTTTATGATGGCACCACTTGTTTTAAGCCCTAAAAGTTCTATGAAAAGTTCTTTTTCGAGGTTGCAATTTAGAGTTTTGTTGAATTTATCAATTTCTATTTTCCCTGAAAAAATTTCAGTTAAAAAGACATATTTGATAATTTCTTTTTTATCAAAACAAGCTTTGGCTATATTAGCATTTTGTTTTTCTTGTATAAATTTAGCATAATCATTTAGATTAAATGCATTAATTAAAAGCTCCCCATCTAAAAAGCTAAAAGCCCCGCTGCCCACTCCTAGGTATTCATGATGAGAACTGACATATTCATCATTAAGCTTGTTTTTTTCTAAAGAAAAACTCCAACCATTGTTTTGGGTATAGTCTTTAAAAAATTCGCATATGATTTGATAATAAGTAAATTCATTATCTTTAATACTTACTCCTAAACTTTTGGCGATATTATCTTTGGTGAGATTTGATTTCATTAAAGGATAGGTTGTGATTTGTTGTGGGGCTAAATTTTTAGCAATTTCTAAGTCATTTAAAAGTTGTTTTTCACTTTGTCCTGGAAGATTGAAAATAAGATCTATACTAAAAATAGGTAAAATTCCTAAAGCTTTTGAAATTTTTTCTTGAAGTTCTTTAGATGAACCAAATTTATTATATCTTGCCACTTTTTTTAAAGTTTCATCATCAAAACTTTGAATCCCGCAACTTAAACGATCAATTATACCTTTAAACATAGAAAGCTTGTTTGGATCAATATGATTTGGATCGCTTTCACATGAAATTTCTTTTATATTAAATAACTTTTTACAAAGTTCTAAAGTTTTTAATAATTCCTCTTCATTAATCAGTGTTGTACCACCACCCACATACATGGAGGTAAAATCAAAACCTTTATCTTTCATAATTTTAATTTCTTCTCTAAGATTTTGAAAATACACTTTGGCTAAATTTTCATCATAATAGTATTTATGAAAACTACAATAAGGACAAAAAGTATGACAAAAAGGTACATGAGCATAAAGCATATAGCTTTTATCTTGTTTTGGAATTTTTTCTTTGGGTTGTTTTAAAAGTTCGACATTGAAACCTTTTTGTAGGGATTTTTCCATCATAGTATGAGAGTATTTTAAAGCTAAATTTTGAAATAAATTCATAAGTGGCCTATATATTAAAATATTTAAGACATAACTTTATCAATTTTTAGCTAAAATAGGAGTAAATTTTTTATTTCTTAAATAAAAAATGGGATTAAGTTTTTAAATTATTTAAAAAGGATATAAAAATGGATAAAGCCAAAATTGTTCAAAATTTAAATGCTTTGTTTAAACAAAGAGCAGAGTTTTACTCTTATTTTGATGAAAATATTGCCAAAATCAATAATACTGAAGTATTTGATTTTAAGAATGCTAAAAATTTAAATCCAGAAGAGGTATATAAGCAATTTTATCATTTTGATTATGCTATAAGGAAATTATTGCCTGCTATTTACAAGGCTTATGAAATTACAGATGCAGATTTAGACAAAGATTTTTAATTTATTTAGAGAATAGAACGAACTATTCTCTAAAAGACATATCTAAATTTTTTGATTCTTCTTTTATATTTTTACTCGTATCTTCACTTTGCTCAAATCCTCCACCAAATGCTTTGATTACATCTACTATGGAATTGGCATAAGAATATTTAGTATTATTAAAAGCAACCGCAGCATTAAGCCAATTTTGACGTGCCTCTAAATAATCTTGCAAAGACATTTCTCCTATATCATAGCGTTCTTTAGCAATTTCATAGATTCTTTTATAAGATTGTTCGCTTGCTTGTGCGTTATCGTATTGTAAGCGTATAGTTTTTCTAGCTACTAAAGCATAGCGAATTTCTCCAAAAGCAGTAATCAAAGTATTTTGATAATTTACAAAAGCTTCATCTTTATTAAGCTTAGCTAAATTTACATTTTGGTAAATTTCACCCCAATGAAAAATAGGCAGAGTAAAGTTTCCACCTATATTCCAAGTCTTAGAACCTCCTTTAACCAAGGTATCTAAATCCCCACTTTCAAATCCCAATAATCCTGTTAAAGAAAGGCTAGGTAAGAAAGCCGTGCGAGCTACTCCAACAAGATAATTTTGCTGAGTTAATTTTTCTAAAGAAGAGCCAATATCTGGACGTTGAAGCAAGATGGTGCTTGAAATTCCAGTTGGAATGTCAAATTCTTTAAGATTAAAAACTTGATAGCTTTGATTTTTGTAAAGTATGTCATTTAAATCATTTGAAGTTAAAATTTTTAAAGCTTTAAGGTAATTTTCTTTATTTAATTTTGCTTCATTATATTGCAAAGCCATACTTTCTAAGTTGGCTCTTGCTTGAGCAAGTTCATATTCACCTACAGCACCAACTTGAAATTTTTCATCATTAATCCTATAAATTTCTTTTGCAGATTCATAGGCTTCTTTAAGAGCATTTTCATTTTCATAAGCATTTACAAGATTAAAATAAGTTTGAACTGTATTTGAAATAACAGAAAGTCTTGCAGCTTCATAATCATACTCACTTGCTTTAAAGCCTGATTTTGAGGCGCGATATGTATCGCGATATTTTCCCCAAAGATCGATTTCATAGCTTAAATTAAGCCCCATTTTAAAGTCATTACCGTAACTTACTTCCCCAGTTCGATTGCTTGGAGCATTTATAGCTGTTTTTGCACGACTACCGCTTGCGCTACCATCAAATTTTGGCAACAAACTGCTAAAATCTATACCTAATTGAGCAGCAGCTTGTTCCATGTGTATGAAGGCAAGTTTTAAATCATTATTATTTTTAAGTGCTAAATCAACCACTTTATTTAAATTTTCATCATCAAAATCTTTCCACCAATTTTTTGTGATAGAGCTATTGTTTTCTTTTTCCCAGGATAAGGCTCCAAGCTTATTATCAATGCTATAGTTTGCTTCGGGAATATTTAAATTTGGACTTAAAGAGCAAGCTGAAATCAAAAGAGCAAAACTTGCTATAGCGCTAATTGAAATTATTTTATTCATGAACCTTACCTCTTTTTTTATCTAGCCATTCATTAAAATTTTCTAAAAGATAGAAAAATAAAGGCACAAAGAATATCGCTAAAGTTGATGCTGCGATCATTCCACCAATAAGCCCTGTTCCTAAAGAGTGTCTTGAAGCACTTCCTGCTCCTGTTGCGAAAATCATTGGCAAGACTCCAAAAGTAAATGCTAAAGAAGTCATTATGATAGGACGAAAACGAAGTTTTGCCGCTGCAACAGCTGCTTCAAAAACTCCTTTGCCTTTTTTAAAGCGCTCTTCCATTGCAAATTCTACAATCAAGATAGCATTTTTAGCTGAAAGTCCAATCAAGAGCAAAAGTCCTGTTTGAAAATATATATCATTGCTAAATCCTCTTAAATATACCAATAAAAATGATCCAAATACCGCAAAAGGCACGGCTGTTACAACTGCTAAAGGTATAAGCCATCTTTCATATTGGGCAGCTAGAATTAAAAAGACAAATATCATTCCTAAAGCAAAAGCATAGCTTGCTGTTCCTTTGCTAGAAACTTCTTGATAGGCTGATCCACTCCAAGCTATGGAATAATCATCCCCTAAAGTTTCTTTTGCTACTTGAGCAATCGCTTCTATAGCTTGACCTGAAGTATAACCTGGTGCGGGTTGACCTTGAACTTGTGCTGCTGGGAAAAGGTTGAATCGTTTTACATCATCAGGCCCTGAACTTCTTTGTAAAGTTAAAAAAGAATCAAGTGGTATCATTTTTCCATCGTTTGATCTTACAAAAATATTTTTTAATGCATCTTGTGTATTTCTAAAATCACCTTTTGCACGGATATTTACTTGGAAGTTTTTGCCTAACATAGAAAAATCATTAACATAATAAGTACCTATAGTTGCATTCATTGTGTTAAAAACATCTTGCATGTTAAGATTGTAATGTTTTAATTTATCTCTATCAATTATAAGCTTGTATTGAGGGAAAGTTGTATCAAGAGTTGTTCTTACTCTTGATAGCTCTTTTCTTTGGTTGGCTACAGCAACAAGCTTATTTACATCTTTTTGTATTTCATCATAGCTTTTTCCACTTTTGTTTTGAACATACATTTCAAAACCACCTGTGATACTTAATCCAGGTATAGGAGGTAGGCCTATAAATATACTTGAAGCATTGCGATCAAAAGCAAATTTTTTATTAAGCTCCATGGCGATTTCATCAGCACTCACATTTCTATCTTTCCAATCTTGCAAGCCTATAAACATTGCAGCAGCGTTTTCTTTTAATGAGCTTGTAAAAAGATCAAATCCTATCATAGCCATTGCATCTTTAACTCCATTAGTTTTTAAAACTTCTTGGCTTATGTGATCAACTTCTGAAATTGTTCTATGGAGTGCTGAAGCTGAAGGAAGGTTGATAATGCTAATCATCAAACCTTGATCTTCTTCAGGAACTAAAGAATTTGGCACAGCTTTATTAAGATAAAAAATCGCTCCAAGCATAATACAAAAAATTAAAACAAAACGAATGGTTCTTTTTAGAATATATGCTACTCCTGCGCTAAATACAGAGGTGCTCCAATCAAAAAAATCATTAAATTTCTTTACAAATTTAAATGGCTCTCCTTCATTACGTCGCAAAAAGAGTGCGCATAAAGAAGGTGTTAAGGTAAGAGCAACAAAACCTGATATAGTTACAGATATAGCTAAGGTAAGGGCAAATTGTCTTTGAATTTCTCCAACAAAACCTGATATAAAAGAAACTGGTACAAAAACAGCACAAAGCACAAGAACAATTGAAATAACCGGAGAACTAACTTCTTGCATCGCTTGGATAGCAGCATCTTTTACGCTTATTTGTTCATTTTCATGTAAAATCCTATCGATATTTTCTACAACTATAATCGCATCATCTACAACGATCCCTATGGCTAAAACCAAAGCAAAAAGCGTAAGCAAGTTAATACTAAAACCTAAAACATAAAGTCCAGCAAAAGTTCCTAACAATGAAACAGGTACAGCTATCATAGGAATAAGTGTTGCACGGAAATTCTTTAAGAACATATACATAACAATGATAACTAAAATTAGAGCTTCAACAAAAGTTTTAACAACTTCTTTGATTGATTCTATTACAAATTTTGTTGTATCGTAAGGAATTTTATATGTTAAACCTTTTGGGAAATTTTTTGAAAGTTCTTGCATTTTAGCTTGAACAAGTTCTGCTGTATGCAATGCGTTTGCCCCTGATTGAAGATTGATCATAATCGGAACTGCATCATTGCCATTTAATCGTCCTTGTGAGCTGTATTGTTGTGACCCTATTTCTACATCAGCTACATCTTTAAGTCTTAAAAATGATCCATCATCATTTGTTCTTAAAATAATGTTTTCAAATTCACTAGGATTTTGTAGTCTTCCTTGCATAGTGATTGAATAAACATAAGGGGATTTTTGGGTTACAGGTTCTTCGCCAATTTTACCAGTTGCATACTGGGCATTTTGGTCATTAACCGCAGAAATTACATCAGTAGCTGTGATTCCAAATTTATTTAATAAATCAGGCTTGAGCCAAATTCTTAAAGAATAATTACGATTTCCTATGGCGTTTGCATCTCCAACCCCTGGAACTCTTTTTAACTCATCTAAAACATTTAGAGCGATGTAATTGTATACATCCACCGCACTCATTGAACCATCATTTGAATACATAGAAATTGCAGCAAGTGTTGCTGAGGAAGTTTTTCTAACAGTTACTCCAAGTTTTTTAACTGCATCTGGCATTTTTGCAGTTGCAGCTGAAATTCTATTGTTAACATCTATGGTGGCTTGATCAGGATCTGTGCCGATATCAAAATAGACAGTCAAGCTCATAGTTCCTGAAGAACTTGAAGTTGAATCCATGTAAATCATATTATCCGCGCCATTGATTGCATCTTCGATAGGACTGGCAACTGTTGAAGCAATGGTTTGTGCATCAGCTCCTGTATAAGTTGCGCTTACTTTAACTGTAGGCGGAGTTAAAGAAGGATATTGTTCTATAGGTAAATTTGTAAGACCTATGGTTCCAGCCAAAGAAATTATAATTGCAACAACTGAAGCAAAAACAGGTCTTTCAATAAAAAATTTAGAAAACATTATTGTGCTCCAATTTCTTTAACTTCGCTACCAACTTGAATTTTTTTAAAGTTGTCTAAAATAATTTTATCGCCATTTTGCAACCCTTTGTCAATAATAGCGTATTCATTGTTTTGGTAGCTTATATGTACAGAAGATTTTTCTACTTTTCCATTTTTAACAAGAAGAACATAAACATCATTTTGATCTTGTTTAACAGCTATTTGAGGCACTTTAAAGCCATTTTTTTGTATAAAACCTTCTGAAGTAATTGTTGCAAAAGCACCTGGTAAAAGTGTTGATTTATTGTTATCAAATACGGCTTTGGCTTTTACTGTTCCACTATTAGCATCTATAACCGAATCAATAAAATAAAGTTTGCCTTGAACGGTTTCTCCATTAAGATTTAAATTTGCATGAATGCTGTCTAAGTCCCATTTTCCACTTTGAGTATTGCGGACTAAATTTAGCTTATCTGTATCTGAAATAAAGAAATCTGCGTAAATAGGATTTAAATTTGTAACTCTAACTAGTTCAGTTGTTGAGGCACTTACATAATCTCCTATATTAACTAAAGCATCTCCTACAGTACCATCAAAAGGAGCTTTTATTTCGGTATGATCTAGATCAATTCTTGCATTTGCAAGTTGTGCTCTAGCACTTGCTAGACTAGCTTTTGAATTGTTAAATGTAGCAAGAGAAGAGTCGTATTCCTTTTGAGAGATTGCATTTTTACTAAAAAGAGCTTTAGAACGATTAAAATCCTTGCTTGCATTTTCAAAAGTTGCTCTAGCCATTAAAGCTTGTCCGTAAGCCGAATCAACACTAGCTTTAAATTTATCTTGCTCTATAATAAATAATGTTTGTCCTTTTTTTACCTTATCCCCAGCTTTAAAAAGTTTATTTACTATTACGCCACTAACTTGAGGTTTTATAATGACATCATAATCGCTGACAAGTTTAGCAGGGTAAGTAAAACTAAGTGGTAAATCTTCAGATTTAGCACTCATGGTTGTTACAGGTTGAGGCGGCATTTGTATTTTTGGTGCTTCTTCTTTGCTACAAGCAGTGAGTAAAAGCACAACACCTAAAGCTAAAATAGTATTTTTTTGAAATAATTTCATGGTTTTGCCTTGAAAAATTAAATTAAAAATTGTAATATTTATTACAAAAATTTTTGGCTAATTATATCTTAATTTTGGTTAATAAAATTATTTTTAAGCTTTGGAGCCATTGATCCCATTTAGAAAAACGTTTACAACAAATTCAACATGTTCTTTTTGTTCTTTTTTATTTTTCAAAGGAGTATTAATTAAAACATTAAGATGATGATAAGGTTCTTTTAACATAGTACAAAAAAGAACAGCAAGTTTTTCTGCATTTTTTTTCATATAAGAATTATTTTGTTGCTTGAAAAAATCCATAAGTATGTTATAGGAAAAATTTTGTTGATTATTTTCTATCCAATTGGCAAGATGTCTATCTTTGTCATAAACTTGAGAATAGATAATTTTACCAAAAGCTACAGCTTCTGGTTGATTGAAAATTTCTATAAAAGCTAAACCAAAAGAAGTTAAAATTTCTTTTAAAGTGCCATTTTCAATTTCTTGTGTTTTGGAATAAATAAGATGAAAGTGTTTTTTACATATGTCATCTAAAATTTCAAAGAATAGCCCTTCTTTACTTTTAAAACCATCATAAATATTAGAATAAGATCCTCCGGATAATTTAATAATATCACTCAAACTTGTTTCTTGGTATCCTTTTGTTAAAAAAAGCTCTAAGGCCACTGCTTTGATTTTTTCTTGTCTGGCTAAAACTTTTTGTGACGGTGTTCTATTTGAGTTCATTTTTATCCTTTATAAGAGTGCTTTTAGGGTATACAAATATACTTTTTCTAAAAACCGAAATTTTTTCATTATCCTTTGCGTAAGCTTTTATATGTAAAGGAAAGATTACATCTTTTTTATCATTATTTGCTAAATTTTTTGTAGCCCTGATAACAACTATTTTTTTGATTTGTTCTCCTGCTTTTAATTTAAAAGGTTTGTTTGGTCTTATGATTTCAATTCCATCATTTATTCCTTCTAAATTTGCTGTAAAATAATATTCATGAGGTTTAGAATCTGTATTTTGAAACAAAAAGGTATAAGCATTTGAAATGACTAATTCACCTTTAATATTTGAAATATTATATAATTCGCTACTACGATTGATGTTTAAAAGCATGCTTTCTTTTTTGCTTCCCATGATGATTAAAGCCAATAAAGCAATTAAAAGAACTATAAAATATGCTATCGTTCTAAATCTTAAATAATGAACCTTAGAACGCGTTTCAATAGCTTTTGCACTTGTCCAATTGATCAAACTTGGACGATTAAATTTGCTTTGTACCTTAGAGCAAGCATCGGCACATTCAAGACAATTAATACATTCAAGTTGCATTCCTTTGCGTATGTCAATATGAGTTGGACAGATGCTAACACAGGCTTCACAACCTATGCATTCTCCCTCAGGCGGTTTTTTATGAAGTTTGGTGTGTCCATCATAGATCAAGCCCCCGCGTTTTTCATCGTAGATCACTTGCATTGTATCATGATCGAACATTACAGATTGTATTCTTGCATAAGGACAGACATAAACACAAAATTTTTCTTGTAAGTAGGTAATATCCAAAGTAAAAAGTAAGCTAGCACAAAATAAAATTCCAAGTAAAAGTAGATGCTCGCCAGGATTTTGAATATAATTGAAAAAATCTTCAGGAGGAATAAAGTACCAAAGTAAATTACTAACAGCAACTAAAGATATAAAATAAAAAATTATTACTCCAAGAAATTTTTTAAAATATTGCCCTCCATATTCTTTTTGTTTGTTATTGATATTTTTGCGAATTTTAAGAAATTTAGTTTGTATGATATCTCTATATATAACTCTAAAAATCGTTTGTGGACAACTCCAAGCACACCAAATTCTTCCACCTAAAGTTGTAATAAAAAAAATAAATAAAAAAAGAAATATAAGAACAAAAGGCATGAGATAAAATTCTTGTGTTGAAAAAGAAATAAAAAATAGGTTTAATTTAGAATGATCAAAACTTAAAAGAAAAAAATGATTCTCATTAATTCTTATGAAAGGTAGGGCAAATATGATAATACTTGCAATTAAATATACAAAATATCGTTTTTTTGTATAGTTTGTAATGTGTCCTTGCATTTTTAGACCTTAATTATAATTTTTTAGCACTTTGTAATTAAGGATTATAACCGATAAAAACTAAAACAATTTTTAAATGCTTTCTAAGTTAGAATTAATAAGAAGTGTTTTATAATTATATTTCACAACAAAAATTTACACAGAAAGGTGGTGAGGACTGTGCCAGGAATCAAGGTGCATCCTAACGAGTCTTTTGATGAAGCGTATCGTAAATTCAAAAAACAAGTAGATAGAAATCTAGTTGTAACTGAAGTAAGAGCAAGAAGATTTTTCGAGCCTATGACTGAAATTCGCAAAAAACAAAAAATTTCAGCACGCAAAAAAATGCTTAAAAGACTTTATATGCTTAGACGCTACGAGTCAAGACTCTAACCCAAAAGCCCGAAAGGGCTTTTTTTATATCTACGAACTTCATTTGGTATTAAATTAAAAAGTATTTATTATTTTTTGTTAAAATTTCTAAATTTAAATTTTCTGTTTTTAGGATAAACTCTATGAAAAAAATCAAAAAAATCATTCAAATTGGTATGATAGGTGGTTTAGCAGCTGTTGCTGGAGGTGCTTTAGCAGGTTGTGGAAGTAATAATGACAATGCAGATACTTTAAATCAAGCAGCTAATGCTCAAGGAGCTTTTGTAATTATCGAAGAAACAGCTCCAGGGCAGTATAAAATCAAAGATCAATATCCAAGTGATGAAACAAGGGTAGTTTTAAAAGATCTTAATGGTACAGAAAGAATTTTATCCAAAGAAGAAATGGATGCTTTGATTAAAGAAGAAGCAGCTAAAATTGACAATGGAACTTCAAATTTAACTAAAGATAATGGGCAAATCAGTAGTGGGGGATTGAGTTTAGGAGAAACTTTACTCGCAAGTGCTGCAGGTGCTATTTTGGGAAGTTGGATAGGTTCAAAACTTTTCAATAATCAAAATTTTGCTAATCAACAACGCGGTGCTTTTTCAAATCAAAGTGCTTATCAAAGGAGTGTCAATAGTTTTAATAAAGCAGGCACAACAAGTTCTACTTCAAGTGCTAAAAAATCAGGTTTTTTTGGTGGAGGCTCTAAAGCTGCAAGTTCTAGTTCCTCTTTTGGCTCTTAAGGATAAATAATGCAATTACTACAAGTAGATAAACTTCAAAAAGATTATTTAGAAAATATAGGTTTTTCTTGGCATACAGATGAAGATGGAAGTGATTATATTAGCAATAAGTTAGTTTGTGTTAAAGAAAGCGAAGCTAATGCTTATTATGAAGCAGTAAATGAACTTTATGATATGTTTATTGCTGCAGCGCAAGAAGTGATTGATAATGATCGTTTTGATGAGCTTGGAATTCCTTTTAATCTTATTGATGCGATTAAGATGAGTTGGGAAAATGAAGTGCATTGGCATTTATATGGGCGTTTTGATTTAGCGGGTGGACTTGATGGCAAGCCTATAAAACTTATAGAATTTAATGCTGATACCCCTACTGCTCTTTTTGAAAGTGCGATTTTACAATGGGCGCTTTTAAAACAAAATGGAATGGATGAAAGCGCACAATTTAACAGCATTTATGAAAGTTTGATGGATAATTTTAAAAGACTTATTACCCTTGATGAAAGTGTTGAAGGGTTTGAAGAGCATTATCAAGGATGGAAAATTCTTTTTTCAAGTGTTGCAGGAAGTAAAGAAGAAGAAATCACTACAAAATTACTTTCTCATATAGCCAATGAAGCAGGTTTTCAAACTAATTTTTCCTTTGTAGATGAGGTGGAATTTAGTGAAGAGGGTGTTTTTAAAGAGGGTGAAAATTATGAGTATTGGTTTAAGCTTATTCCTTGGGAAGATATAGCCATAGAAGAGGGTGAACTTGCCATGCTTTTAACTCAAATTATGCGTAATCAAAGAGCAATTATTTTAAATCCTGCTTATACACTTTTATTTCAATCTAAGGGAATTTTAAAAATTCTATGGGAACTTTATCCAAATCATCCATTACTTTTAGAAACAAAAGATACTCCTTTGGAAGGTAAAGACTATGTTAAAAAACCTGTTTTTGGTAGAGAAGGCGCAAATATCAGTATAATTAAAGATGGAAAAACTTTGCATGAGAATGTAGGTCCTTATGGGAATAATAAGGTTATTTATCAAGAATATGTAGAGTTTAATTCATGTGAAAACGAATACTATCAAGCAGGTGTTTTCTTTGCTTATGAAGGGTGTGGCTTAGGATTTAGAAAAGGAGGACTTGTGCTTGATAATTATTCTAAATTTGTAGGACATATTATAAAGGATTAGAAATGAAAATTGTTTGTTTAGATGCGGCAACTTTAGGGGATTATGATTTAAGTGTTTTTGAAAAATTTGGTTCTTTGCAAATTTATACTATAACAAATAAAGAGCAAACCATAGAGCGTTTAAAAGATGCTAATGTCGCCATGACAAACAAGGTTGTAATTGATAAAGATGTGATTGATGCTTGTAAAAATTTAAAACTCATTTTAGAAACTGCAACAGGGGTTAATAATATCGATATTGAGTATGCTAAAGAAAAAGGTATTATTGTAAAAAATGCTGCTGGGTATTCTACTATGAGTGTGGTGCAACATACTTTTGCGTTTATGTTTGCTTTTTTAAATCAAATACCTTATTATGACAAATGGAGCAAAGAGGGTAAATGGTGTGAAAGTCCTATTTTTACAGATTATAGTAGAATTTTAAACACCTTAAGTGGTAAAAAACATGGTATTATAGGTTTAGGAACCATAGGTAAAGAAGTGGCAAAAATTTCAAAGGCTTTTGGAGCCGAAATTTATTATTATTCTACGAGTGGAGCTAATAAAAACGCAGATTTTGTACATTTGGAATTAAAAGATTTATTAAAAACTTGCGATATTATAAGTATCCACGCACCTTTAAATGAAAAAACCAAAAATTTACTCGCCTTTGAAGAATTAAAGCATTTAAAAGATAATGCGATTTTGATTAATGTAGGAAGAGGCGGGATTGTCAATGAAAATGATTTAGCTAAAATCATAGATGAAAAAAATATTCGTGTAGGGCTTGATGTTTTAGAAATTGAACCTATGATGAAAAATCATCCACTTTTAAGCATTAAAAATAAAGAAAATCTTATTATCACTCCTCATGTTGCGTGGGCGAGCAAGGAGGCTTTAAATGCTTTAATGGATATAGTTTATAATAATTTAAAAGAATGGATAGAAAATGGCAAGTGAACATAGTTTTGATATTTCAGCAGCTTTAGATAAACAAGAGTTAAAAAATGCTTTTGAACAAGCTAAAAAAGAACTTGATAGTCGTTATGACTTAAAAGGAATTAAGTGTGAGATTGATTTAAGCGAAAAAGAGAGTATTTTTAAACTCAGTTCTTCTAGTGAAGGAAAGCTTGATGTTTTAAGAGATATAGTGATTTCTAAACTTATCAAAAGAGGAATTAATCCTAATGTTATTAAAGAGCTTTCTCGTGAAAGTGGAGCAATGTTTCGTTTAAATTTGAAAGCAAACGATGCTATTGATAGTGAAAATGCCAAAAAAATCAATAAAGCTATCAAAGATAGCAAACTTAAAGTTAATTCTTTGATTCGTGGTGAAGAAATTCGTGTTGTAGCAAAACAAATTGATGATTTACAAGCTGTGATGAAGCTTGTAAAAGAGCTTGATTTAGAGTTAAATATCAGTTTTAAAAATCTTAAATAAGGTCAAATTTGAAGCATTGTTTAGCTCTGTGTTTTATTTTTTTTCTTTGTGCTTGTAGTGTGAAAAATCAAAATTTTTCGAGTCAAAGCTTGATGGTTTTGATTGCTTCTCCTATGATAAAAATCAATGACGCAGCTTTTTTAAAAAAAGAAAATAATGCTTTAAATTTAGAAGTTTATAAACTAGGGCAAGCTTTTTTTGAACTCAAAATCAAAGATAAAATTTGTATCAATGCAGTGTGTTATGATAAAAAAGTGTTTAATCAAAAATTTTTTAAAAATGTATATTATGATGATATTTTAAGTGATATTTTAAAGGCAAATGCTTTATGGCAGGGTAAAAATTTAGAAAAAACTGATTGTGGTTTTGAACAAAATTTAAAAGCAAAAAATTATGAAATTTTTTATCAAGTTTGTGATAATAAAGTAAGTTTTTTTGATAAAATTTCACATACTAAAATTATCTTAACGCATATTCAAAATTGAAGGATAGAGTTTGAAATTTTTTTTACTGGTATTTTGCTTTGTAAATCTAGCTTTAGCGAAAATTTATAAAGGTGAATTGTATTTTTATCATTTGCAGGATAAAGAAATTTTTGCCATAGTTTATGATAATGCACCTATGACCCCACTTTTTGACAGGGATAAAAATCAAACAAGTTCTAGTTTTTTAATTGTTGATGATATAAATGGAAATTTAGAGATTCCGCTCGTTAAGACAAATGATTTTTGGCAGGATGAGCGTAAAAAATATAAAATCAATTCTTCTAAAATGCTTACATATGATAATAAAAATTTTCAAGGAGAAAATTTAGGAACAACTACTTTAGAACTTGTCGAAACGCAAGATGGCATTCGTATAAAGCGTAGTCTTGATTTTATAGGTTTTAATGATGATTTTAAAGAATTTCATCCTGTTCATAAGGGTGTATTTAGCTTTGAGCAAATTTGCCAAAAACCTATTTTTTTACAAGATGGAAAAATTAGTTTTGAAGAATGGTATTATTTTTATGAAGATGGTATGAGTCGTGCTATTTTAGAGTTAAATAATTTTGTTTATGATATTAATGCTCACGCATTTGTAAAACTAAATGATTTGTATAATACTGAAAATCAAAAATTTCAAAATCTTTTACATGAGAAGCTTAAAAATACATGTGATGAGTGTTTTGAAGATCTGCAAAATTTACAATTTAATAATAATTTTTTGCTTAATAATGGAAAACTAAAAATTTGTTATCTACCTTTTGAAGGTCATTTTTTAGATGAAAATATTTGCGTAGAATTTAATGAAGATGAGCTTAAGGAATTTAAAAAATAATGGAAAAATTAAAAAATTTTTTAAGTTTGAAAAATATAGAAGATACTCAAATTTATAAAGAGCTTAAGTGTGCTAAAAATGAAGCTTTGATTCTTAGAGAGCTTTGTAGAAATTATGTCGTTTCTATTTCTTCTATCAATGCCTTTACTTTATTATCGACAATTTTTGGAAATGATAAGTATCTTTATCTTGATGCTTTGGAGGATTTAAAAAAACTTATCGAAAGAGGTTTTGTAAATCAAAATTCGAGTTTTTTTAAAAGTTTGGAAAATAATAAAACTCAAACATTAACTCTTGCCTTATTGCAAAGTGAGCTTAGTTTAAGTGAATATTTTTTAGAATTTTTAGAAGCAAAACCTCGTTTAAACTTTGAGAAACAAGAGGCTTATGCAGATTATTTAGAATATTTAAAAGATGAATTTGTGCGTATTCAATTATACGAAAGATTAAGTTTTATACAAAAAAGTGCTTATAATAGTGAAATAAAAAATCAAATTAAACTTTATGAAAAACATATCAAAGAAAGACTAAAAAAAAGTAAATTTTATAATGTATTGGCTGATATTTTTAAAGAATACAATCTTGAACATAAAGAACAAATTATTTTTCTAGCACTTTTAAAAGAAGAATACGCCTTAAGTAATGAAAGTTCGATTTCTAGAGAAATGAATTCTTTACTTTCTTTAATCAGTGAAAATGATTTAGAAAGACACAAAAATAAAAAACTATTACAAGAAAATGCTCCTCTTTTAAACTTAATCGAGTATGATGAATATTTAAATGCTTTTGGAGATATTTCTAAAAGTTTTTTTATTATTGATGAAATTTTACAAAGAATTATAAATTTTGAACCAAAACAAAGTAAAAAAATCAAAATTGAAAGTGTTTTAAAAGATCAAGATATTTTCGAGCTTATAGAACCAAGCACTGACATCAATGATATTATTATGCCTGAAAATACAAAAGAGCTTTTAGAAAATATTTTAAAACAACAAGATAAAAAAGTCCTAGAAAGACTTCATTCTTGGGGTATAAAGAGCAATAAAAATATAGAAGCTAAAATTATTTTTTATGGTCCTGCTGGTACTGGAAAAACTATGTCAGCTTTAGCTATGGCTAAATCAATGAAAAAATCTGTTCTTAGTTTTGACTGTTCTAAAATTTTGAGCAAATGGGTTGGAGAGAGTGAGCAAAATGTAAGAAAAATTTTTGATACTTATAAAAATATTGTGCAAACTTGTAAACAAAGTCCTATTTTACTTCTCAATGAAGCCGATCAGTTTTTAAGTACGCGTGTAGATGGAAGTAGTGGTAGTGATAAAATGCATAATCAAATGCAAAATATATTCTTAGAGCAAATTGAGCGTTTTAGTGGTGTAATTATCGCTACGACAAATTTTTTAGAAAGCTTAGATAGTGCATTTTCAAGAAGATTTGATTATAAGATAGAATTTAAAAAACCTGATTTTAAAGATAGGCTTAAAATTTGGGAAAAATTTCTACCTAAAAAAGCATTATTTGAAAAAGATTTTGATATAAATATTTTATCAAATTATGAATTAAGTGGAGCACAAATTTTAATGATAGTAAAGAATACAGCTTTGAAAGTAGCTGTATCACAAGATGGGGTTTTTAAAATGCAAGATTTTATAGAAAGCATACAAAAAGAATTAAATTCAAGTTTTGATAAAAGTAAGATTGTTGGATTTTAACTTTTTTAATGTTTTTGTATAGCGAACTATAAAATAAAACAAAGCTACAATTAAAGCACTCCATTCCCAAAACATAGGAACTTTTGGGGTTAAAAAATAATGATAACTTGCCAAAACTAAGCATAAATATCCTAGTTTTCTGATTTTACTAAGTTTTTTAAAGATTTTAAAAGAACTTAAAAGCATTAAAAATATGATTAAAAACGCGATAAATCCACTTGCTTCTAATAAACGATGTGAAATATCATCGAAAAGCCTTGAAATTTGAGCATTTCTATCAAAAATAAAATAATTTAAAAAGTGCAAAATCGCCCAAAAAGCTGCAAAAATACCTAAAATTTTAGGATAATTTTTTGTTTTTTTAAATTTAAGTAAAGAAAATAAAAGACTTAAATTTAAAAAGATTAAAGCAAATATTCCAGTGTAAATGTAGGCTTCTTTTACAAAATCAAAGGCTTTTATGATATGATAAAAGCCATAGATTAAACTTATGATAAAGCTAAAATAAGCAAGAAATTTAAAGTATTTTGTCTGCATTAAAAATTCACTTTTAAGTCCATGTTTTTATATAAACTTGCCACTTCTTTTTCATAACCATTAAACATTAAAGTAGGCTTGGTAAAGAAGTCTCCTAAAGCCCTTTCGTTAGCTTGAGACCATCTAGGATGAGAAACATTAGGATTGACATTAGCATAAAAACCATATTCACTTGGAGCGTAACTTTCCCAAGTGGATTTAGGCTGTTCTTTGGTAAATTCTATTTTAACTATAGATTTAATACTTTTAAAGCCATATTTCCAAGGAACAACAAGGCGTATTGGAGCACCATTTTGAGGCTTTAAGGCTTTTTTATACATTCCTACTGCAAGCAAGGTAAGAGGATGCATAGCTTCATCCATGCGAAGTCCTTCTACATAAGGATAGTCTATAGTTGGAAATAAAGCGTCTTGATCGGGAAATTGGCTCTTATCTAAAAGAGTGGTGAATTTAACAAATTTTGCCTCGCTTGTAGGTTTTGCCATTTCAATCAAACGACGCAATTCAAAGCCTACCCAAGGTACCACCATAGACCAAGTTTCAACACAGCGAAAACGATAAATTCTTTCTTCTAGTGGGAATTTTAAAATATCTTCCATGCTTAAAGTTAAAGGTTTTTCTATTTCTCCACTGATATCGATTTTCCAATTTTGAGTATTGAAATTTTGTGCCAATGATACAGCCTTTTTTTTATCTGTTGAAAATTCATAAAAATTGACATAATTTGTAGCAAGTTCTTCATCGCTGATTTCAAGTTTGTTTGGATTAGTATCGCTTGTGAAATTTAAAGCAGATAATTTAGAAGCAAGCACGCTTGAACTTATTAAAGCACCTGCTCCAAGTTTTAAAAAATCTCTTCTTTTTTTATATAAATTCTCAGGGGTTATAATCATAATTTTTCCTTGTTAAAAATTTTTATTATTAAAACATAACAAGGATAATGATTATTAAATTTCTTGTAGAATTTTTTCGCAAATTTTTCTAGGGTTATTATCTTTATAAATAGGGCGTCCAACTACTATAAAATCGCTTAAATTTTCTCTAGCCATTGTTAAATTAGCGACGCGTTTTTGATCATCATTTTTCTCTCCAAATGGACGAATTCCTGGAGTGAGAGTTAGGAAATTTCTTTGAGTGTGTTCTTTGATGATTTTACTTTCAAAAACAGAGCATACCATACCATCAAGTCCATTTTCATAGGATATTTTTGAAAAATTAATTACAGCTTCTTCGATTTTTTGTCTATAAATACTAAAGAAATTTTCTTCATCAAAACTCGTAAGAGCAGAAACTGCTAAAACTAAAGGTCTTTTTGAAAATTTGCTAAGCCGTGTCATAACTTCTTGCATAGCTATTTTTCCAGCACTTGCGTGGATATTGATCATATCAACACCAAGTTTTGATATTTCTTCGCAAGCATCTGCCATAGTGTTGGGAATATCATGAATTTTAAGATCAAGAAATATTTTAAAATCATCAACTTTTTTAAGTTCTTCTATGAATTTAAAACCATCTCTTAAATATGCTCTTAAACCTACTTTTAACCATATGTCTAAATTTTTTAATTCTTTAGCAAGTTGCAAGCATTCTTCTTTTGTAGAAAGATCAAGTGCGACACAAAGCTTCATTTTTTAGCCTTTATCAAGGCATCTAAAACTCCATTTATAAATTTTGGAGAATTATCATTAGCAAGCTCTTTGGCAAGTTCTATAGCTTCATTGATAACAATGGCGCTAGGAGTATCGGTAAAAAGTAACTCATAAGCTCCAAGTCTTAGTATAGCTCTTTCTACATGTCCTAAAGCTGTAATTTGATTATCATTTAGAAATGAATTTAAGGTTTCATCAATATTGTTTAAATTGTCTAAAATTCCATGATATAAATTTAAAGTAAAATTTTTTTGTTCATTGCGTATTTTTTTTTCATCTAAAATTTCATCTACAAAAACGTTGTTTTGAGAATTTAATTCAAAAGCATAAAGCAAGGAGATGACGCTTTGGCGAACTTGATGACGCGTTGCCATTAAAGCTCCTTGCTTAAATTTAACATCTCGATTACAGTTGTCATAGCTTCAAAGCCTTTATTGCCTGCTTTGCTTCCAGCTCTTTCTATGGCTTGTTCTATTGTATCTGTAGTTAAAACACCAAAGCTTACAGGGATATTATGATTTAAACTCACATTGGCTATGCCTTTGGTGGTTTCTGCTGAAACATAGTCAAAATGCGGAGTTGAGCCACGAATTACTGCGCCTACGCAACAAATTGCATCAAATTTTTTGCTTTCTATAGCTTTTTTTAACGCATACGGAAGTTCAAAAGCACCAGGAACAAGTATAAGGCTTAGATTTTCCTCTTTGCCTCCGTGTCTTAAAAAAGCATCTTTTGCTCCTTCTACAAGGCGATCTGTGATGATATGATTAAATCTTGCATTAATGATAGCAATTTTTGTATTTGAGTCTAAATATAATTTTCCTTCAATAATGTTCATTTGTTTTCCTTTATGATATTTTGTATTTCTAGTAATGTATTAACGCAATTTTTAAGGCGTGTAAGATTAAGCATATTAGGTCCATCGCATAAAGCCTCGCAAGGATTAATATGTGTTTCAAAGAAAAAGCCATCTATGCCTACGGCTGCTGCCGCTCTTGCTAAAGGTTCTACAAATTCGCTTTTCCCTCCGCTACTTCCACCTGCAGCCCCTGGCATTTGTACACTATGGGTAGCATCAAAAATAACTGGAGCAAATTCACGCATAATAACTAAAGAACGCATATCTACTACTAGATTTCCATAGCCAAAGCTAGATCCTCTTTCAGCTACAAAAACACCATTTTTTTGAGCAGCTTCATAGCCTTCATTTTCTATGCCACGGGTTTGTAGAACTTTTTTAACGCTGTATTTGATATCGCTTGGGTTTAAAAATTGTCCTTTTTTGATATTAACTTTTGCCTTAGTTTTTGCTGCGGCTACAAGTAAATCGGTTTGACGACATAAAAAAGCAGGAATTTGCAAGACATCAGCTACTTCACTTACAGGGTTTGCTTGATTGCTTTCGTGTATATCGGTTAAGATTTTCATACCAAATTCATCTTTTACGCTTTGTAAAATTTTTAATCCTTCTTCAAGACCAGGACCTCGAAAAGAATTAATACTTGTGCGATTGGCCTTATCAAAACTTGATTTGAAATAAAATTCTATATTTGGATTTTCATTAAAGTTTTTTAACTGTTCAGCAACTTTAAAAATCAAATCTTTGCTTTCTATTACGCAAGGACCAGCAATGAGTATCATTTTTTTCATTTTTTTCCTTTGTTCTTAACTAAAATTAATCCACCAAAAATAATGCCTATTATACCTAAAAAAACCATAGTACTTGGTAAATTATCTCCTAAAATTATCCCAACTATCATACTAAATACTACATCAAGATAACTAACTCCAGCAACTACTCCTGCTTGTTTAGCGATACCATAAGCTTTAGTGACATGAATTTGATAAATGGTGCCTAAAGTTCCCATAATGGCAATGATAAGCCAAGCTGTAAGACTTGGCATCACAAAAGGTGCTAGAATGAAATCTAAATGTAAAGAATCAAGATGCTGTGGTTCAAAAAATTCAGCACTGATCATAGAAATTAAAGGCATTAAGGTTCCTAAAAGGATAAAAGAAAAGGCAATTTGTTCTGTAGTGTAAGATTTTCTAAGTTCTCTTACACTTGTAAGAGCTAAAGCAGCTAAAAATCCACTCGTGATACCTATAACTGAATTTTTTAAATCAAAGCCTGAATGATTTAAATTATGAGCCCAAGGCTGAGCGATTAAAAGCACTCCACCAAATGCTATTAAAATTCCTATCCAGCCTTTGATGCCAATATTTTCTTTAAAAACAACAAAAGCTATTAAAGTAATAAAAATAGGAGCAGTTTTTTGAAAAGCAAAAGCTCCACCTAGTGTAATATTTGAAACATTATAGAAAAACATATATAGTGAAAGCGTGCCTACTACTCCACGAAATACCAAGAGCCAAAAATGTCCCCCTTCTTTATGTGCCTTAGATTGCTTTAAAAGATAGACTATGAAAAAAATTCCTATGATATTTCTAAAAAACATAATTTCTATAGAACTCATTTCCTTGCTAAGAATTTTTGCACAAGCTCCCATAAGTGCAAAATCCAAACATGCTAAAATCATGAAATAAATTCCTAAATTATGCTTGATTACTTTTAGCATTTTTTTTCCTTGACTAAAATCTGGGTTAATTCTAGTCTTTTTTTGCTTAATATTAAGCCAAATTTTATATAATTTTAAAAATATAATTTTCTAGGAAAAAAATGCAAAGCATCATACTTATAGGCAAGCCAAATGTTGGTAAATCAAGTCTTTTTAATAGAATGGCAAGACAAAGAATAGCTATTACAAGTGATATTTCAGGTACAACTAGAGATACAAATAAAACGCAAATTCATATTCATTCAAAAAAAGCCATGCTTATTGATAGTGGAGGGCTTGATGAAAGTGATGAACTTTTTAAAAATGTGAAAAAAAACACTTTAAAAGTAGCCAAAGAAAGCGATATCATACTTTATCTAGTTGATGGAAAATTAGCGCCTGATGATGAGGATAGACAGTTTTTTTATTCTTTAAAAAAACTTGGAAAACCTATAGCCTTAGTGATTAATAAAGTAGATAATAAAAAAGATGAAGAAAGGGCTTGGGAGTTTGCAAATTTTGGCGTAAAGGAAATCTTTAATCTTTCAGTAACCCATAATGTAGGCTTAGATGAACTTTATGAATGGCTTGAAAAATTTTTACATGAAGAGTTTTTAATCCCCGATGAAGAAGAAAATTTAGAAGATTTTTTAGAGCATTATGAAGAAGGAAAAGAATTTCAATTTAAAGAAGTCGATCAAAATCATATCAGAGTGGGTATTGTAGGGCGTGTAAATGTTGGAAAATCAAGTCTTTTAAATGCTTTGGTTAAACAAGAACGTAGTGTTGTAAGTTCTATCGCAGGAACTACTATAGATCCTGTTAATGAAAGTGTAGTTCATAAAGATAAAGTGATAGAATTTGTTGATACTGCAGGTATTAGAAAAAGGGGTAAAATTCAAGGACTCGAACGCTTTGCCCTAAATCGCACGGAAAAAATTTTATCTCATTCTCAAATAGCACTTTTGGTTTTAGATGCGCATGAGGGCTTTAACGAGCTTGATGAACGCATTGCTGGGCTTGTGGCTAAGCATTATTTGGGTGTGATTATTGTTTTAAATAAATGGGATAAAAGTGAGATGGATTTTGATAAGACTGTAAAAGAATTGCGTCTTGATCGTTTTAAATTTCTAGCTTACGCACCCGTGATTAGTGTATCAGCTTTAAGTGGAAAAAGGGTGCATGTTTTACTCGATAAAATTTTGCAAATTTTTGAAAATTTCACTCAAAAAATCCAAACTTCTAAGCTTAATACGTTGATAGAAAATGCCACAAGAGCACATCCTTTGCCGCATGATTATGGGAAATTGGTTAAAATTTATTATGCAGTACAATATGACTTAGCACCGCCAAAAATTGCGCTTATCATGAATCGTCCTAAGGCTTTGCATTTTAGTTACAAGCGTTATTTGCAAAATCAAATCAGAAAAGAATTTAATTTTGAAGGTGTGCCTTTAGTGATTGCTTCGCGTAAAAAGGGCAGTAAAGAAAATGATGAAAGCTAAAAATATCGTTTTTATAGGATTTATGGGTTCTGGAAAAAGTACTTTAGCAAGAGCTTTGGCTAAGGATTTAGATCTTGTTTTTTTAGATAGTGATTTTTTAATAGAACAAAAATTTAATCAAAAAATCAGTGAAATTTTCGCACAAAAAGGCGAGATTTTTTTTAGAGAACAAGAGCAAAAAATGGCTGATTTTTTTAGTTCTTGTGAGAAAACTTGTATTGCTACAGGCGGGGGTTTTGTTAATGTTTCAAATTTAGAAAAAGTAGGTTTTTGTATTTATTTAAAAGCAGATTTTGAATATTTAAAAAAGCGTTTAGATGAAAATGAAATTTCTAAAAGACCTTTGTTTTATGATGAAATTAAAGCAAAAAAATTATATAATGAGCGTTTAAGCAAGTATGAACAAAAGGCAAATTTTGTTTTAAATATAGAAAATAAAAATATAGACAAGCTTTTAAGCGAGATTAAAAAGGTGATAAAATGAGAGTATTAACAGGCCTTCAGCCAAGTGGCGATTTGCATATAGGTAATTATTTTGGTGCGATTAAGCAAATGGTAGATGCACAAGAAAAAAGCCAAATGTTTATGTTTATTGCTAATTATCATGCCATGACTTCTTCTCAAGATGGAGAAAAACTTAAACAAAATTCCTTAAAAGCTGCTGCGGCTTTTTTAAGCCTTGGTATAGATCCGCAAAAGAGCGTTTTTTGGTTGCAAAGTGATGTTAAGGAAGTTATGGAGCTTTAT
This sequence comes from Campylobacter sp. CH186, assembly GCF_004378925.1. Lineage (NCBI taxonomy): Bacteria > Pseudomonadati > Campylobacterota > Epsilonproteobacteria > Campylobacterales > Campylobacteraceae > Campylobacter > Campylobacter sp. CH186. The sequence continues at coordinate 40,303 of NZ_RYYB01000004.1, read as the reverse complement.
TGGATTTTATCGCAATTTACTCCTATGGGTTTATTAGAGCGTGCGCATAGTTACAAGGATAAAGTTGCTAAGGGGCTTAGTGCTTCACATGGGCTTTTTTCTTATCCTGTTTTAATGGCAGCTGATATTTTACTTTTTGATACACAAATTGTTCCTGTGGGAAAAGATCAAATCCAACATGTTGAAATCGTACGTGATATTGCTTTAAAAGTTAATAATGAATGGGGTGAAATTTTTACCCTTCCAGAGGCTAAAGTTAATGAAGAAGTAGCTGTAGTTGTAGGCACCGATGGGGCAAAAATGAGTAAATCTTATCAAAATACTATAGATATTTTTAGCAGTGAAAAAACCTTAAAAAAACAAATTTCTTCCATAGTTACAGATAGCACCGCTTTAGAAGATCCAAAAGATCATGAAAACTGCAATATTTTTAAAATCGCAAAGCTTTTTTTAGATGAATCAGGGCAAAAAGAATTACAAATACGCTATGAAAAAGGTGGTGAGGGTTATGGACATTTTAAAATGTATTTAAACGAGCTTGTAAATGCTTATTTTAAAGAAGCAAGAGAAAAATATAATGAGCTTTTAGAAAAGCCTTTGCATTTGAAAGAAATTTTGGATTTTGGTGCGACAAAAGCAAGAAAAATCGCCCAAGAAAAAATGCAAAAAATTTATGAAAAAATCGGACTTTAAGGAGTAGAAAATGCTAGATTTAAAAAATTTGCAAAATAATTTTGATGAAGTGGCTAAAAAGTTAAAAAATAAAAAAGTTGATGAAAATATCTTAAAAAAACTTGCTGAACTTTTTGCAAGTTTAAAAAAAGAAAAAACAGCTTTAGAAGAATTTCAAGCTTTTCAAAATAAATTCAGTAAAGAACTTGCTACAGCCGAAGATAAAGAAAGTTTAAAAGCAAAATTAAGCGAAAATAAAAGTAAAATTAATGAGCAAAGCGCTAAAGTAAATGTTTTAGAAAATGAGCTTGAAGAAATCGCTCATGCCATCCCAAATATCCCTGATGAATGTGTGCCTGTGGGTGAAGACGAAGATGAAAATGTGGAGCTTAAAAAAGTTTTAAATTCACCTAGCTTTGATTTTACTCCAAAAGAACATTTTGAATTAGGTGAGAGTTTAAATTGGCTTGATTTTGTGCGTGGGGTAAAAATTTCACAAAGTCGTTTTTGTGTGCTTAAAAACGAAGGAGCTTTATTAAGCCGCGCTTTGGTAAATTATATGATAGATTTTAATAGAAGTCGTGGATTTGAATTTGTTAATGTGCCTTTTTTGGTAAATGGTGCTACTATGTTTGGGACGGGTCAGTTGCCAAAATTTAAAGAAGATATGTATAAGGTAGATGATGAGGATTTGTATTTGATCTCAACTTCTGAAATTCCAGTAACCAATCTTTACAGCGGAGAAATTTTAGCTAGTGAAACTTTACCTATAAAAATGACTTGTTATAGTGCTTGTTTTAGAAAAGAAGCAGGCAGTGCAGGGCGTGATACAAGGGGTATTATAAGACAACACCAGTTTGAAAAAGTAGAGCTTGTAAGTATCACTAAACCTGGGCAAAGTGATAGTGTGTTTAATGAAATGCTTGAGTGTGCAAGTGATTTGCTGAGTTCTTTAGGTTTAGCGCATAGACATTTGATGCTTTGCACTGGAGATTTGGGTTTTAGTGCGGCAAAAACCGTGGATCTTGAAGTGTGGCTTCCAGGACAAAATAAATATCGTGAGATCAGCTCGGTTTCAAATTGTCGTGATTTTCAAGCAAGACGCGCTAAAATTCGCTATAAAAACGAACAAGGAAAAAATGAACTCGTCCACACTCTTAATGGCTCATCTTTGGCAGTAGGAAGAACCTTGGTAGCAATTATGGAAAATTATCAAGACAAAGAAGGAAAAATTCATATTCCTGATGTTTTGAAAAAATATTTTTAAAGAGTATAGATGGCTGAACAAGAAGATATAATACTAGAAAAACCCGAAGATGGCTTAAATCAACCAAGACTTGATGAGAGTTTAGAGGGATTTAAAGGGCAAGAGGGGCAAGCTCCAGAAGATGAAGAATTTGCATCATTGCCAGAAGAATTACCTCAAGAAAATAGTGAAAGTGGTTTTAAATTTACAAGAGAAAGTGCGCCTGAAGATGTATCAACTTTTGAAGAAGTTGAAAGTCAAGAGCCTACGCCTTGGTATAAAGATCGTAAGTTTATGTCTCTTGTGGGTTTATCTTTGGGGATTATTTGTATTTTAGTTTTTACACTTTTTTATTTAACTTTTAGTGAAGGAAAAATTAAACCAGATATTATAGCTTCTAAGCCTTTAGAACAACCTGTTGTTATGCCTGATGAATCATATAAATACAATGATATGCAAAGAATTGATGGTATGATCCAAAAAGCAAATGCTTTATATTTAAAGGGTGAGGTTGAACAGGCTTTAAAAGTTTATGAGCAAGTTGCCGTATATAACGAATCTTTATCTAATTATAATTTAGGCGTTTCTCAAATGAATGAGAATAAATTCCAAGAAGCTTTTGAAAGCTTCAAGAAAGCTATAGCCAATGGAGAAAATCAAAGTGTAGCTGCTATCAATGCTGCTGTTTGTGCTTTAAAGCTTAATGATAAGGAAAAATTTAGATATTATATTGATTTAGCTCGAGTGTATCTTCCAAAAGAAGGAAAATCAAAATTATATGATTATTATTTAAGCTTGATTAATTATTACAAAGGATATTACCCTGAGGCTTTACAAATGTTACAAAGAACAGATGTGGAGCCGTATTCTGATGTTGCAAAGTATTTGTCTGCTAAAATTTATGCAAAAATGGACTTTGATTCCAAGGCTATACAGCAATTAAATTCTCAAGGCAATTTTGAATCTAGTTTATCTTTAGGTCTTTTATACGCTAGAATAGGAGAATATGCTAAAGCTAAAGTCGCTTTAAGTACAGCGATGAAAATTGAAAGAGATTTTAATCAAAGTTTGGCGGCTTTAACATTGGTTGATATTAAAACAGGAAATTATCAAGATATGTTAGCGCGCTTACAAAATTCTTATGATAATGATAAAGATAGATATAAGATTTTAGATGCTTATAAAATTCAAGTTCGTTTAAATAAGGATATTTTTAATATAGCAGTTGCTCAAAATTCTTTTTCAAAAGATTTGTTAAAAAAACAAAAAGATCAATTCGATTTGCTTTTTTATTTTGCGCCTTATCAAGTTTTTGATAGTAAGCAGGCTGCTTTATATATTAAAAAAGCTAATGTTACAGATTTCGTTGATGATAGTGCTGATGCAGGAGTTTATCTTAATACAAGCAAGGCTCTTTCATCTACCAATGTAAAAATTGCCAATATTATTAACTATGCATTAAATCAGAAGTTACGCTTTGCTAACCAAGAATTTCAAAAACTTATCAAGGATTATCCAGAACATAGTATTTTACATTATAATTTGGCTTTAACTTATGCCCAAATGCAAAATTATGAACTTGCTTATAAGCATTTTTCAAGTTCATATCATCTTAATCCTAAAAATTACTTAGCAGGTGCTTTTGCTATGTTTTGTGCAAAATTAATTGATATTGATACAACTAAACTTTACAATGAAATTCTTGATAATATAGCTGCTGATTCTAATTTTAAAGCTAATATGCAAAAAAGTATGTTGTTTTTAGTTAATAATAATTATATTTCTATGCTTCCTTATTTAGATGAAGCAAAAAAAGATACGCCTTTGAGTTTGATTTTTGAAGCTATTGTTGCTAAAAATAATAACCTTAATAATCAAGTAGATGTGAAAATTGCTAAATTGCGTTCAGAGTTGCCTGAAGATATTTTGGCAAATATTTTGTATTTTAATTCTTTAAATTCAAATTTAAATATTAAAGAATATGCTCAAAATGCTCAAATTCATTTTAAAAATTTAAAACTTGATTATCGTAGTGTTTTTGGTGGGCCAAATATAGCTAGGGAATTTTATGTTAATTTAATGCATATTGCAGGGCTTTTAAATTTAGAAAGACAGAAATTTAAAGAGTTGATTAATGTTTCAGGAGCAAAAGATGAGGGTATTTTACAAACTTTAGCTTATTTGGATATTTTTGCACAGCAATACGAGGAGGCTTATGCACTTTATAATTCTTTGATTGATGATTATGGAGCTAAAGATACTAAAACTTTATTTTTAGCAGCCGTAGCAGCCGTAGGTGCAAATAATCCAAATTCAGCTATAGCGCTTTTGCAGCTTTCTAAACTTACAGATAAAAATAACAAAGAGAGTAAAGCAGCTCTTGGTATGTTGTATCAAGAAGTAAAGAACTATGAAGCTGCGATATCTCAGTATAAAACTTTACCTAATAATTTTAAGAGTGAATTTTTTACTTTTGATATTAATAACAACTAAAAATGCTTAGAAATTTCTAAGCATTTTTGGTTAAGCTTGAAGATCTAGAGTTTTTCCGCCTAGTTCATCAATGCGATCGCTAACTTTTTTAAGTGCCGCATCTATTGTATTTTGACTGATTTGAGGAAGTTCTCCACCCCACATTTTTTCTGCTTGCTCAAATCCTTTTTTCATACCTTCAAGACCTTTTTTCAATTTTTCAACATCGTCGCCACCGCCTTTAATAACAAAATCCGCGATGCGATTGGCTGTATTTTCCACTCCAAAAAAACCATCTTCACTTACAAGTTGTTGAAGTTCATCTGTATTCATATCAAGTGGATTTTTGCCACTGTAGCCTAAGGATGCAAAATCAATATTTGTAAGTATAGATTTCGCAGTATTTAAATTGGCACCATTTAAAAGACTATCTAGTCCAGTTTGGGCATTGCTCGAATCTATTACAGCATTCATTGTTTGCTGTTGAAACTGAACTAGGTAAATTTGTGTAATGCCCTTTCCACCAAGTGCATTTAATTTTTCAAGGGTATTTTTATCTACATCCTTGCTAGAATTAGCACTTTGAACATTTTTGTCTTTTGTGTTTTCTTTAGCATCATCTGCCTTCTTATTGCTAACTTGTGTTTGTGCCATGCTAGCGATATTTGAAAAAGTATTCACTTGCATATTTGCTCCTTTGTGTGAGGCTTTAATTTATATCGACTTTTGACTTAAAAAATTTATAAGGACATTAAATTCCTTATTTTCAAAGGAATTTAATGTTTTATTGTAGATAATAAGCAATTTGCTCTTTATTGAGAATGCGGATAAGATTGCTAGTACCTTCTACTCCTGTTGGAAAGCCTGCAGTTAGAAGATAGCATTTGTCTTCATCCATAAAACCTTTTTCAACACTTGATCTTACAGAGTCTTTTAATAATTCTGTAAGTTCATTACTTTTGTTAACCAAGATCGCAGGATTAACTCCCCAAACTATACTTAAAGAGTTTAAGGTTTTTTCAGAATGCCCTACTGCTATGATTTCTATATTTGGACGATATCTTGCAATCTTAATAGCAGATTTTCCGCTACTTGTTAAAGAAAAAATAGCATCAGAGTTAAGATCTGTTGCAAGATGAGCTGAAGAACGCATGATTTTATCTGTATTGTCTAAATCATTAAAATCATTAAATTTGTTATATGGATAGCGTTTTTCTGTTTCTATTATAGTTTGGCACATTATATCAACAGCGTTTGCAGGATCTATACCAACGGCGCTTTCTTCACTTAGCATTACTGCATCTGTTCCATCTAAAACAGCATTTGCAACATCTGAAATTTCAGCTCTTGTGGCGGTTTTGCTTTTGGCTAATGAAAAAAGCATCTGAGTCGCAGTAATAACAGGCTTAGAGGCATTGTTTGCTTTTTGTATAATTTCTTTTTGGATATTAGGAACTTTATAATAAGGTACCTCAATACCTAAGTCTCCTCTTGCAACCATTATACCATCGCTAGATTTAATAATCTCATCAATATTTTCTACTGCATCAAATTTTTCAATTTTTGCAAAAATAGATATTTTTGCGTTATTTTGTGCTAAAATTTCACGAACTTCATCAATATCGTGCGCATTTTGTACGAAAGATATTGCTAAAAAATCTACTTCATTTTTTATACCCCAAAGTAAATCATTTTTATCTTTTTGTGTAATAACATCAATATTGATTTTAGTATTCGGAAAATTAATACCTTTATTTGAGTTTAAAAAACCATCATTTTCTATAATGGTTTCAATTTTTTGATCATCTATGCTTACTACTTTAGCACGAATTGATCCATCATATAGATAAATATATTCATCAATTTTTAACATATCTAAAATGGATTTTTGATTGATGCTGATTTTATAATGATTTTGAGCAATCTTCTCCCCTAAAATTGTTTCACGATAAAAATCAAGTCTATCACCCTTTTTTAATTCAAATGGTTCTTTAAGTTCACCTGTACGAATTTTAGGACCACTAATGTCTTGTAAAATTCCAATACGAGTATGCAATTCTTTAGCTACTCTTCTTATGGTATCTAAGTTTTTTTTATGATACTCATGTGTTCCATGAGAAAAGTTTAAACGGAAAACATTTACACCATTGATAATCATTTGGCGTAGAATTTCTTCCTTTTCACTTGCTGGACCTACTGTGGCTACAATTTTTGTTTTTTTAAGCATGGTAAACTCCTTTTGAAATTATTGCAGCTAAAAATAGAAACAAAATGATTACAATAATTCTGAAGAAAATTTATCTTCGTTAAATTCCATTCCTAGGTAATTACATACAAGCTTTGCATCTCTTTCGGCATTTCCTAAACAACTTGTTGCTCCAGGACTTGGAGTCATATTGAAAATAATACCAGGGGTTTCTGTGATGCTTGCTTCACCTAGCATTAATTCTCCTTTAGTTTTATCAATAACTTGCGGTCTTACGCCTCCAAAACCTTTCGCATAATAAATATCGCTTGCTTTAAGACTTGGGACTATTTTTTTGGCATCTTTAACAAATAAGCTTTTATCAACAAAAGGTAGTTCAAAAAGATAATTATAAAAGATGTAATTTCTAATTGTTGCATCTTTAAACATATTAAAAGTTACTTTTAAAACAGTTTTATCAAGTTTTAGTGCTTCAAAAAATTCTGGAACTGATTTTAGACCATGATAACGTTCTAGTTTTGGAATAACAAGTGCGGTAGGTCCAAAGCGGGTGTTCATATCAGCAAGCAAATCAGGATCTCCATGAAGAGCTGCAAATGGAAGTTTAGGATTTTGCACCATATAAACCTTACCATTTAAAAGTTTTTGTTTGGTTAAATAAAAACTTCCTGCAACAGGCCAACAAGACTTATCCATACCTAAGTTCATTTTATGTGCTAAATATAAAGAGTGCGCTCCAGCATTGACAACTACGCTTTTGGCATGGTATTCTTGATGATTTGAGGTTTTTAATATAAAAATATCATCCTTTTTTTCTATGTGAATAATTTCTTGATTAAAGGCAACGAAAGTATTTTTATTTTGTTTTTGGGCTTGTTCTATTAGATTTATACTCATTTTCCCAAAATCTACAGTTGTAAAAACCTCGCCGCTTTCAACACCCATGGCGCAGATATTTTCAGGTCTATCTTGATTGCAATCTTCTCCTAAAACAACCTTGGGTTCAATTTGTTTGATTTTTGCTTTATCGAAAAATTTTATATAAGGATAAAGTTCTTTAAATTCTTCATAGCGTTTTTTCATATAATCACATTCTATATCTCCAACAGCTAGAGCCATTTTTTGATGAGAAAACATGAAATTATTTTGCGCATTTTGCATGAGTCCATATTTAACTATCATATCAGCTGTTCTTTTTACTTTTCGCGCTTTTTCTAAAGTATAATTGGTTTCAATATCTCCACAATGAATGGTTTGAGAATTACTCGTTCCCTTAGAATTTAATGTTGCAGCTGTATTATATTTTTCTATCAAAGCAATATTTTTAATATTTGTATATCTTGCAAGCTCGTAAAATAATGCTGCTCCTGAAATTCCAGCTCCGATGACAAGCACATCAAATTCTTGTTGGCTCATTGTTTTTCCTTTTTTTTATTTTAATAAACTTTTTTCTAAATAGAAGTTTAATTGAATTTGTTTTACAAAAAGTTAAATTTCATTAAGGTTTGATATCAATGAGAATTTTTGTAACATTTTTAATAAAGTAAATTGGGATTTTCTTTTATAATCTTTTTCATTCCTCGAAAGATTAAAAGTTTATCATAAATTGCGTGATCGAAATAATTTGCTAAAAATTGCCCATCTCCACCAGTGAAATAAAGCTTTTTATTTTGAGCGGCATCTTTTATCAGTAGGTAAATTCCTTTAAAAACACCATAACTTAAAGCATCCATGGTTTTTTGTGGGAATGCATCAAGACTAACTTGAGTGTTAAATTCACTTTTTAATCGTGGTGAAATATGGCTATAAATTTTTTTATAATTTGCAATACCTGGCAAGATAAAACCACCAAGATGTATAGAATTAGAAATAATATCAATTGTAATAGCACTACCTGCATCTACAACAACTCCATCTTCAATAGTATAACAAGCTGCTATGCGATCGATTCCTAATCCCTGATAAATAGTATCAAATAAAAAATAAGGTTCAAGATTGATAAAATTTTTTTGATTTTTTAAATGTTCTTTGAGATGTTCATTGACATTGATATAAAAAATTTTTTGTTCATTTTTAAATTCTAAAAACTGATCTATACTAAGAGTAAAATATTTGTTATCATCTAGGAAATTAGCATTTGAATTCCCAATATCACAGAGTAGCATAGATATTAAATCCTTTCATTTCTAGATGATTTTTTGCTTTAGAGCAAAGAGAAGCCATGCTAAAAAAATATTTGTTATTTATGTTAATTTGCTGTGCTAGATTTTCTAAAAATAAGGCATCTTTCATTAAAAATTTTGTTTTTCCTGTATACATAAAAAGAATGTTATTTTGATCTTTAGCACAAATATAACTTTTTTTTCTAGTCAACATACTTAAGTCATAGGGCTTTAAATTTAATTTTAAAGCCTTTATTGTTTGTTCTAAAATTTTTATCATAGCAAATCTAAAATTTTATCTCCGTAGTAAAATTTACCATTTCCCATGAAAGAAATTTTATCAACAGCTTCTGAAAGTTTAAATACTTGTGCATTATCTAAATTTAGATTCATTTTGATAAGATAGCCTGTTTTTTCAAAAATATATAAATAATTATTGTATATATTGCTTTTTACAAAAATAGCAAATTCAAATTTTTTTTCCGCAATTTTTCTTAAGTTATAATCAGTTTTAATAATAGTGCCATCTTTTTCTAGTATAAAAATACCATCATCGCTAAGTGCAACATCTTTTATGTCAGCGTCAAGATAAAGAGTTCTAGCAGGGCTTACAACAATGATTTTTTTAGCTGTTGCTGCTATAAGTTTATCTCCGATTACACTTAGATGGATTACATTGTTGAAAAAATTTTCTGCTGAAATAACCACATCTTTAATGATTTGAAGATTGTTTCTTGAAAGAATTAAAATTTTACCATCTAGTGTTGGATAAACGATGATATTGTCTAAAAATATAGGATTAGCGGTACGACTGTCTTGGGCTGGAGCTGAGGTTAGGGTTTGACTGAATTTAATACCCAAAGAACGATTTGCAAGAACTATAGTATTGTTTGCAAGTACAAGGGCTAAATCATCTCCATTAGAAGCTACTCCTACAACACTAGCGTCAAATTGAAAATTATAAATTTCATTATAAGAATTGTCAAAAATTTTTAAATTTCCATTATTATCTGCAGTAAAATATTCCCCATCTTGATAAGCTAGAAGCATATAATTTTTAGGAAGTTTAAACTTGTCTATGGAGATATTATTTTTTAAGATAGCTGTATTATTGCTAAGTTTTGCAGAAACTAGATTCCAATCAACGATTTTACTTTTTAAATTGCTATTATGACTTAAATCTCCATCGGTTTGTTTTGGTTCAAAATATTGTCTTTTGGTGCCACAAGCACATAGAAATATTAAACAAAATAGTGTTAAAAATATTTTTTTCATTGTGTAATGCCTTGATAATGTTTGAGATTTTTAGCTATTTGATTTAAACTTGAATTTTCTTTTATCTGAGAAAGTAAAACATTAGCTTCTTCGATTTTATTTTGCTCTAAAAGTTTGTAAGCTTCTAATAATTTATCATAATTTTTTAAAAATATCGATTTATCTCCTAAAGATAATGCGATAATATTTTTAAGTAAAGTGTTTGTTTGAGTATTACTATAAATTTGTTTTAGTTCATTTTGGAGAGCTGTATTATTAAAATCATTAATATTTTCTTTTAGTAAAAAGATAGCGTAAAGATTGGTATTTTTATTTTTAAGTTGTTCTAAAAGATTTTTATTGCTAGGATCTTGTATTAGATTGGCATAAATTTCATTTGCTTCTTTTGTTTTATAATCGTTTATTTTTGAGATTATAAAATTTCCAGCAAACCAAGCAACTAAAATTATCACAACAGCAGATATATAAAATTTATACTTGCGTATAAATCTCTCTCCTTTGATAAAATTTTCTATAAATTGTTCTTCTGTGTTAAGTTCATTTTTAACAGCTTTTAAATTATCTTTTAGTCCCAAAATTTATCCTTGAAAAAATATTTTTATTTTTGTATAGAAAAATTATGGTATTGTATCATATAAATTGCAAAATATCCTAAACAATTTAAAGCTTTTTATGATATAATTTTCAAAATTTTAACTTTTTTATTAAGGTTTAAGAAATGCAAATAGATGAGAAATTATTAAGCAAGCTTGAAAAATTAAGTGCTTTACAAATAACAAAAAACAGAAATGAAACCATTGCACAGTTAAGTGAAATTGTGAATTTTGTTGAAAAATTAAACGAACTTGATCTAGATTCCCAAGAGATTACTGTGAGTACTATAAAAGGTGGAGCTCCTTTGAGGATTGATGAGATAAGAAATAGCAATGTTATTGATGAGGTTTTGGATTGTGCTCCAAAAAAACAAGAACATTTTTTTGTTGTTCCTAAAATCATAGAATGATTAACTTAGCATTTAGTGCTTATTTGTAGAATAAATTTAAAATAAAAAAAAATCAGAGAGTGATTGAAATGAATTTTTATTGGTTTGATGCTTTTATTTTAGGATTTACCTTGCTTTTAGGGCTTAAGGGTATTATCAATGGTTTGATAAAAGAAATTTTTGGGCTTTTGGGTATTATTGGTGGTGTTTTTATTGCTTCAAAATATGCAACTCAAGCAGCTGAATTTATACAAAGTACTTTTTATAAGATAGAAAATCAAAGCTTAGCTGGATTTGCTGGATTTTTGGCCATATTAATTATTTTTTGGATAGTTTGTTTATTGGTGGGTAATTTTCTTTCTAAGTTGATCAAATTAAGTGGCTTAGGTTTTTTAGATCGTATTGGTGGCTTTATATTTGGCGGAGCAAAAATCTTTTTAATTTTTGCAATTTTGGTTTTTTGTGTAGCAAGAATCGATTTTTTAAATGATAAATTAGATAATTTTGCTAAAAATAGCTATACTTTAAATTTGCTTAAAGAAACTGGATCTTTTATTATGAATCAACCTTTAACAGAAAATAGTCTAGATCATGCTAGTGAAAAGTTGCAAGATATTGTAAGTGATTTAAACAATACTCAAAAAGGGGAGTGATATGCTGATAGAAAATGTGGAATATGATGTTTTACTTGAGAGATTTAAAAAAATATTAAGACAAGGCGGACTTAAATATACTAAGCAAAGAGAAGTGCTTTTAAAAACTCTTTATCACAGTGATACTCATTACACACCCGAAAGTTTATATATGGAAATCAAACAAGCTGAACCTGATTTAAATGTAGGAATTGCAACTGTTTATCGTACTTTAAATTTGCTTGAAGAAGCAGAAATGGTAACTTCCATTTCTTTTGGTTCAGCAGGTAAAAAATACGAGCTTGCCAATAAACCTCACCATGATCATATGATATGTAAAAATTGCGGAAAAATTATAGAATTTGAAAATCCTATTATAGAAAGACAGCAAGCCTTGATTGCAAAAGAACATGGTTTTAAACTTACAGGGCATTTGATGCAGCTTTATGGTGTTTGTGGTGATTGTAATAATCAAAAAGCAAAGGTAAAAATATAAATGTTTGATAATATTTTAGAGCAGCAAAGAATAGAAAAAGCTAAGGAATTAAAAAATTTAGGGATCAATCCTTATCCTCATTTTTTAGAAAAAGAAATGTCTTTAAAGACTTTTAAGGATAAATTTTCTTATATTTTAGAGCAAGTTGAAAAAAGAGATGAAAGTGTCAATGCTGTTGTTGCAGGACGTTTGAAACTTTTGCGTATAGCTGGGAAATCGATTTTTGCAAACATTGAAGATGGGGATACAAATTTACAAATTTATTTTAGTAAAGATAGCGTAGGTGAAGAACTTTATGCGATTTTGAAAAAGAATTTAGAAGTAGGTGATATTGTTTTGGTTAAAGGTTTTCCTTTTGTAACTAAAACAGGTGAGTTTAGTTTACATGCAAGTGAAGTAAAACTCGCTGCAAAAGCTATTGTTCCTTTACCTGAAAAATATCATGGATTAACAGATATTGAACAAAGATATCGTAAACGTTATGTTGATATGATAATGAATGCAGAAGTTAGAAAAGATTTTTTAGTGCGTTCTAAAGTGGTGAGTTTGATTCGTCATTTTTTTGAAAATAAAGGCTTTTTAGAAGTAGAAACTCCTATGATGCATCCGATTGCAGGTGGAGCAAACGCTAAGCCTTTTGTAACTTTTCACAATTCTTTAGGCGTAGAAAGATTTTTAAGAATTGCTCCAGAACTTTATCTTAAAAGACTTGTAGTGGGTGGTTTTGAGGCAGTTTTTGAAATCAATCGTTGTTTTAGAAACGAAGGTATGGATTTAACTCATAATCCCGAATTTACAACTATAGAATTTTATTGGGCTTATCATAATTATAAAGATTTAATGGATTTAACTGAAGAACTTTTTGCTTTGCTTTTAGATAAACTTAATTTGGGAAAAACAATAGAATTTGATGGAAAAATGATAGATTTTTCTAAACCTTTTGAAAGAATAACCTATAAAGATGCACTTTGTAAATATGGTGGTTTAGATAGGGATTTAATCGAAGATAAAGAAAAAATTCTTACTAAATTAAAAGCTGATGGTTTTGAAGCGAATGAAAAGCTTGAACTTGGACATTTACAAGCTGAACTTTTTGATAATTATGTGGAAGAAAAATTGATCAATCCTACTTTTGTGATTGATTTTCCTATTTCCATAAGTCCTTTATCAAGACGTAGCGATGAGGATTCTCAGATTGCTGAGAGATTTGAGTTGTTTATTTGTGGAAGAGAATTGGCAAATGGTTTTAATGAGCTTAATGATCCTCTTGATCAATATGAGAGATTTTTAAAACAAATTGAAGCTAAAAATGCAGGCGATGAAGAGGCTTGTGAAATGGATGAAGATTTTGTAAATGCTTTGGGTTATGGAATGCCTCCAACGGCAGGGCAGGGTATAGGCATAGATAGACTTGTTATGCTTTTGACAAATAAAAAATCTATTCGAGATGTGATATTGTTTCCTGCAATGCGTCCATTAAAATCAGAACTAAAGGAGAAAGAATGAGTTTAGAAATGTTTGATAAAGAAATTTTTGATTTGACAAACAAAGAGTTAGAGCGTCAATGTGAAGGTCTTGAAATGATAGCGAGTGAAAATTTCACTTTGCCTGAAGTAATGGAAGTTATGGGAAGTATTTTGACAAACAAATACGCAGAGGGTTATCCGGGTAAAAGATATTATGGTGGTTGTGAATTTGTTGATGAGATTGAAACTCTAGCTATTGAAAGATGTAAAAAACTTTTTAATTGTAAATTTGCTAATGTTCAGCCTAATTCAGGTTCTCAAGCTAATCAAGGTGTTTATGCGGCTTTGATTAATCCAGGTGATAAAATTTTAGGAATGGATTTAAGTCATGGTGGACATTTAACTCATGGTGCAAAAGTAAGTTCTTCAGGTAAAATGTACGAAAGTTGTTTTTACGGCGTAGAACTTGATGGAAGAATTGATTGTGAAAAAGTAAGAGAAATTGCTAAAAAAGAAAAGCCAAAATTAATAGTTTGTGGAGCTAGTGCTTATGCAAGAGTGATTGATTTTGCTAAATTTAGAGAAATCGCTGATGAAGTAGGCGCCTATCTTTTTGCTGATATAGCACATATTGCAGGTCTTGTTGTAGCAGGCGAACATCCAAGTCCTTTTCCACACGCTCATGTAGTAAGCTCAACTACGCATAAAACTTTGCGTGGCCCAAGAGGTGGTATTATTATGACAAATGATGAAGAGCTTGCTAAAAAAATTAATTCTGCCATTTTTCCAGGTATTCAAGGTGGTCCTTTGATGCATGTAATTGCTGCAAAAGCAGTAGGATTTAAATTTAATCTTAGCGATGAGTGGAAAGTTTATGCAAAACAAGTAAGAACCAATGCCCAAGTTTTAGCTAATGTTTTAATGGATAGAAAATTTAAACTTGTTAGCGATGGAACGGATAATCATCTTGTTTTAATGAGTTTTTTAGATCGTGAATTTAGTGGAAAAGATGCAGATTTAGCTCTTGGAAATGCAGGTATTACTGCAAATAAAAATACCGTTCCAGGAGAGATTAGAAGTCCTTTTATCACAAGTGGATTAAGACTTGGAACTCCAGCCCTTACTGCCAGAGGTTTTAAAGAAAAAGAAATGGAAATTGTGTCAAATTATATTGCAGATATTTTAGATGATATTAATAATGAAAAATTACAAGAGAATATTAAACAAGAATTAAAAAAACTTGCAAGTAGTTTTATTATTTATGAAAGGGCTATGTTTTGATTTCACCAATGGATATGTCGCTAATTAAAATAATTGGCGATCATTATTATATAAGACGCGATAAAATTGTAAATAAAATTACACATAGAGGTCGCTTATTTTTTGATAAATTTGAAAGAGTTGATGCTCCTTTAAATTTAAATGTCATGAGAGAACACGCTGCTAAAAAAATTGTTGTCGCTCATGATTTAATAACAAAAGATAATAAAGTAGAAAATATTGTCTTTGATTATAATGGTTTTAATGCTGAAAGATTTTATCACCGTGCACAACTTATTTTAAGAGAGGAAGGTTTTATAAATTTCACAGCCTATAAGACTAAAACTCCAGGACATTTACATCTTTATATTCATAAAGGACACACGGCGTTAAACGAAGGTTATTCTTTAGCGTCTAAACTTTCAATGATGTTTGCAAGTAAAATGCCAGTAGAATGGAAGGTGTTTCCTAGCATGGATGTACCTAGGGAATTTAATATTTTAATATTGCCTTATGAGGTTTATCAAAAAGAACGAGGAAGTTCTTGGTCTAAGCATATGTAAGAAAGGACAAATTGTGGAAAATCAAAAAAATGAATTTGATGATATTATTTTAGAAAAAAGTAATAAAAGTGAAAAAGTAAAAAAAATTCTTTTACGAGTTATTGCTTTAGTTATTTTGTTTTTAGCTATTATGATAGTTATGAAGCTTATTAATGGTAGTGGTGATGAAAATACGCAAAATCAAAGTGTATTGCCAAGTGAACCTATAGCAACTCAAGACAATAACAATGATACTTCTTTTGAAAGTATGCCAATTACAGATAATACTTCAGCAGAAGATCAATTTGAGGCATTAAGAAAACAATTTCAAGATGAACAAAATACAACAACCTCTAGTTCAAATAACAATGATACTGCAAATTTTGCTATGCCTGATCAAGAAGTTCTAGCAGAACCAACAGCAACTGCTTCAGAAAATACTACTCCGCAAGCAAGTGCTCCCAAACAAGAAGTAAAACAAACTGCAAAACCTAAAGAAGAAGCAAAAAAACAAACAGCTGTCAAAAAAGAAAAAGAAAGTGCAAAACAAACCCCTAAAAAAGAACAAAATGCAAATGATTTATTTAAAAATGTTGATGCTAAACCTGTACATCCAAGTGGTTTAGCATCGGGTATTTATGTGCAAATTTTCTCAGTAAGTAATTTGGATCAAAAATCAAAAGAACTTGCTTCTGTAAAACAAAAAGGTTATGATTATAAACTTTATAAAACTACAGTTGGAGGTAAAGAAATTACCAAGGTTTTAATAGGACCATTTGAAAAGGCAGATATTGCAGCAGAACTTGCTAAAATCCGTAAGGATATTGCAAAAGATGCTTTTTCTTTTACTTTAAAATGAAATTTTTAGCAGTTATAGGCGATCCTATTTCTCACTCTAAATCGCCTAGAATGCATAATAATGCTATTAAAGCCTTAGGGCTTGATAGCATTTATACACGCTATCATTTAAGAAATGCTAACTGTTTAAGAGAAGATTTTTTTAAATTAGGACTTAGTGGAGCTAATATTACTTTGCCTTTTAAGGAAAAAGCTTTAGATATTGCTGATGTGAAGGATGATTTTGCTAGAAATATTGGCTCTGCAAATACTTTATGCTTAAAAGAAAATAAAATTTACGCTTATAATACTGATGCTTTAGGTTTTTTAGAAGCTATTAAGGATTTTGATAATATAAAAAAAGCTTTGATTTTGGGTGCTGGAGGTACAGCTTTGGCGCTTGCTTATGCATTAAAACAAAAAGGCGTAGAAGTGTATATAGCTAATCGTAGTAAAGAAAGATTTAAAGATTTTTTAGCTTATCCAACTTATCTTTATAAAAACTTGCAAGATTTTGACTTTGATTTGGTTGTAAATTCAACTTCTGCTGGATTAAAAGATGAAAATTTACCTTGTGATAGAGAGCTTTTAGATAGAATTTTACTTAAAGCTAAATTTGCTTTTGAGGTAATTTATGGCAGAGAAACACCTTTTTATAGATTGTGTAAAGAGTATCATTTAAAAATTAAAGATGGACTTGATATGCTTTTATGGCAAGGAGTTTTTGCTTTTGAACTTTTTTTTGAAATACGAGATAAAAGAGAGATGATAAAAAATGCAATGCAACAGGCATTGATTTTAAAGTAGAATGATAGTTATTTTTTTGCATAAGAAAAACTTATTTTTTGTGTGAGAAAGTTTAATTTTCTCACAAGTTTTATTATTCAAATATTTCTACCCCATCTTGATTTTTACTTTGATTATTTTGATTTGTTGAAGATGGATTTGTAGGAATATTTTGTGTAGGCGTGTTTTCAATTGTATTATTTTGATTAGAATTTGCTTGAGGTAAGCTTTCTTCAAAGGTAGCATCGCCATCAAAACTATTAAAACCACTGTTTGTATTAGGTATAGTTTTGCCTATGTCTGTTGCTTTTGGTAGATTGTTATAAAGTGTATTTAATGTATTTTTATAAAAAGCTAAAAAACTTTTATCAATTTCAAAAGCAGGTTGCTCTAAACCTTTATTGAGTTGAGTTGGTACAGTGGAGATAGTAGTTTTAAACATATTAACCCCATCATCATTTTTAATAGGATAGTTAAGCGCAACTAAAGAATCCAGTTTGGTGCTGCTTGAAAGATTGGTTGAATTTTGTGGATTGTGTGCATCTATAAAATCTATTTTACTTTTAAAATTTATACCTAAATTGGATTTTACATAATCTCCACTCATAAAATTGCTTGTTTTTTGTGCATTTTTTTCTTCTGTATAAATACTGATTGAACTTTTAAGAGTGTAGTCTGGATTAGTAGTAACTATTTTATAGCCTTTTAGTTGAGCGATGGTTTTGATCTGCTCTTCTAAATTTTGTTTTAAAAGATCAATTTCTTTTTCTATGCGAATTTTAAGCACTGAATTTTCAAAATAATCAGAATAATTGTTATTTTGTTCTATATTAATAGGCTCAAGAGCAATGCTTACTCCAGAATCAATAGGTTCAACCTTTGTTGGAACTTGGGGTTTAAAATTTGGCATAGAAACATTGACAAAATTACTACTTGTACCCCCACAAGCTGCTAAAATTAACATACTACTAGCAAGTAAAATATATTTTTTCATTTTTTACCTTTATTTAATGTGTTTGTGTTAATTATAGCAAGTTAAAGTTTTTTTGTTATATTTTTATAAAAGAAAATTAGGAAAGATATATGGAATTTTGGCAGCATATTTATTCAAATTTTAATGTTATAGCTTTTAGCATCTTTGGTTTAAAGGTACATTGGTATGGCATTATGTATGTTATAGCTTTGCTTTTGGCTTTGCTTTTGGCTAAATTTTTTGTAAGAAAATTTCAACTAGACATTAATGAAAAACATTTGGATAGTTATTTTATATGGGTTGAAATAGGGGTTATTTTAGGTGCAAGGCTTGGATATATTTTGATTTATGATGCAAATACTATGTATTATATTACTCATCCTTGGCAAATTTTTAATCCTTATATTAATGGTGAATTTGTAGGTATTCGAGGTATGAGTTATCATGGAGCAATTATAGGATTTTTGATAGCTACTTTATTGTTTTGTAAAAAATATAAAACAAATCCTTGGATTTTTCTTGATTTGGTTGCTTTAAGTGTTCCATTGGCTTATGTTTTTGGTCGTATAGGAAATTTTTTAAATCAAGAGCTTTTTGGTCGCATTACAAATGTGCCTTGGGGAATTTATGTTGATGGAGTATTGCGCCATCCATCGCAACTTTATGAAGCATTTTTAGAAGGTATTGTTGTTTTTATTATAGTTTATTTCGCAAGATTTAAGCAAAGTTTTCAAGGGGAATTGATTCTTGTGTATGCTGGTGCTTATTCATTGGCAAGATTTATATGTGAATTTTATCGCGAGCCTGATTTTGGTATAGGTTTTGTTTTATGGGGTATGAGTATGGGACAAATTTTAAGTTTTATAATGTTTATAACAGCTTTGTTAGTTTATATTTGTATAAAGTTTAAAAAAGTAAATATTTAATCTATCTTAAAGACTTTTGTAATATAATGAAATGGATTTTTTTAATTTCTTTTTACAAAGGAGTAAAGATGCGTGAGCTTATCGAAGGTTATTTGGGTAAGAGCATTGAGGGCAAAAAAAGTAAAATGCCTGCGAAATTAGACTTTATCCAAAGCGCCTCAGGGCTTTTTTTAGGTCTTTTTATGTGGGTGCATATGCTTTTTGTTTCTACAATTTTAGTCAGTGAGGATTTTTTTAATTCTGTGGTACATTTTTTAGAATTAAAATTTGTTTACGATAATCCTGTTATGAGTTATCTTACTTCATTTTTAGCCGCCTGTGTTTTAGTGGTTTTTTTCGTTCATGCTTTGCTTGCAATGAGAAAATTTCCTATTAATTACCGTCAGTATCAAATACTAAGAACACACAGTAAAAAAATGAATCACAGCGATACTTCGTTATGGTGGGTTCAAGCTTTTACAGGTTTTATTATGTTTTTCTTAGGTTCTGCTCATCTTATTTTTATTGTAACCAATGCAGATAAAATTAGTGGTGATATGTCAGGAGATAGGGTTGTAAGTCATTTTATGTGGCTTTTTTATGCTGTTCTTTTAGTCTGTGTTGAACTTCATGGAAGTATAGGGCTTTATAGACTTTGTGTTAAATGGGGTTGGTTTGAAGGAAAAAATGTAAAAGAAAGTCGCAAAAAGCTTAAAACTGCTAAATGGATAATCAGTATTTTCTTCCTAGTTTTAGGTGTGTTAAGTCTTGCAGCATTTATAAAAATAGGTTATAAAAACTACCAAAATCAAACCCAAACTACTGCGATGATAAAAAACTACAATGGAGCAAATTATGAATATACAATATAGTGATGCTTTAGTAATAGGCGGAGGATTAGCAGGTCTTAGAGCGGCTATTGAAGTAGCAAAGAGTGGCCAAAGTGTAACACTTTTAAGTATTTGTCCAGTGAAGCGTTCTCACTCTGCAGCGGTGCAAGGAGGTATGCAGGCAAGTTTAGCAAATGGGGCAAAAGGTGAGGGTGATAATGAAGATCTTCACTTTGCAGATACAGTAAAAGGAAGTGATTGGGGCTGTGATCAAGAAGTAGCAAGAATGTTTGCTCAAACTGCGCCAAAAGCAGTGCGTGAGCTTGCGGCTTGGGGTGTGCCTTGGACTAGAGTTACTAAAGGTCCAAGAACTGTTGTAATCAATGCACAAAAAACTGTGATTGAAGAAAAAGAAGAAGCGCACGGGCTTATTAATGCTAGAGATTTTGGTGGAACTAAAAAATGGAGAACTTGCTATATCGCAGATGCAACAGGGCATTGTATGCTTTATGGTGTAGCAAATGAAGCTATTAAACATCAAGTAAAAATTATTGATAGAATGGAAGCAGTAAGAATTATCCATGATGGTAAAAAATGCTTAGGTGTGATTGCTAGAGATTTAACTAATGGACAACTCATTGCTTATATTGCAAGAGGAACCATGATAGCAACAGGGGGCTATGGTAGAATTTATAAACAAACTACAAATGCGGTAATTTGTGAAGGAACAGGTGCAGCCATCGCTCTTGAAACAGGGCTTTGCAGACTTTCAAATATGGAAGCAGTGCAATTTCATCCAACTCCTATTGTGCCAAGCGGTATTTTGCTTACTGAGGGCTGTCGTGGTGATGGTGGAATTTTACGCGATGTGGATGGATATCGTTTTATGCCTGATTATGAACCAGAAAAAAAAGAACTTGCAAGCCGTGATGTGGTAAGTCGTAGAATGATGGAACATATTCGTAAAGGCAAAGGTGTAAAAAGCCCTTATGGGGATCATTTATGGCTTGATATTTCTATACTTGGAAGAGCTCATGTGGAAAAAAATCTCCGCGATGTACAAGATATTTGTAAAACTTTTAATGGTATTGATCCAGCAGATGAAGGTCCAAAAGGTTGGGCTCCAGTTCTTCCGATGCAGCATTATTCTATGGGTGGAATTAGAACTAAGCCAACAGGTGAAAGTCAATGGCTAGAAGGACTTTTTGCTTGTGGGGAAGCAGCTTGTTGGGATATGCACGGCTTTAATCGTTTGGGTGGAAATTCATGTGCTGAAACTGTTGTAGCAGGTATGATAGTGGGAGATTATTTTGCAGATTATTGTAAAAATAATGGTGAAGTAATTGATACAAATGTAGTAAAAGACTTCTTAACTAAAGAGTATCAATATTTAAAATCTTTAGTAGATAAAGAAGGTCAATATAATGTTTTTGAAATCAAAAACAGAATGAAAGAAATCATGTGGGATAAAGTGGCCATCTTTAGAACAGGTGAAGGTTTGAAAGAAGCAGTAGATGAACTTGAAAAACTTTATAAAGATTCTCAAGATGTTAAAGTACATTGTAAAGAACTTGATTGTGCAAATCCAGAGCTTGAAGAAGCGTATAGAGTGCCAAGAATGTTAAAAATAGCACTTTGCGTAGCTTATGGAGCGCTTTTAAGAACAGAAAGTCGTGGGGCGCATTATAGAGAAGATTATCCAAAAAGAGATGATTTAAATTGGATGAAAAGAACCAATACTTTTTGGGTAGAAGGCGAAACCTTGCCACGCATAGAATACGAAGAGCTTGATATTATGAAAATGGAAATTCCACCAGCATTCCGTGGATATGGAGCTAAAGGAAATATTATAGAAAATCCTTTAAGTGAAAAACGCCAAGCTGAAGTGGATGCAATACGTGAAAAAATGGAAGCTGAAGGCAAAGGTCGTTATGAAATTCAAAACGCTTTAATGCCTTATGAATTACAAGCTAAATATAAAGCACCAAACCAAAGAATAGGAGTTGATTATGAGTAGAAAATTGACAATAAAGGCATTTAAATATAATCCTTTAAGCAAAATTTCTAAACCACATTTTGTGACTTATGAGCTTGAAGAAACTCCTTTTATGACGGTTTTTGTATGTTTGACTTTAATCCGTGAAAAAATGGATGCGGATCTGAGTTTTGACTTTGTTTGTCGTGCAGGGATTTGCGGATCTTGTGCAATGATGATTAATGGAGTGCCAAAACTTGCTTGTAAAACTTTGACTAAAGATTATCCTGATGGAGTGATAGAGCTTATGCCTATGCCTGCATTTAGACACATTAAAGATTTAAGCGTGAATACAGGCGAGTGGTTTGAAGACATGTGTAAACGTGTTGAAAGCTGGGTGCATAATGAAAAAGAAACTGATATTTCTAAACTTGAAGAACGTATTGAGCCAGAAGTTGCGGATGAAACTTTTGAACTTGATCGTTGTATAGAGTGTGGAATTTGTGTAGCTTCTTGTGCAACTAAACTTATGCGCCCAAATTTCATAGCTGCTACAGGGCTTTTAAGAACAGCTAGATATTTACAAGATCCGCATGACCATAGAAGTGTGGAAGATTTTTATGAATTAGTAGGCGATGATGATGGTGTTTTTGGTTGTATGTCGTTGCTTGCTTGTGAAGATAATTGCCCTAAAGAATTACCTTTGCAAAGTAAAATTGCTTATATGAGAAGACAACTTGTCGCTCAAAGAAATAAATAAATCTTTCCCCTTTTTAAGGGGAAGATTATGAAAGAATTATTCCAAAAAATTTGGCAAAATGAACTCCAATTTTTAAATTTTGATGCTAAATTTCAAGATAAAAGCAAACTTGATACAGCCGAGTGCGCGATTATTTTAAGTGTCAATAAAGACAATTATGAAAGATATTTTCTCTTAAAAGAATTTCAAGAGCTTTGCAAAAAAATTGATTTAAGAGTGGATATTTTTAGTATACAAAATGCTCAAATTTGTATTTTAAATCTTTTTAAATCAGGTTTTATTCCAAGGCAAGATTTGCTTAAGGCTCTAAAAATTTTAGAAAAAATTTCAAAAAATACCGAAATGCTTGATTTTATTTCACAAGAAAAAGTTCAAAGTATAGATCAAAAAGCTTTATTTCAAAATGATTTTAAAGAATTAAACACCATTAATTTAGAGCTTCAAAAGCTAAGTTTTGATGAAAATTTAAAATCAAGACTTCAAAAAACTTTGGAAAAATTTCAAAATTTAGAGTTTAATATAGCCATCACTGGCGTGATGAATGCAGGAAAATCAAGTCTTTTAAATGCTCTTTTAAAAGAAGATTTTTTGGGGGTTTCAAACATACCTGAAACAGCTAATTTAACAGTATTAAGTTATGGCAAGAGTGAAGAAGCAAAGATATATTTTTGGGATAAAAAAGAATGGCAAAATATACTTGAAAGTTCGCACTTTAATGCAGATTTAAAAGAATTTATCGACAAGCTGGATAAGAGTGTAAATATAGAGGATTTTATCAAAGATAAACCTTTAATACAAAATATCGCACTTTGTGAGCTTAAAAATTTCAGTTCAGCTAAAAATAAAATTTCAGCTTTAATTAAAAAAATAGAAATTAAAAGTCATTTAGATTTTTTAAAAAATAATATTTCCATAGTTGATACTCCAGGACTTGATGATGTTGTAGTTCAAAGAGAAATTGTTACAAATGAGTATCTTAAAGAAAGTGATTTTTTAATTCATTTAATGAATGCTTCTCAAAGCTTAACTCAAAAAGATGCAGACTTTTTGGTGCATTGTCTTTTAAACTCAAGGCTGAGTAAGTTTTTAATTGTTTTAACTAAAGCGGATTTGTTAAGCAAAAAGGATTTAGAAGAAGTCATTGTTTATACCAAGGAAAGCTTAAAATCAAGACTTGTGGATTTAGATGAAAATTTAGTGGAAAAGATTGATTTTTTATGTGTGAGCGCTAAAATGGCAAGTGATTTTTATAAAGGTTTAGCATCTAATGAAAGCTTGCAAAAAAGTGGTATGCAAGAAGTTGAAAACTATCTTTTTAACGAGCTTTATGCAGGAGAAAAAAGTAAGATTGCCTTAAGAGCTTACAAAAAAGAATTGCATTTAGAGCTTAAAAATATTCTAAGCGAATATGAAATGCAAAATCGTCTTATTAAGGAGAATAAACAAGGTGTAAGTGAAGAAAATCAAAAGCTTTTACTTGAACTTCAAAAGCAAAACACCTTATTAAAAGAAGCACAAGATGAAATTTCAAATTCCATTGCAAAACTTAAAAATATAGATAGTGGCATAGATAATCTTGTTTTACTTTTGGCTAAAAAATTAAAAGAACGCTTGATAGATGAGTTTAAATATTTGAAAAATAATGCACAAAAGCTTAATCTTTCTCGTATTTTAAATATAGTTGATATTACCACAAAAGATGGGATTAATGATATTTTAAGAGAAATTAAATTTGAAAATATTAAAAAAATCGAGGAGCTTAAAACAAATTTATCTTTAAAATATAATTTTTTAAAAGATGATTTTGACAATGGTTTTGAAGGTTTTAAAGATGGAATTTCAAAAAATATAGATAGTATTTTTCAAAGCGAAAAATTTGCACTTTTAAGATTGAAAATTGAAAAATTAAGTAATCTAAAATCAGATTTATATGAGCTTGAAACGAATTTAGATACGGTTATTTTTGATACTTTTAAAGAATTTAAAATGAGCGAAATTTTAAACTCTTTAAATATCAATGGAGCATTTTTTGAGTTTTTAAATGATAAATTAAAACATTATGAAAAAAATCAAAAATCAAAATTAGAAAGTCTTGAAAAAGGTTTACAGAGTCTGAAAAATCAAGATGCTAATATTTTAAATTCTTTTGAAGAAAATTTAGAAAAAATTGAAAAATTAAAACAACTTGAAATGGGGCTTTTAAATGCAGATTAATCTTTTAAATGATTTTATAAAAGCCTATGAAAATACTTATAGTGTGAGTTTTGATGATAGTTTTAAAGGGTGTATTCAAGAGCTTTGTAAGGAACTTAATGAGCCTTTTATGCACGCAAGTTATGCTTTAGAAAATGAATTAAAAGAACTTGTGTTTTCTTTGGATAAGAATGTTAATATCGCTATTATAGGGCAGTTTTCAAGTGGTAAATCAAGTTTGCTAAATTTGATCTTAGGGTGTGATTGTTTGCCTACGGGTGTTGTTCCTGTTACTTTTAAACCTACTTTTTTACGCTATGCAAAAGAATATTTTTTAAGAGTAGAATTTGAAGATGGAAGTGATATTATCACAAATATAGAAAAATTAGCCTTTTATACGGATCAAAGAAATGAAGTAAAACAAGCAAAAAGTTTGCATATTTTTGCACCTATTCCTTTACTTGAAAAAATTACTCTTGTAGATACTCCAGGTTTAAATGCAAATGAAAATGATACTTTAACAACTCTTGATGAGCTTAAAAATATTCATGGGGCGATTTGGTTAAGTTTGATTGATAATGCAGGTAAAAAAAGTGAAGAAGATGCCATAAAAGCAAATTTGGAACTTTTAGGAGAAAATAGCATTTGTGTATTAAATCAAAAAGATAAATTAAGCACAGAAGAACTAGATAATGTTTTAAATTATGCAAAAAGTGTATTTTTAAAATATTTTGATGAGCTTATTGCCATTTCTTGCAAAGAAGCTAAAGATGAGCAAAGCTATGAAAAATCTAATTTTCAATCTTTGCTTGATTTTTTAACTCAGCTAGATACAACAGCTTTAAAAGAAAAATTTGTTAAAAGAAAAATTTTAAATTTATGCGAAATTTTAGAAGATGAAAATCAACTTTTTGTAGGTATTTTTGATCGTTTATTAAATCAATTTCAAAATTATGAAAAGCATTTACTTTTAGCGTATGAAAATTTTTTAAAAGAGATTGAAATTTTAAATCATCAGATTTTAGAACAGCTTAAAAGCATTAGCGAAAGAATTTCTAGTGAAATTTTTGCAAGTGTTAAGGAAAAAGATGCTTATTTTTACAAAGAAAACAAAGGATTTTTAAAGAAAGATTTATATACAAGATATGATTATAAAGCGCCTTATATTTCAAGTGACGATGCTTTTTTGGCGATGTTTTATAATAGTGATGTGATGAGTAAAGAGTTTAAAAAAATCAAAAATGAACTTTATAAATCTTTTGAAGAAATCAAGATGAAATTAAAAGACTTTATAAACATACTTGAAAGAGAAATTTTGCTGTTTAAAGCAGAATTTTCAAACATACAAAAAGATCACATTTTCCAAAGTGATAAAAATTTTAGCGAATTAAGAGCTTTTTGTAATGCAAGCGATGAGTACTTTTTGAAAGATTTTAAAGAACTTTTATTTAAAAGCATTTTAGAGCTTGATTTATTTTTTGAAAAATTAAATCTTAAGGCTTTTACAAATTATGAAAATGCTACGAAACTAAGCCTTGCATTTTTTAGTCGTAAAATCAATGAAAGTCGTGTTCTTTATGAGCTTGATAGTTCTGAATTCGTACTTTTTTATCCTAAAAAAAGCGAAATTTATGAAAGAGTTTTAAATGAATTAAATGTTTATGAGTTTGAAACTTTGCTTATTAATAAGCCTATTTTGACAAAAATTGCAAAAAATTTCTTAGAACAAAGTCAAAATTTAATCCAAGAAAAAAATAAATTTTTAGATCTTAAAAAAGCAGAACTTCAAAAAAGAAGAGCGCAGATTTTAAATGTTAGAGAAAATATAAAGGAAGATTAATGAGAATATTTTTAGCTTTATTTTTATTTTTTAATTCATTATTTGCATTAAGTGAATTAGAAGAGGGTTTAAAACTTTACGAGGCAAATAAATTTGATAAAGCTTATGAAATTTTTAAGAATCTTTGTGAAAAAGATATTTCTAAAGCTTGTTTTTCTTTAGCTTTTATGCATGAAAGTGCTAAGGGTGTGAGTAAGGATTTAAATCAAGCTTATAAATTTTATGATAAAGCTTGTAAATTGGGTTTAGCAAATGCGTGTTCTAATATGGCTTTGCTTTTGCAAAATCAAGGTTATAAAAATGAAGCTCTTTTGGCTTTTAATAAAGCTTGCACTTTAGGAGAATCGTTAAGTTGTAATAACATAGCTTTATTTTATGAAAAAGAAAAAGATGGACAAATGGCCTCAAGTTTTTATAAAAGATCTTGTGACTTAAAAAATGCAAGAGCTTGTTATCAGTTAGGATCTTTATATGATAAAGGAGAACTTGTTAAAGCAAGTGTAAAATCTGCTCTTGCTTTTTATTCTAAATCTTGCACTTTGGGTTTTGGTGAGGCTTGTTATTTGCTAGGACGCTATAATCAACTAGAAAAACAAGATCTAATAAAGGCAAAAAGATATTTTGGTATGGCTTGTGATCAAAAACATCAAGAAGCTTGCGCAGCTTATAAAGAACTTAATTCTAAAGATATAGAGCTTTATTAAAAGTTCTATTTTTATTACTTTCAAAGATATTCTTAAATAAAATTAAGAATAACACAAAATTTATCGCTTTTTAAAGTTAAATTTATATCAATAGGAATAATATAGTCTTGTTTAAGTTATTATCAAGGAGAAGTAATGCAAGACAATATTATTGATCGCAGAAGCTTTTTTAAACTAGGGCTTTTAGGTGGTTCTGTAGTAGCAGCTAGTACTATAGGTGGCGGTGCTGTTTTAAAGGCAACAGAACTTACGCATTCGCATCAAGCTTCACAAGGAAATTCAAGTAAAATTAGAGGTAGAATGTTTTTTCAAACTCAAACTGAATTTGATACCTTAAGTGCAGCCTGTGAAAGAATTTATCCTAAAGATGAACAAGGAGAAGGAGCTATAGGTTTAGGTGTGCCTTATTTTATCGATAATCAGTTAGCTAGTGCTTATGGTTATAATGATAGAGAATATATGCAGGGGCCTTTCATGGAGGGTAAAGCTGAACAAGGTTATCAAACCCCTATGCAACGCAAAGATATTTTTTTAGAAGGCGTGTATGCTCTTGAAGAAAATGCTAAAAAGCGTTATAAAAAATCTTTTTCTTTGCTTAAAGGTGGAGATCAGGATAAAATTTTAAGCGATTTTGAAAAAGGAAAAATTCAAACTACAGGTTTTAAATCTTCTTATTTTTTCACACTTTTAAGAGATATGACAGTAGCTGGAGTTTTAGCTGATCCAATTTATGGCGGAAATGATAATAAAAACGGTTGGAGAATGATGCAATATCCAGGCGCACAAATGAGCTATGTGGATAAAATTGCAAGTGATGAATTTTTTAACATTGAACCTATGGGTTTAGCAGATATGGAGAGTTAAAATGTCTGAAGTATTAAAAAAAGTAGATGTAGTAACAGTTGGAGCAGGATGGACTGGAGGTATAGTGGCTGCAGAGCTTACCAAAGCAGGTTTGAATGTGCTTAGTTTAGAACGCGGACATATGCAAAGTACTGAAAATTTTAATTTTATCCATGATGAGTGGAGATACGGGATTAATTATGGTTTGATGCAAGATTGCTCAAAAGACACTGTGACTTTTCGTCATGACCCTAGTAGTTTAGCCTTGCCTTATCGTAAAATGGGTTCGTTTTTATTAGGTAATAATGTTGGTGGTGCAGGGGTGCATTGGAATGGTTGGACTTTTAGGTTTATGCCTTATGACTTTGAAATTCAAACCCTAAGCAAACAAAGATATGGTAATAAATTAGGCAATGATTATACCTTGCAAGATTGGGGTGTGACTTATAAGGATATGGAGCCTTATTATGATAAATTTGAAAAAACCTGTGGAGTATCAGGTGAGCCAAATCCTTTAGCAGAAAAAATGGGGGCTTTTAGATCTAGTCCTTATCCACAAGAACCTCTTGAAAATACTAAAATGCTTAAACGATTTGAAAGTGCAGCAAAAAGTTCAAATTTACACACTTATCGTTTGCCAGCCTCAAATTCTAAAGGTGGCTATACAAACCCTGATGGTCAAGATTTAGCTCCTTGTCAATACTGTGCGTATTGTGAGCGTTTTGGTTGTGAGTATGGCGCAAAAGCAAGTCCTTTAAACACAGTAATTCCAAAGGCTATGAGCACAGGTAAATACACCATACGCACTTATAGCAATGTAACGCAAATTCTTAAAAAAGACGGAAAAGTAACGGGGATAAAATTTGTCGATACTAGAACGATGAAAGAGTATATCCAGCCTGCTGATATAGTTGTACTTACTAGTTATATGTTTAACAATGCTAAGCTTTTAATGGTAAGCAACATAGGTGAGCAATACGATCCAAAAACAGGTAAAGGAACTTTAGGTAGAAATTATTGTTATCAAATGAACATGGGTACAACAGCTTTCTTTGATGAGCAATTTAACACCTTCATGGGTTCAGGTGCTTTAGGAACTACGAGTGATGATTTTAACGGAGATAATTTTGATCATTCTAAGGAAAAATTCCTTCATGGAGCTATGATTTATAGCGTTCAGCTTGGAACTCGCCCTATACAATCAGCCCCACTTCCAGCAGGAGCTCCAACTTGGGGTGCCGAATTTAAGAAAGTATTAAACTATAATTTCACAAGAGCTATTACAGTAGGAGGACAAGGTGCTTCTTTGCCTCATAAGAATAATTATTTAAGTCTTGATCCAACTTATAAAGATGCTTTTGGTATGCCACTTTTACGCTTAACTTATAATTTCACTGATCAAGATAGAGCTTTGCATAAATTTATCACAGATAAAACAGCTGAGGTAGCAAAAAGAATGCAAGGAGTAAAATCAATCAAAAAAGGTGCTTATCTTAAGGATTATAGCGTTGTGCCTTATCAATCTACTCATAACACAGGTGGAACAACCATGGGCACAGATAGAGAAACTAGTGTGGTTAATACTTATTTACAACACTGGGATGCGGATAATCTTTTTGTTGTAGGAGCAGGAAATTTCCAACATAATAGTGGATATAATCCAACTGATACTGTGGGAGCTTTGGCTTATCGCTGTGCTGAAGGTATTTTAAAATATCATAAAAGTGGAAAAAGCTTAGCTTGATAATAACTTGAGAGTTTTTGAAAACTCTCAAGATTATAAATTTTTAATTTTTTTCCGATATAGTATATAATATCAAGGAAGGCAAAAATGATTAATGGTGTAAATTCTTATTCAAACTACAATTATACAAAAAGGCAAATGTAGTCTGCTCTTGGAGGGTGGTATGCAAGATGATTACTTTAAGTTCTTTTAATAGATATTTTGGAAATAATCCCCTGCAGACACTTACTAAAATTAGAGATGAAAGTATTGAAAATGCAAAAATTTAAATTATAAAAAGGATAAAAAATGTTAAATATTTTACATGCAAATTCAAGTCATCGTTTCCATAAATGTATGCCTAAGGAAGTTCATCAAATATATGATACTTTAAAGCTTATGGAACAGCAAGAAGGTACAAAAAAAAGTAGAAGCCAAAAAAGAAGAGCAAAGTAATTCTACAAATACAGATAAAGCAGATAATAAAAAAGATAAATTTTTAGACATGTCCGTTTGGTTTTAAAACAAAGCTTTATTTATAAGGAAGATTGGCATAATTTTTTTTATTTAAATTAAGAATTTTAAGATGCGATATTGAATTTAATGTCGTTATTTTGCGAGTTTTGTTGATAAGTTTTGGCTATGAAATTTTTAAAATCTTTATCAAAATTTGAATTTTTATCGTTGTTTTTTGAATCTTTATCTGTTTTTTCTAAGCTATTTTCTGAATTTTTGTCATCTTTTTCTTTATTTTCTTCTTCTTTTTCTTTGGCTTCTTCGGCTTTAAGCTTCATTGCTTCAGCTCTTGCTTCAAATTCCATTTTTGTAGCATTTGCTGCAACTTTATAGTCTTGTGGGCTAGGATCAGCAGGAGCCATAGCTGCTGCTGCAATTTGTCTTGCATTGGCTATAGTTTCTTCTGGTGTGTTTCCTTTTTGCATGCTGATAGGAACTTCACCTGCTGTAGCATATATTTGATTATCAGGGCCTCTTGTGTAAGTAAAACTTGCAGCACCTGTCAAGCCACCACCTGCTGCTTGATGTGCAGCTTCATGAGCCTTTACATTTCTATCGATACTTTGGAGTTCGCGAACTTGAGCTACTTCTTTTTGGCTTAGCTCTACGCCATTAACCATTTGGGTTTGTTCGCCATTTTTTTCTTTATCATCTTTATTTTCGCTAAGATTTTTTTCATCTTTTTGAGTGGAATCAGATTGATTTGTTTTATCAAAAGAAGGTTTGCTAGAGTAGTAATCATAAGAGTTATAACTTGAACTAATTTGCATTTATCCTCCTTTTTGTTTTTTAAATTTTAGGAATTTTAACGCATTTTGACTTAAAAATTTGATAAATTTTGTAAAATAATCATAAATACAATTTCAAAGGAATGTAATGATTTATGAAAATGATTTGATTTATATAGAGAAAGAGGAGGCTCAAGTGCCTTGGCTTAAAATTTTTACTAAAGAAATTTATAAAGAATTTAGCGATTGTCCTTTAGAGTTGCAAAAAGAACTTTTTGAAAAAATTTTACTTTGTGAAAAGGCTATGATAGAATTTTACAAACCTGAAAAAATCAATATCGCCTCTTTTGCAAATTATGTGCCAAGGGTGCATTTTCATGTTATGGCAAGATTTAAAGAAGATGCGTTTTTTCCAGAGTGTATGTGGGGAAAACAGCAAAGAGAAGCAATAAAGCTTGATTTGCCTAAATTTGAAGAATTTGTAAAATTTTTAAATAGTAAAATTTTTTAATTTTTATTAATGATTTATTATGTTTTATCTAATAAAATTTTTATATTGAAAATTACTATAAAAAAAGGAAAAAAATGAAAAAAGTTTTATTAAGTTCATTGGTTGCGGTGTCTTTGTTAAGCACAGGTTTGTTTGCTAAAGAATATACTTTAGATAAAGCACATACAGATGTAGGTTTTAAAATCAAACATTTACAAATTAGCAATGTAAAAGGAAATTTCAAAGATTATTCTGCGGTGATTGATTTTGATCCTGCGAGTGCTGAGTTTAAAAAGCTTGATGCAACTATAAAAATCGCATCTGTAAATACAGAAAATCAAACAAGAGATAATCACTTACAACAAGATGATTTTTTCAAAGCAAAAAAATATCCTGATATGACTTTTGCAATGAAAAAATATGAAAAAATCGATAATGAAAAAGGCAAAATGATGGGAACTTTAACTATAGCTGGAGTTTCTAAAGATATTGTTTTGGATACTGAAATCGGCGGTGTAGCTAAAGGCAAAGATGGAAAAGAAAAAATAGGTTTTTCTTTAAATGGAAAAATCAAACGCTCTGATTTTAAATTCGCGACAAGTACTTCAACTATTACTTTAAGCGATGATATTAATTTAAATATCGAAGTTGAAGCAAACGAAAAATAATTTTTTAGTCTAAGAGTCTTGCTCTTAGACTTTGTAAATTTTTATCCAAATTTCCTTCACTTTCTTGCCAAATCAATTTAAAATCCGGTTTAAAATTTTCATTTTCTAAATTAAATTCCGTGTTTTTCAAGGTGGATTCTAAAAAAGCAAGATGATTTAAAGCTTGATTTTTATCATTAAAAATTAAAATAAAATCATTGTCTACGATGAAAATTTTTGCTCTAAAGCGTTTTAAAATTTTTGCAATTTGTTTTAAGATGAGTTTGGCATAGCTTTCTTTAGTATCTTTTAGTTCATTAAAATGAAGCAAGGCAATGATATAGTTGTTTTTTCCCTTTGTAAAGCGTGTAAGGCTTTTTTCATTAGGTAGTTTTGTTAAGATGTCAAAAAAAGCCAATTTATAAGCGTGATTTAAAAGATAAAAACAAAAAACTAAACTTGCAAATTCAAAATACCTTATTCCTGCTCCTTCTTGGAATAAAAACTGAAAATATGCAGCAAAAAATGCGATAATAAGATAATATTCTTTAGTTTTAAAAGTTTTGATAAAAATGAGTATTAAGCCGACTAAAAAAAATAAAAATCCTAATTCACTCACAGGCTTAAAAAAATCTAATGCAATAAAATGAAATTCTAAACCAGCGCTATTAAAAGTAGTATTTCTAGGTAAAATGATGCTTAAAACGCCTATAAAAATAAGGGTTGTAATTGAAGCGATATTTTTTTTACTTAAAATTAAAGCATGGTGTTTTCCAAGGCAAAATAGAGTAAAAATCATAGGTAAAAACAAAGCCACAAATAAATTAGCTTGAAAAAAACTTGTATAAAAATAAGGCAACTTAGCTCCTAATAGCACTAAAGTTAAAAAGAAAATTCTTGAATTTTTAAAGTAAAAGGATAATACAAGTGCTGAAATTTCAAAAATAAAACTCAATGATATTAAAAAATCTAATAAAAACATTTCAAATCCTTGATTTTAATAAAAGTGATAATTGTATAGAAAAAAGCTTAAAAGTGGACTTTATTTAAATTTAGCAATCTCATCTTGTATAGTTTGTTCTATATGAAGTAATTCTTCATGAGTTTTTTTACTATTTTCTAAAAGTTCATCAAATTTAAAGCCAAGCATAACAATACGATATAAATTGGGTTTATATTTTCTCCAATTATATAAAGTGCTAACATCAATGTCTAGTTCATATGCCATATCACGCTTGCTCTTTTTTGTCATTTTTTACCTTAAAAATTTAGCCTTTAAAAAATTTTACATTAAAATTTCTTTATTAAAAACACTTGAAATATTCAATCTTTTATATAAAATATATTTAATATTTCAATATTAATTAAGTTATAGCATGGAATAATTCGAGATATTTTTTAATTTTCAAGGAGTAGTTATGGATTTCAATTCGGTTCTTTTCAGTATTGGCGATAAATTGCCAAAAGATGCAACATCTACCGTGATGCTAAAAGAGAAATTTGATCGCTTAAATGAGGATAAACAAAAAGAAGTAGTAGCACAGCTTCCAATGATAAAGCTAAAAAGTCCCGCTCTAGTATTTTGGGTAGGGACTTTTTTATTTGGTGCTTTTGGAGTGGGTCGTTTTATGATAGGAGATTGGGTTTTAGGGCTTATACGCTTGGGAGTTACAATTGTAGCTATGTTTTGCGGTATTTTAATGATTACATATAGTGCTTTAGGGATAATATATGGTTTGTTGTGGCTTGTTAATTGGATTTGGTGGATTGTAGATATGTTTTTAGTGGGTAAAAAATTAAGAAAACAAAATTTTGAAAAGATTGCAAATATTATACAATAATTTCGAGTTTTATGAAAAACAATCAAAAATAAGTTTGCAAAATATTTTTATCAAGTTTTTAGTAAATTTTGTTTTTGTGGCAAGTGAGGTTTAGAATTCTTAAGCAATAAAGAAAATTGCTTTTAAATATTTTGTCTGTTGCTTCAAATATTGCACAGGTTTTTTTAGAGATTACAAGTAAAATGGTGGACTTGGTACAGATGAAGAGAAACTAAAATATTATTTAGGTGAACAAAAAAGGAGGAAATTAATGAAATGTTTTAATGCGAAATTTATGTTTGTTGGAATTTTGGCAGTATTTTTGAGTGCTTGTAGTAGCGGTATTCCAAAATGTAGTGATCAAGATGTACAAAATGTTTTAACTGAGATTGATCGTAAAAAGTTGAAATTTACTTATAGCGGTTTTATGAGCGATTTAACCGATAAGGAAAGTAAAACACAGTATTGTAAAGCTCAAGTAAAAGCAAATGGAAGTATTGATTCTCGCCCTTACAAATGGGATGCTTGGATCGAGTATTTTGCTAGATATACTGATGATGGTATGGTATATGTAGAAATTACCAGATAACTTTTTAAGGCAAAAATGCCTTAAAAAGTTAATTTTGAGGAGACTGGATATGGACTATAATGTTTTTCTTTTAAATATACAAGATAAAATAAATCAAGAAGATTTTTTCAATTTAAAGCTTAAGTTTGAACAATTACAAAATAAAAAAGAAGCTTTATCAAATTTGGTATTTTTAAGACTTCAAGATCCTATAAAACCTTTAATTATGAGTATGATATGTGGTTTTTTAAGTTTAGGTTGGTTGGCAATCGATAGATTTATGATAAAAGACTATGCATTAGGAATATTGCGTATAATATTATCTTTATTTCCTTGTGTGTTATTTTTGATACTAGGAATTAGCTATGAAAATGATTCTAACTTGGATATTTCTGAAATTTTTTCGGGTTGTTTGGAATTTTTCTATTATTAGGCATTATTTGGTGGGGAGTAGATTTATTTTTAGTCTATAAAAAAATTAAAAAACAAAATTATAATAAAATTATAGAATTTATTTTTAACTATCAAAAAATTTAATTTTAAAATTAAAAATTCAAGCCTTTTTCGCTACAATTTCTTAAAAATTTTTATAAGTAAAAAATTTAAGGAAAATCATGGTTGAAGTAAAAAATCTTACTATGCGTTTTGCAAATCAGCTTTTATTTGAAAATGTGAATTTAAAGCTTGTTCGAGGACAAAGATACGGACTTATCGGTGCTAATGGTGCGGGAAAATCGACTTTTTTAAAAATTCTTTCAGGAGAAATTGAGTCAAGTAGTGGTGAAATAGTATTTGATGAAGGTTTAAAAATCGCAGTTTTAGGACAGGATCAATTTGCCTTTGAAAACTACACCATCAAAGATGCAGTGATGTGTGCAAATAAGCGTTTATATGAGGCCTTAAAAGAAAAAGAAAAGCTTTATATGAGCGAGGAATTTACAGATGAGATCAATGAGCGTTTAGGTGAGCTTGAGATAATAACGGCCGAAGAAGATCCAAATTATGATTGTGAAACGCGTTGTGAAAAAATTTTAAGTTCTTTAAAGATTAAAGATTTTGATGCTTTGATGAGCACCTTACAAAGTGCGGATAAATTTAAAGTCTTACTAGCTCAAGTTTTATTTTTGGGCGCTGATGTGCTTTTTTTAGATGAGCCTACAAATAACCTTGATTTAGAGGCGATTTCTTGGCTTGAAAATGAACTTTTAAGACATGAAGGAACTTTGGTTGTCATCTCTCATGATAGGCATTTTTTAAATAAAATTTGCACAAGAATTTTAGATGTGGATTTTAAACAAATTCGTGATTTTGCGGGAAATTACGATGATTGGTATATGGCTTCAACGCTTTTGGCAAAACAAGCTGAGCTTAAACGTGATAAAACCTTAAAAGAAAGAGAAGAATTAGAAAATTTCATTCGCCGTTTTAGTGCAAATGCTTCTAAGGCAAAACAAGCCACAAGCCGTGCTAAAGCACTTGAAAAACTAGAGCTTGAAGAGATTAAAATTTCAAGTCGTAGAGATCCTAGCATAGTTTTTAGAACCAATCGTGAAATAGGTAATGAAGTTTTAGAATTTAAAGGTATAGGCAAGGCTTATGATAAACAATTGTTTTCAAATTTGGAGCTAAAAATAGAAAAAAATGATAAAATCGCTTTGATCGGGGCAAATGGTATGGGCAAAAGTACTTTGGCAAAAATCATCACCCATGCTATAAATCCAGATAGTGGATCTATGCATCTTGGGGCGACTATAGAGCTTGGATATTTTCCTCAAGATACAAGTAATTTAATTTGTGAAAATTTGAAACTTTATGAATGGTTGATGAGTGAAAAATTTAAAGATCTAGATGAAATCCGTAAGTGTTTAGGTAGAATGCTTTTTAGTGGCAGCGATCAAGAAAAAATGGCAGCAAGTTTAAGTGGGGGTGAAAAACATCGTTTAATGCTTTCTCGTTTAATGCTAGAGCGTCCAAATTTCTTGCTTTTAGATGAGCCTGATAACCATTTAGATCTTGAAAGTATTATTGCGCTAGGTGAAGCTTTGTATAATTTCAAAGGTGTAGTGCTTTGTATCAGCCACGATAGGGAGTTAGTTTCTGCTTTTGCTAATAGAATTTGGCATTTAGAAAATGGTAAGCTTACGGATTTTCGTGGAACTTATCAAGAATTTTTAGGAGAAAATGATGGCTAAATTTAGAATTCAATACAGCGCAGGTTTTGGGCACTATACGCAAAATCACAAGGGTTTTGGACCTACGATTTATATAGAAGAGGTCGTAGAGTTTGATAATGGCAAGGATTATTTTGATTATATAGATTTTTATAAAACTTATTCAAAGAGCGATGATA
This sequence comes from Campylobacter sp. CH186, assembly GCF_004378925.1. Lineage (NCBI taxonomy): Bacteria > Pseudomonadati > Campylobacterota > Epsilonproteobacteria > Campylobacterales > Campylobacteraceae > Campylobacter > Campylobacter sp. CH186. The sequence continues at coordinate 3,404 of NZ_RYYB01000004.1, read as the reverse complement.
CTTATTTTCATATTAGTTTTTTAGAAGATAGACCTCTAAGCGATAAAGAAATCACGATTCGCAATGAATACCGCAAAATGCGTGATGAAAACTGTAAAAAAGCCAAGGAAGAATTTATAGCTAATAATGAGCTTGATGTGGAGCATTTGCCTACTCATCATGATTGAAAAACATTAATTTTTGCATAAAAAAGGAACACTTTTTGCTTGTATAGTTTTTGCATATTTTGAAAGGAGAAAACTATGCAGGTAAATTATAGAACGATCAGCTCGTATGAATACGATGCTATTAGTGGTCAGTATAAACAGGTGGATAAACAGGTTGAAGATTATTTTTCATCTGGAAATTCTGATTTTATGGATATATTAAATAAGGCGGATGAGAAGTCAAGCGGAGATGCTTTAAATTCTAGCAATAGTTTTCAAAGCAATGCGCAAAACTCAAATTCAAATTTAAGTAATTATGCTCAAATGTCAAATGTTTACGCTTATCGTTTTAGACAAAATGAAGGCGAGTTGTCTATGAGAGCTCAAAGTGCTAGCGTTCACAATGATCTTGTGCAACAAGGTGCAAATGAACAAAGTAAGAATAATACTTTGTTAAATGATTTATTGAACGCAATTTAATCAAAAGCTCCATTTTGGAGCTTTTGTATTTACTTGCAAGAATTTATAATTTCTCTATTTCAAAAGGTGCAAAATTTTTACAAAAAATTTCAAATTCTTGCTCCTCTTTTTCATTTAATTTGATATGTAATATAGCTTTGCAATCCTTAAAATCTTTTGTGAAATTAAAAGAATAAGTTTTTAAAAAATGTTCAAAACGATTTAAATTTTTTAAATCAATAGCAATGGATATATTTTTTTTCAATTCGAATAAAAGTAAAGAAGAATTATTAATCACGGCATTTGCTGCATCGCTATAAGCTCTTACAAGTCCCCCTGTACCAAGTTTTATACCGCCAAAATATCTTACAGTGATTAAAGCCGCATTGATAAGATCATAGCCCCTTAGAACATTTAAAGTTGGCATTCCAGAAGTTCCTTTAGGCTCTCCATCATCGCTTTTATCTTCTACAATTTGATTAAAATCATTTAAAACACGATAAGCATAGACAAAATGAACAGCTTTTGGATGCTCTTTTTTTAGCGTTTCTATTAAAAATTTAAAATCTTTAAAAGGGCAAAGAAAAGATAAGAAAATAGATTTTTTAATATCGATTTGTGTTTGAAAAATTTGATTAATAGTTTGCATTTTTGCCTTTTTTGTTTAAAATTATACTTATAAAAACTAAAATCAATTTGATGTTAATTTTTAAGATATTTGATATTTATATGATTTGCATTGATATTTTAAGTTTAATTTTGTAAAATTTTCATTATGGAAAAAATCAAAAATTATAAACTTATCACCATTTTACTTAGTCTTGATTTGTTGGCTTTGCTTTATGGAATTTCAACACTGAGTATTAGTACTGATGAAGCTGATATTTATTTTGGTGAGCAGGGTAAATCACTTATTTTTTTCCATAGTTTGCTTTATTATATATCTCATTTTGGAACTTTTATTTTTGGGCAAAATGATTTTGGTTTAAGGCTTCCTTTTTTATTTTTTCATTTTTTAAGTTGCTTGCTTTCGTATTTGCTAGCTTTAAAATATACTAAAACTAAAATTGATGCTTTTTTTTCTTTATTGTTGTTTGTTTTATTGCCGGGTACTGTTGCAAGTGCTTTGCTGGTTAATGCCGCATCTTTGGTGATTTTTTTAACCCTTGCTATATTATGTGCTTACGAATATGAAAAAAAATGGCTTTTTTATATATTATTGATTATAGTATTATTTGTTGATAAATCTTTTAATATTTTATTTTTAACTTTTTTCTTTTTTGGGATTTATAAAAGAAATGCTATTTTATTTACCTTATCTCTTGTTTTGTTTGGAGCGAGTATCAGTTTTTATGGTTTTGATACAGGTGGTCGTCCAAGAGGTTATTTTTTAGATACCTTAGGAATTTTTGCTGCATGTTTTTCTCCTTTGGTTTTTGTGTATTTTTTTTATACTATTTATCGTTTGACTTTTCAAAAATATAAAAATTTATTATGGTTTTTAATGAGCGTAACATTTGTATTTTGTTTGTTGCTTTCTTTAAGACAAAAACTTTTTTTAGATGATTTTTTGCCTTTTTGTGTTATTTGCACTCCTTTGCTTATAAAAACTTTAATGCAAAGTTATAGAGTGAGATTGCCAGTTTTTCGATTAAGGTATAAAATCTTTATAGAATGTTCTATAATTTTTTTGATATTTTGTTACTTTTTAATCGTCGCTAATCAATTATTGTATTATTTTATAAACAATCCAAATCGTCATTTTGCCAATAATTATCATTTTGCTAAAGAATTGGCGCTAGAATTAAAAAAACAAGATGTTTTAGAGCTTGCAACAGCCCCAAGTTTGCAAAAAAGATTACGATTTTATGGAATAAAAAATAGCAATAAGTTTTATTTAAAAGCTTTAAAACAAGCCGATAAGCATGATATGGACAAAAAAATTGTTAAAGTAAAACTTGGAAAATATGAAAAAGTATATCAGATTTTAAACTATGATTAAAGCTTTCAGTTTGTTGGAATTTGTGTTTATAATTCTCATTTTAGGTATAGTTTTTAATTTAGGCAGTCTTTACTTAAAAAAAGACAATCTACTAGAAGGTGCAATACAAATTCTTAATGATATCCAATATACCCAAAGTTTAGCCATGATGCAAGAAGGCATAAGAGTTGATGAGTTGGCTATCGCAAAAAGAGAGTGGTTTAAAAGTAAATGGCAGATTTATTTTATAAAATCAGCTGCCACAGGTTATGATCAAACATATACTATTTTCTTGGATAAAAATGGCGATGGAAATGCTAATTTAGGTAAAACTGAAATCAATATAGATAGAGAAATTGCTGTTGATGTAATCAATTATAACAAATTAATGAATTCAGGTCAAAGTGGAGTTATTAGTAAAGATGATGAAAAAACTACACAAAGATTTAATCTTACAAAAAGATTCGGAATAGAAAAGGTTGAATTTAAAGGATCTTGTTCAGGATTCACTAGATTAGTATTTGATGAAATGGGCAGAGTGTATTCTCCGTTAAAAAATGCCAATTATGCATATGAAAAAACTTTAGCAAAGAATAATTCAGATTGCATTATACGTTTGTTATCAAAAAAGCATGTTCTTTGTATTGTTATAGATACGCTTAGCGGTTATGCTTATATTCCAGATTTTAAAACACTTAAAAGTCAATTTGTTAATATAAAAAATAAAAATTACGAGTGCTCTAAAATATAGCCCCCATTATACTTATATAAATACTTACACAAATATTTATACTATTTAATCCTTTATTTAATCCCCT